>JBCDIQ010000119.1:0-14533 GCA_039024295.1 Bacteroidota bacterium | reverse complement strand
ATGTGGCCTTATAATTATAGGGAGATTATCATTGTTAAATGAGCTTTATATTGAAATTATTATCCCTACAGCTGTAAAAGATGAAATACTGAAATTAGAGATCTATGGGATCGAACTGACAGAGTTCTATCAAGCTGAATGGATTAGCATTCAAGACCCTGTAGATGCAGAGATGGAAATCGGACTGCAAGCTTACTTGGATAAGGGAGAATCTGCGGCGATAACATTAGCATACGAATTATCGGCCGATATCTTGATCATTGATGAAAGGGCTGGAAGAAAGATTGCCAAGTCACTCGACATAAATATCATTGGCCTGATTGGTATCCTAGCTCAAGGTAAGGAATCCGGAATTATACCACGGGTGAAACCCCTTTTAGACCGATTAAGAACGGAAGCAAATTTTTATATCAGCGAGAAATTATACGATGAAGTCCTCAAGGGGCTAGAAGAGCGATGATGTCAATAAAGTCAAGAGGAAGTATTTGTGCATTTGAAAAATGCACAAAAAAGACCCTGCCCATCTTTGGCAGGGTCCTACGTCATACAAAGGACACAGACTATGTCATGCAATTCGAAAAGGTGTTAGGATTCAGCAAACATACCTATCACCTAAAAGCTATTACCTGAAGGCTAGTACCTAAAACCTCATGCCTGGCACCTATTGCCTACAACCTCCTAATCCACATTATCATGCAGGAAAGAGTTATTCTCCTTCAAGCGATAGGATTGGTCTTCCGTCTCTTCCAAGCTCAAACGGGAAATGGTTGGACGCTGAGGCCCTGACTCGTCTAGCGTAACCTTCTTACGCAAGTATGCGGGAACAGACTCAAGGCCCTGAAGGCTATCAGGATCATGGATGTCATACTCTTTCGAGTTCAGCTTTTTAAGGCGTTCGCCACGCTCTGCACGTGAACGGCGTTGCTTAATCGCTTCTTGACGTGCTTCTTCTTCCTGACGACGTTGCTCTTCTACTGCTTTGAGCGATACCACACGACGGGCAGGAGCCTCAGGAGCAGGTTCCGCAACAATTTGCTGCGCTGTATTTACTTCAGGCTCGGCTTGGACCTCTTCCACAAAGCGAGTAGCCACGACGGTCACCCGAAGGGTATCGCCCATATTTTCATCATAGACAATACCATAGATGATATTGGCATCCATGCCTGCTGTTTCCTGGATATGCTCCATGATGGCAGTGGTTTCATCCATTCGAAGGGAATCTTCGGCAGCAGTGATATTGACCACAATGCCACGGGCACCCCGTAGGCTGATGTCATCCAATAGAGGAGAGCTGATCGCTGCTTCTACTGCCTCCATAGCGCGGTTTTCACCATTGGCATCCGCAATACCCATCAGGGCCTTGCCACCTTCGCGCATGATGGTACACACATCCGCAAAGTCCACATTGATGTAGCCTTCAGAGGTGATGATCTCAGCAATTCCGCGAGCTGCATCTAACAGCACTTGGTCAGCCTCTTCGAAGGCTTTGCGCATGGTAACGTTGTTACCCAGAATCTTCTGAAGGTTGTTGTTGTCAATGACAATCAACGTATCTACGCTGTCTTCCAGCTCTTTGATGCCCGCCTGGGCCTGCTTGGTCCGCTTGGGACCTTCGAACTTGAAAGGAACGGTTACGATCCCCACAGTAAGGATGCCCATTTCACGTGCCATATCCGCAATGACAGGGGCTGCACCTGTTCCGGTTCCGCCGCCCATACCAGCGGTGAGGAATACCATTTTGGTGTTGTCGCGCAGGGCCTGGGCCACTTCTTCCTGGGACTCCACCGCGGACTTTTTGCCTACTTCAGGGTTGGCACCTGCACCAAGTCCTTCAGTTTGGTTGCCTCCGAGGCGTACACGACTGGGTACAGGGCTATTTTTGAGGGCTTGCATGTCCGTATTGCACACCATGAAGGAAACTCCATCGATGCCGTGCTCATACATATTGTTGACAGCGTTGCTACCGCCGCCACCGATTCCGATCACCTTGATGATCGAATCTTGATTGGTTGGAAATTCAAATTGCATGACGATATATTTTTAAAAGTTGGTTTTATTAGAGTCTTCGGTGATCAGTTTTGGCTGCAAAGCAGAACAAACTGTAAACCGAAAACCGAAAACTGAGAATTTATTCAATAAATTCTCCGGTATTGCTCAAGGTGCTTTCAAACCAGCCTTTTACCTTATCGATAAAGCTGATCTTCGGGGTGCCACCTGTGCTGCCACTCCGCTGACTGAAAAGAGGAGCCTTTGCTTTTTCTGCTACAGTGGCCCTGCTGGAAGACCGGGCGTATTCAGCTGCTTCCAGCCCCATGATCACCAGACCTGTACCGGTAGAGAACATCGGGTAGTTCACTTCCTCTACCATGCCACTGGCCAGGTGCTCACCAGGAAGCCCAAGACGGGTATCTATCCCGGTAACATACTCTGTCAGCTCCTTCATGTGCTGAAGCTGAGCACCACCACCTGTAACCACGATGCCTGCTACCAGCTTATCTTCGAAGCCGGAATTCTTGATTTCAGCGGCCACAAACTCCATGATTTCTTCCATTCGAGATTGAATTACCTGCGCCAGCATCACCTTGTGGATTTCCTTGGCAGGACGGTCACGTGGCCCAGGAATACTGATGACCACATCTTCTGTTACTGCATCTGCCAGTGCGCTTCCATATTCAATCTTCAGCAGTTCTGCATGCTTCTTCATCACCTTGCAGCCCTGCTTGATGTCTTCGGTGACGATGTTTCCACCAAAAGGAATCACAGCTGTGTGGCGGATGATGTTATTTTCGAAAATGGCAATGTCAGACGTGCCGCCTCCAATATCTACCAGGCAAACACCTGCTTCACGCTCTTCTTCTGTAAGTACAGCTGCGCTAGAAGCCAAAGGTTCAAGGATCAGTTCTGCAACTTCAAGTCCGGCACGGACTACACATTTATAAATGTTATTGGCAGCAGTGGTCTGTCCGGTAACAATGTGGAAGTTACCCTCCAAACGAACGCCCGACATACCGACAGGATCCACGATTCCAGCTTGGTCATCGCAGGTGTATTCCTGGGGAAGTACGTGGATGATTTCTTGTCCAGGCTGAGTGGCGATTTTGAACATATCGTCATGAAGCCGCTGAACGTCCTCTGAAGAAATCTCAAAGTCGTCATTGTTCAGGGTGATGATGCCCTTGTGCTGCATAGAGCGAACATGCTCACCTGCGATTCCGACATGTACTACTTCGATTTTGATTCCAGACTGCTTCTCTGCCTGGGAAATTGCTTCGCGGATGGCTTGCACGGTCTTTTCGATGTTGACCACAACGCCACGGCTCACCCCATCGGAGGCAGCTTTGCCCAGTCCGAGGATGTTAATTTTTCCAAATTCGTTGCGTTTTCCGACAATCGCACAAATCTTCGTTGTGCCAATGTCTAATCCTACTACAATCTTTTCTGTGTCCATAATAATGCTGATTAGAGATGTATTAAAAATGTTGACGTAGTCTAAATTCACTAAAACCTCATACCTAAAACCGTCCCCTCAACCTCACACCTAAAAGCTAATAGCTATCACCTAATCCGTTCACCTCTTTCCCACCACTTGCCCCCGATATTTCACATTCACGCTTCTATATTTTTTCCAGCCGATTTCATCAACTACCTGAGCGTAGAACAGCCGGAGGTTTTGAAACTTTTCTTCTACTCGATCCGGCTGGCCAAACTCCATTTTCATGCGGCCAATACGTGGGTAAAGGGTTACTTCCCCACCTTTGTGTATCCTTATCTCGGCTACCTGCGCAGCCCAAAACTCATCCCGTTCCAGGTGGCGGAGAATAGGCAACACGCTTGCCAGGTTGCGGTACTTTAAGGTGTCCACAGGGGTTAGCTTCTCTGCGATGTAGCCCCGTACCAATGGGAGATTCGCCACATGCTGCCGTGTTACGGGCATTTTCCTGCCTTCAGCGTCCACATAAAAAGTAGAGCCTCGCTTGCTCATCACACGAGCTACTGGCTTTCTCAGGGTAACATCCACATAAAGTACCCCTTGTAGGTTTTTATACACTTCAGCCTGTTCGATATAAGGATTGCGTTTCAGTGCTTCTTCCAGCTTAAACAGCTCGATTCCGCTCATTCTTTCGCCGATAATATCCCGCCCATGGTCCAGGCCGATGATTTGCTTTACTTGGTTCATATCAAGGAAGGCGTTGTCTGAACCTTCATGAATGGTCACGCTGATATCTTTACAGACAATGCTCTCCTGGTAGCCATTGGCCAACGCAAGCAGCACCAGTACGCCTCCTGCGACCAGCAGATAGATGAAGGTCGATTTCAAGCGAACCTTGCCCACCTTGAATGGCTTACGCTGCTTCTGTTCCTCCTGAATTTCCTCAAGAGGCCGATTGCGACGCGGCTGCGGACGAGATTTAACGGGTGTTGAAATGAGGGTCATGGCTTATGCGTTATGTGGATTAGATTCTTTTGAAAGGGTCTGGACCAGTTGGGTCATGGCCGGTACCTCGCGGTCAATGTCCCCTGCACCTAGGGTGAGCAGGGTACAGGGAGACTGAAGGCCTGCGCTAACTGCTGTAGGCAAATCATCTTTTTTCACAAGAGATTTATTTTTGAGTGACATAGCATTCAAGAGGATTTCTGAAGAAACGCCCGGAATGGGAAGTTCCCTCGCTGGATAAATATCCATGAGAATGACCTCATCAGCTTGGGAAAGGGCTTCAGCAAATTCATTAAGAAAATCACGGGTTCGACTGAATAGATGAGGTTGGAATACCACCACCAGCTTCCGTTCGGGATACAATGCTCTTGCTGTGTGAATAGCCGCCACTATTTCAGTTGGATGGTGCGCATAATCATCTATGTACAGGTATTGATCATTGTGAACTTTTACTTCAAACCTTCTGTAAATCCCGGAAAAGTCTGCTATAGCTGCTTGAAGCTTTTCTGGCTCAATGCCAATGAGGCTACATATGGCCAATGCTGCTATTGCATTGCTTACATTGTGGCGACCTGGCATATTTAGTACCATCGGATACTGCTTACCATCTGGAAGCTGGAAATCAAATCGTGCTTCCAACCCTATATAGGTCAGGTTACGGGCCTGGAAATCTCCTGCGTCAAGTCCAAATGTCAGGTATTCCCTGCCCCAGTTTTCGGTTATAAATTCATGTTGAACCAATAATGTACCCGTAACCTGTTGCGCAAACGCACGATAGGTCGTCTTCATTTGTTGCCCATCTCCATAAATATCCAAATGATCTGCATCCAGAGAGGTAATTGCAGCGATATGTGGGTGAAGGGTTAAGAAAGAACGGTCAAATTCGTCTGCTTCAGCAACCATGTAATCGGAAGCTCCAAAGGCAAAATTCGAATTCAAATTGTTGCTGATACCTCCTAGGAATGCCGTAGTATCCACCCCGCTGTGACGAAGCAAATGGGCCAGCATGGCCGTCGTAGTGGTCTTGCCATGCGTACCAGCAACTGCCAGACAATTGTATTCTTGACTCAGAATTCCCAAAACTTCTGATCGCTTCTTAAGGGGCACATCCGAAGCCTGGGCAGCTTGTAATTCTAGGCTGTCATGTGGAATGGCAGGGGTATACACCACTAAATCCTTTCCTTCAAGGTGATCGACCGACTCCTGATAGAAAACGTTCATGCCTTCTTCCTCCAATGCACGTGTTACCACAGAAGATACCCGGTCATATCCACTCACGGCACATCCCTGGCGGTGGAAATAGCGCGCCAGGGCGCTCATGCCAATGCCGCCAATGCCGAGGAAATATGGAGATTGAGTATTCACGTGGTTGGGGAAGGTTGGATATTTAAAAGGGTATGCAATTCATCTACAATCACTTTTGCCGCTTCATATTTTGGCATATTGCTGATCGCAGTTTGAACATTGCTTAGCGCATGTTCATCCTGAATCAGGCGAATGGCTTTGGGAACGAGCTTTTCCATTGCTTCTGCGTCCGTAATGAGCAGGGCTGCTCCATGGTCTGAAAGAGACCGTGCATTTTGGGTCTGGTGGTCCTCCGCCACGTTGGGAGAAGGCACCAAGATAGCAGGCTTGGAAAGCGCAATGAGTTCAGAAATGGTACTGCCTCCAGCCCGGCCGATCACCAGATCCGCTGCATGGTAGGCCGCTGACATATCATCAATAAATGCGGTCAGGCGTAAGTTTTCGTGGGTGGCCACTCGCTGGCTTAGCGTTTCATAATAATATTTGCCGCACTGCCATACCCACTGAATGCCTGCTTCCAGGGCCTGATGGATATGGGTTTCGAGTACTTGGTTAATCTTGAGAGCACCTAAACTGCCGCCCATACTGACCACAATCGGTTTATCGGGAGCTAACCCCATCTTTTGAGCAGCATCTGACCTAGACATGTTATCAAATGCCCTGATAGGATTTCCTGTTACCTGGGTTTTGCCAGGGTCGAAATATTTTTGTGCGGCTGCATTTCCTAGCAGGATTTTCGAGGCTTTCTTTGCAAGCCATTTATTGACCAGCCCCGGGTAAGCGTTCTGCTCACACAAGACGAGGGGAATATCGTTGGAAGCTGCGGCACGTCCCATGGGACCGCTGGCATATCCGCCTACGCCTACCACCAAATCAGGCTTGAAGGCCCGAAGGATGTTGTTAGACTGAGATAAGCTCACCAGCAGCTTGACCGGGAATAACAGGTTACGGCCAATGTTTCTCAGGTTCAATTGGCGTTGTATCCCACTTATCCAGACTCCTTTGATGTCATAGCCTTGCTTGGGCACAACCGACATCTCCATCCCACTTTTTGCTCCCACAAACAGGATTTCGGTAGCTGCATCGCGTCGCTTAAGTTCGGACGCAATCGCCACCGCCGGAAAAATGTGTCCGCCGGTTCCACCGCCTGCTATGATGATTTTTGGGGCCAATTGAGTGAGGTTTTAGGTATTAGGTGATAGGTTTGAGGTAATAGGAGTGTCATTAGTTAATGGCGAAACCTTGGCTTCGTTTGGCTTTTGCTGCTGCTTTGCCACTCTTTTTATTTTCAAGGACATCCCGGCTTACACTTAGGATAATGCCCAGAGAAACTGCTGTAAACAGAATAGAGGTTCCTCCCATGCTGATCATGGGAAGGGTCAGGCCGGTAATGGGAAGTAGCCCAATGGTTACCCCGATATTGACCATCGCCTGGAGTACCAGAAGGAAAGCAAGCCCCGCTGCCATCAGCGCTCCAAAGGTTTTGGAAGCCGTGACAATACTCACCGATCGGAAGAGCAGTAGCAGGTAGAGGCACAATAATAAGGTGCCCCCCACCATGCCGTATTCTTCTACAATGATGGCAAACACAAAATCCGAATAAGCGTGTGGCAGAAAATTACGCTGGGTACTTTTTCCCACACCTTTTCCAAATAACCCACCAGTAGAAGTGGCGATATAGGCCTGGGTCATCTGGTAATTTGGCTCGTATTCTGGATTGACAATACGCTCTTTATAGTCAGTCATCCGTGCCTGCCAGGTGCCGGAACGTTTGGCAGTATTAAACAGGATGGAAGTGCCCAGAGCCGCCACAACTACGAGAAGCCCGAGGTATTTCACGTCCACACCCGCCACAAACATCACCATCATGCTGGCCACAAACATCAGTGCGGCAGTACTCAGGTCAGCTGGGGCGATCAAACCGCAGATAACCGTTACCCAGAACAAGGCAGGAAGAAACCCTTCGGTAAAGTCCTTGATAACCTCCTGACGCTGCGTCAGTAATTTTGCCAAGAAGATCATGAGGGTGATTTTAGCCAATTCCGAAGGCTGAAACGACTGCCCAAAAATGGTAACCCATCGGGCAGCTTCATTGATCTCGCTACCACGTGAGATGGTGTAAATCAGGAGGGGAATCGTGATGAATAACATCAGATTAACCACTCGTGCAAACAGCCTATAGTTGAGTAAATGAACGATGAACATGACCACAAATCCTCCCCCCAGCAGCAGGAAATGCCGCAAGGCGTAGTGTTCCGTATCGCCTTCTTGCATACGGTGTGACAGCGCACTGGTCGAGCTGTAAATCGCCAGGACGCTCATCAAAGCAATCATGATCACTGTTATCCAGATGATCTTGTCGCCTCTCAGTTTATGTAGGAGCCAATTCATGGGCTGTTCTGTATTTTTCTCTTCAAAAAATGTGTTTAGTCAGGTTTCAGATGTAATCATCGATGTTACTGCGGCTTTGAACTGCCTGCCTCTGTCTTCATAGTTGTTGAACAAGTCAAAACTTGCGCAAGAAGGGGAAAGCAGGACCACATCTCCAGCTTCTGAAAGTTGACGTGCTTGGAATACCGCCTCTTTCATATCTGCTGCAAAAGCCAGTGGAATCCTTCCTTCAAATGCAGCAAGTAGCTTCTCCTTATGTGGACCGAGGATAACCAGGGCCTTCACGGCCTGGGTATTAAGCAAGCTGTACTCATTACCCTTATCTACCCCTCCAGCAATCCAGACAATGGGTTGTTCGAGTCCTTCCAGAGCATATTTCGTTGCATCCACATTGGTCGCCTTTGAGTCATTGATATAGGTCACTTCCTCAAGGGTGGCCACCCATTCCATTCGGTGTTCAATCGCCTGAAAAGTCATGAGCCCTTTGGTGATATCCGCATCTGATATGCCCAGTCGCTTGGCTGCCAAAAGCGCGGCCATGCAGTTAAGGGCATTGTGGTGTCCCTGAAGTGGGACTTGCTGATAATCGAGTCGGAACTTATGTCCCGCCACGATCTCCTGTTCATCCATCCATGCCATTGAGCCAAGCTGCTGCTCCGATCCATAAGGAAGCTTTGCTGCTTTCATCGGGTGTTTCCACATCTCATGAACCGAGACCGGATCATCGAGACAGTAGATAAATGCGTCTTCTGGCTGCTGGTTCATCCCAATTCGAAACTTTGCTGCAGCATATTTTTCTATGCTGTAGTCGTATCGGTCCAGGTGATCAGCAGTGATGTTGAGCAGTACTGCTACTTCGGGCCTGAAGTCTAAGACATCATCCAGCTGAAAGCTGCTGACTTCCAGGGCGTAGTAGTCATGTTGACCGTTTGCGACCGCACCAGCAAAGCTTTCTCCAATGTTGCCTACCAAGCCTGCATTCAAACCGGCAGTTTGCATCAGGTGATGGATCAGGGAGGTGGTGGTAGTTTTGCCATTGGTGCCTGTCACAGCCACGATTCGCGCGTCTGTATGGCGAGCAGCAAATTCCACCTCTGAAATCAGGGAAATACCTGCTTTTCGGATGGTTTGTACCACTTCCGCTTTCTCCGGGATACCCG
Organism: Bacteroidota bacterium; assembly: GCA_039024295.1. Taxonomy (GTDB): domain Bacteria; phylum Bacteroidota; class Bacteroidia; order J057; family J057; genus JBCDIQ01. Next base: position 5,242 of record JBCDIQ010000119.1, on the reverse strand, counting down.
GGCTTTTGATGATTACATCTGTGTCAAAGAACGATTGCCATGTATGTTGTCCCTGTTCAAAGGGAATTTCATGCTCATGGAGCGCTTGAAGAAAAGGAGCTTTAATGGTGCCGCCGTCAGAGACAAACACTTCCGCTCCCAATGCACGGGCCAGGAGGGCAGCACCAATGCCGCTCTCGCCAGCCCCCAAAACGGCGACTTTTTGGGGAACTTTCATGTGAAATGGGGTTGTTAACCTCGACAGGGTTCGAAACCCTGTCGAGGTTTAGTTCTGTGATTTTTAACCTTGACAGGGTTCAAAACCCTGTCAAGGTTTTACTGTGCTACCGCAACTTCAATGTTGCAAAGGCCAATGCCGAAAGCATCACTGCCACAATCAGGAATCGCGTGACGATCTTGGATTCGTGAAGGCCTGCCTTTTCATAGTGATGGTGGAGGGGAGACATGAGAAATATGCGTCTTCCTTCTCCATATTTTCTTTTGGTGTATTTAAAATAGGAAACCTGTAGGATCACTGATACCGTTTCTGCCAGGAATATGCCGCAAATAATTGGGATGAGCAGTTCTTTCTTTACCATAAGGGAGAGAATTCCCAGTGCTCCTCCGAGTGCGAGACTTCCAGTGTCTCCCATAAACACCTGTGCTGGGTAGGAGTTATACCAAAGGAACCCAATACATCCGCCCACCAATGCTGTAGAGAATATCAATAACTCTGCTGAAAGAGGAAGGTAGCTGATGTTGAGGTAGTTGGCAAAAATGGTGTTGCCCGAGATGTAGGCAAATATGCCCAACGTTGTTCCGGATATAGCGGTCGTCCCTGCGGCCAATCCGTCAATGCCATCCGTTAGGTTTACGGCGTTAGAAACGGCCGTAATGATAAAAATGACCACAAGCAGGTACACTAGATTGCCAAGTATAGGCTTGGGAACAATTTCCCGAAGGCCTATTATTTCGGAGTAGTCAAACACATAATCCTTGAAAAAGGGAAAGTTGGTTTGGTATACAAATGAAGCTTCCTTGGGTCCAAACAGATCCGCTGCAACCCTTGCACGTTCCCTTTTCGGAACCACGATTTCCAATGTCTGGGTTCTATCCACGTTACTGGAACTCGGGAAGCTGCGAACGACTTGATAAGCTTGTATCTCATCGTAAGACATGGCAGGATCTTTCTCAAACTGCTTCCCATTGATGGAAACAATCTGATCGCCTGTCTTAAAGCCAACGGAGGACAGCAACCGGTTTTTATCCACCTTCACCACGTTGAGGGTCGTAAGGTGGGCCCTGCTACCCTTGAAGTCAGGATGGAACAGCATGGTAAATCCTACGATCGCTCCAATGGTAACCTGGCCAATCAATTTGAACTTACCTTTCAACCCCTTCTTATCTTTGCGGAAAACTTTGATGTAATCATCCACAAATCCAATTACCCCCATCCACACTGTTCCAAGCAAAATCAACCACACATACCCATTGGTCAAATCTCCCCATAAAAGGGTGGGGAAGATAATGGCTGCCAGGATGATCAATCCGCCCATAGTAGGGGTTCCTTGCTTGTGTGCATGATCCGGGCCAAACTTGGCATCCCGGACCACTTCGCCAATTTGTTTCAAGCGCAATACGTCAATGATCTTCTTGCCAATCAGCAAGCTGATAATCAGTGAAAACACTAGCGATAGAATCGCCCGGAAGGTGATGTATTGAAACACCCCAAATCCGGGTAAATCAAAATTTTCGTTGAGCCAATCCAGCAGGTAATAAAGCATGAATCAGTATGGGTTAAGGTCAAGCGCGAAATACGGCTTATCTCGCCAAATCCTCAAACGCTTTTCTTAAAACTTCCCGGTCATCAAACGGATGACGCACCCCTCGAATCTCTTGGTAGGTTTCATGGCCCTTACCGGCTACCAATACCAAATCTTGTGAATCTGCAAGTTGGCAGGCGACTCGGATGGCTTCTCGTCTGTCCTGGATCACCAGGACTTTATACAGATCATCTGGATCAATACCGGCTTTCATTTCTTCCAGTATCGAAGCAGGGTCTTCGTCACGTGGGTTATCTGATGTCAAAACCACTTTATCAGAAAAACGTGTGGCGATCTTGGCCATGCTGGGTCGCTTCCCTTTGTCTCGGTTTCCGCCGCATCCGACCACCGTCAGAATCTTTCCTTCTGCCTGGTTTACATCTTGAAGGGTGGAGAGCACATTTTCCAACGCATCCGGGGTGTGGGCATAATCAACAATGGCGGTTAACCCATTTGGTGATTGTAACCGCTGAAACCTGCCGCTCGCCCCTTCGAGTAAGCTCATCCCGGCGAGTACCTCTTCTTCCTCAAAGCCCAACTCTACTGCAATCCCAAGGACAGCCAATAGATTATATGCATTAAAACTTCCGACCAACCGAAACCACACCTCGTGACCATTGATCTCCATTTGCAGACCGGAAAGGCCGTTTTCTATGATTCGGCCTTGGTAATCTGCCATCCGGTTTAGGGCGTAAGTCCGAACGTTAGCCCGGGTATTTTGCACCATGAACCTACCGTTCTTATCATCTAAGTTGATCAATGCTGTAGCTTGTTTTCCCAGATTATCAAACAGCAGCTTTTTGGCGTCCCGGTAGTTGGCAAAGGTTCCGTGGTAATCCAGGTGGTCATGGGTCAGGTTGGTAAATGCAGCGGCCTGAAAAGGAACCCCTGCGACCCGCCCTTGTGAAAGGGCGTGACTGCTCACTTCCATGAAACAGAATTCACAACCTGCCTCAACCATATGTGCGAACAGCTCTTGCAACTGCCGGGCGTCTGGTGTGGTATGGCTGGAAAGAAATACTTCATTTCCTACCATGTACTGCACGGTGGAAACCAGTCCTGCCGTTTGGCCCAACTGCTGAAACAGTTGGTGTAGCAGGGTAGCAACTGAGGTCTTTCCATTTGTCCCCGTAACCCCAACTATCGCCAGTTGCTCGGCAGGACGGCCAAAAAAGTTGGCCATAACCTTGGAAAGGGCCTCCTGACTCCTGGAAACCACCACCCAGCTTATTTGTGGCTGGGGATTTTCCGGAAGCTGTTCACACACAATAGCATGAACGCCTTTTTCTATCGCTATGTCAATGAACGTGTGCCCATCTACCTGAGTGCCCGGCACAGCAACAAACAGGTCGCCTTCCGCCAAGCGCCGGGAGTCGAAGTGAACCTCCCGAATGGTAGTCGAGAGATTGCCTGTGTGTTGTATGACTGAAACATCTTCAAGTAGTTGATTGAGTTGCACGTTGTATCATATTACCCCAAATACAAGGTGATTTGGGTGTTTTTGCCGATTCGGTAGCCCGGCAGCAGTGACTGCCGCCGAACGGTTCCATATCCTTTAAGGCTTACCTGCACCCCCAGCTTTTCGAGCATCAGCAAGGCATCACGTCCGTTGAGGCCCCTGACATTTGGGATGCGGTCTTCTGAGATCTTCATGGCGGTCAGGTTGACCTGATGGCCATTGGTTCTGGCCCGGACGAATTCCACTGAGTCACCCACTTCGCTGGTGGTGATGCCAAGTTCACGGTAAACTTTTTTTGCATGGGTTGCGAAAACACCCTTGGCATTGGGTTGCCCAATAGGTCTGGTATGCTTTTTCTTAGGCTCTTTGGCCATCTTCCAATCAAACTTGTAGACTTGCTGCGCAATTTCTTTGAAGATGGGGGCAGCCACACTGGCTCCGTAATACTCCCCTTGAGGTTCATCCACCAACACATAGCAGGTGTATCTGGGGTTTTCAGCAGGAAAATACCCAGCAAAGGAAGCACGGTACTCTTTTACATATTGTCCCCCACGGGTCTTCCTTGACGTTCCTGTTTTGCCTGCTATTCGAAAGGGCGTATTGTTGATATTTCGGGCAGTTCCATATTCAACCACCTGCTCCATCATGTCGCGGATTTTCCAAAGCGTAGCTTCAGAGCAGATCTCTTCATTGATGACTTCAGGACCATACTGTTTTAGGATGCGAGAGTCATCTCGAACTTCCTTGACCAACCACGGGCGCATAAGGGTTCCCTCGTTGGCTACTGCGTTGTAAAAGGTTGCCAATTGCAGAGGGGTAACCTGCATGGAATATCCATATGACATGGAAGGAAGGGTGGTGATGTTCCACATCTTGTCTCCTGGGCGAATAATGTCTGGCTCAGGCTCACCCACCAACTGACGATTGACAGGCTCAGTCAAGCCAAATTGCTCCAGGTACCACAAATACCTGCTGGGACGTTCCCCAAAGCCTTCAAAAATGACCTTTGACATTCCTACGTTGGATGACTTGGCGAACACTTTCTCAAAAGGAATTTTCCCATATCCATAGCCGTCACGGATTTCCCAGTCGTCGTATTTTATGGTACCATCTCCTGTGTCAACAGTGTCACAAACATCTAACAGGGTGTCCTCAAGAGCAGCAATGGCAGATGCCAGCTTAATGGTGGAGCCGGGTTCCATCCGCATGGCCACTGCGTAGTTGTAGTTGTCTGGATAATTAGCAAGGGCTTTGATCTTTCCAGTCCTGGTTTCTAGTAAAATAGCGGTACCAAATTTGGCCTGATTCTTATCTACGCCTCTTTTGAGGGCTTTTTCTACCATGTCCTGAATGTCCACATCAAGGGTGGTTACCACATCGTATCCATCTTCCGAATGCTCTTGCCCGTATTGATCTAGCGGGATGTAGGACTTTCCGGCAACTTTTTGTGCTAAAATATACCCATCCCGACCGCGAAGGTGGGTATTGAAAGAATATTCGAGTCCACGAATGCCAACGGTATCATTCGCCATTCGGCCAAGGGTAATGCTTGCCAGGTCTTGAAATGGATAATGACGTTTGTTGTGGAGCTTTTCTACTACCAGTCCACCTTTGAAGCGTCCTAAGCGCAGGATAGGCCAAGTCTTCGCTTCTTGTAATTGCTTTTGGCTGAGAAGCTTTCGGGTAAGGTACACATGCCGATCTCCTTTGCGCATGGCATTGGCAATTCGATTGAAGTACAACAGGGTATCTGTCTCTTCATTGCCAAAGCTGTTATGTAGCAAAATCGCCAACTTGTATACAGAGTCTTGCCATCCAACAAACTTGGTGGTATCTAAAATGCCTGGATCCAACCCAATTTTAAAAAATGGCAAACTGGTGGCCATGATGGTGCCATCCTCAGAAAGAAAATTCCCGCGGTCAGCAACGATTTACTTGAAAAATACTATCTCCTCAATTTCCTTTTGCACCCACTGGACAT
>JBCDIQ010000118.1:0-14617 GCA_039024295.1 Bacteroidota bacterium | reverse complement strand
CGGGTGTACCTTCAGCTTGAGATGTCGCGTTCCCTAAACGTAGGCTGGCGTCTGCTGGACATGACAGGCCGAGAAGTAGCCAGCGCACCGACCGAATCGCATCTGCATACCTATGAGGCGACCCTGGAGCTTCCTCAGCCGGGGCTGTACCTTTTGTACCTTCAGGTGGATGGGAAAATATTTTCCAGGAAAATTGTTCGACAATAATCCCTCAAGATTTCCTAAAAAAGCCAGCCTATTTCTAAAAAGGCTGGCTTTTTGTTGCGCATTTCTGACGCTCAGATTGCAAAGGTTCGGGAAATCCAGTATATTTGATAACCGATACATAGAGTTGAATGTGTTCTTTTTCAAACGATTGTGATGTCTTTCTTGGAGTATCACTCTAGGTAAGGATCAGGAAAAAAATAAGATTTCGATTTGGTGCAGAAATTTTGAGGATGATCAACGAAGAATTGGGAATTCAAAGGGCCCCAATTCTGAGTTAAAATGTGAAGATGGTGTACTATCTGAGCATTTTTTAACGCAGAGCAGACTCGAAAGATCAAGTCAAAACAGCCAAATTATTTTTTGACTGATCCTAAATCTCTCATATTTAACTTATTTTCATTGGCAAAGCGAAATACAGCTACGCGAAGACGCAGAAGCTCCCGAAAGAAAAAAACTTCCTACTGGAGTGCGCTGTTTGAGGCAGTGGGAAATTTTATGACCGTCACTTCCAGCCAGGAGGCTAAGGAGCGAATCTGGAAGACCAGCGCTTGGTCCCTTATTTTCATCGGCTTGCTTTCTTTGGTCGCTTGTATATCATTTTTCACTTCTGGCAATGCAGATCAATCGGTTGCCGAGGCTGGGGTTCAAACAGGTGATCCCAAGAACCTACTGGGATACATGGGGGCAACTGTGGCAGAGCTGCTGATCCGAAGAGGCTTTGGTCTATTTGGGTTGGTAATTCCGGTTTATGCCATGCTGATTGGAGGTGTCATGTTGGAGAATAATTTCTACGGCATGGTCAAAAGGCTGTTTAAATATGTCTTTTTTGCCGTGTTGTGGGGTTCCACGTTTATTGCCTACATCATCATCCTGTCCAATTCTGAACAATTCGATTTGGGAGGAGGAATTGGGTATTACCTTAATATGTGGCTCTTTAAATATGTCGGCCAGCTTGGTGTGGCATTTCTGCTGATATTTGCGGTGCTACTATTCTTTGTCCTCAATTTCAATGCTGAGGTACGCGCATCCCGCTTTGTAGAAAAAATTTCCCAGGTAACCGAAAATGTAAAGACCCAGGGAATTCGGGTAAATTTGCCTAAGATCCAACCTGCTCCGAATGGAAACGGACAAAATAAACCGAAACGGCAGAACCGTGTCAAGTCTTCCGAAGAGGCAGAGTCTGCTTCGCCAGACCAACCGGTGGTAAACGGAACCATGGATACTGCCGAGCCTGAATTGCCATTAGCCAAAGCAGGAGAAGAAGTAGCCTTTTCCATTGAGGCACCAGAAAAAACAAAAAAGAAAGCTCCCAAGCGGCATAAAGTAGAAAATGAGCAATTGGAACTCGTTATTGAAGAACCTGATGGCGATCCCTCTCGGCCTACTGAAACCAAGGAATTTGAGCAGTTGGGGAACGACAATGTAGGGCTGGTCAAGGGAGAGAATAAGATTGAGAAGATCGTTCAGAAGGAAGACCAGGAAATTGAACTGGAAGATTTTGAAGCATACGATCCTACGCGTGAGCTTTCCAACTATGAGACCCCTCCTTTGGCATTGTTGGATGAACATGGAGATGGTGAAGGGCGCGAAGTAGACCGGCAGGAGTTGGTCGAGAATAAGAATAAGATCGTACAAACGCTGAAAGACTACGGCATCGAGATCACCAATATTAAGGCGACGATTGGACCAACGGTGACGCTGTACGAAATTGTGCCAGCCCCCGGCGTGCGTATTTCAAAGATTCGAAACCTGGAGGATGACATTGCCCTGAACCTGGCGGCATTGGGGATACGGATCATTGCGCCAATTCCTGGCCGTGGCACGATTGGGATTGAGGTGCCAAACTCAAAGCCTGAAACGGTTTCCCTCAGAGGCGTACTTTCAACAGAAAAATTCTCCAACAGCAAAGCAAGCCTGCCCATTGCCATTGGAAGGAATATTTCCAATCAGGTGTTTGTCGCAGATTTGCACAAGATGCCCCACTTGCTCATTGCCGGAGCAACGGGCCAAGGTAAATCCGTTGGATTGAATACGGTCATTTCTTCTATTCTTTATAAAAAGCACCCTGCAGAGGTGAAGTTTGTGCTCATTGACCCCAAGAAGGTGGAAATGAGCCTGTACCAATCCCTGCAGTACCACTTTATTGCGATGATGCCGAGTCAGAAAGACCCGGTGATCACCGATGTTCGTGAGGCGATAAATGTGCTCAAAAGTCTGTGTATAGAGATGGACCAGCGGTACGAACTGCTGAAGGCAGCGCGGGTACGAAACCTGAAAGAATACAACACCAAGTTCCTGGCGAGAAAGCTGAATCCTCGCAAAGGGCACCACTATATGCCGTTCATTGTGTTGATCATTGATGAGTTGGCAGATATGATGATGATTGCCGGTAAAGAGGTGGAAATGCCCATTGCACGCCTTGCGCAGCTGGCGCGTGCAGTTGGAATTCACTTGGTAGTGGCTACCCAACGCCCTTCCGTAAATGTGATCACCGGTATCATCAAAGCCAACTTTCCGGCACGAATGTCGTATCGTGTGATCAGTAAGGTGGACTCCAGAACCATCCTCGATGCAAACGGTGCAGACCAACTCATCGGGCGTGGGGACCTGCTCCTTTCTACCGGAAGCGAAATTACCCGCATACAAAATGCGTTCATAGATACGCCAGAGGTAGAAAAAGTCGTTGACTTTATAGCAGAGCAGCGCGGGTTCCCAGAACCTTACTACCTGCCGGATCTCCCAACTGACAGCGACGAGGACTCGCTGGCCGATGAACCTATAGAAAAAGATGACCTCTTTGAAGATGCCGCCCGTTTGGTGGTGAAGTTTCAGATGGGATCTGCTTCTCTCATTCAACGAAAAATGAAGTTAGGCTACAATCGTGCTGGTCGTATCGTGGACCAACTGGAAAGGGTCGGCATCGTAGGCCCCCACTCTGGTAGTAAAGCGCGCGAGGTTCTCATCAGCGATGAAGCTGAACTGGAACGTTATTTGAGCAATCTAAGCTAATTAGCTAAACACACAGAATTAAAAACATGCGATTTTTTTCCCTCTTATCTCTCTCTATTTTTGCCCTATTTGCTGTTGCATTTACCACGCAGGACAGCAAGGCGGACAAAATCCTCAAAGAATCCAAAAGCACATTTGACAAACTGTCAGATTTTTCTGCTGACTTCACCTACGGACTTGGTAGCCAAGACCCGACAAACAATTCCCGTATCAGTGTTCAAAAGACAGGGGGATTGAAGTACAGCAAAGGAAAATATGCCATTGTCATGGAAGACCAGGAAATCTATTGTGATGGCACCACCATGTGGATTTACCTCCCAGAAGATGAAGAAGTAAATGTCATGGAATGCGACCCTGAAGAAGGCATTGACATTGAATCTATCTTCAAGCTCTACCAGGGAAGTTCAAAGTCCCGGTATGACGGTGTCGAAAAACTGAACGGGCATGACTGCCACCGGATTTTCCTGTCTACACTTGACAAGGAATTGGAATTCAACCAGGTGATGGTGTGGATCAACACCAAGACGTCTCTTTTGGAAAAAGCTGTTACGATCAACCGTCGTCAAACCAAGACCACGTACATCTTCTCCAATATTGAGACGAACCAGGGGTTGGGCCAGAAGGCATTCAGTTTTGACATTGCCTCTCATCCAGATGTAGCTGTATATGACGAACGATAGGCATTACGTTGAACAAGATATTGAAACCGCTCTTCTCTGAGGAGTGGTTTTTTATTTCTGTCACAACCTCCAGGATACTCCTATGTCCATTGAGCGACCTGTACCAACTGATGACCATATTTAATTGCCAGTCGATCGCCTGCCAGCTGTATTCGTTCAAAACGGTCATCTTTTGTTGAGAAAAGACTGATTTGCGGGGCTTGGGGCAAGGTGTGTACAGACACGATACGAAGTGAGCGAATGCGTTGTCTGCGTTGCCAGAGCTTGTGAAATGTCTCTTGTGCCGTTGTATTGAGCGAACGGAAAGATGCTGTAGGGGCAAATTTTACATTACGTTCTACCTGCTGAAAATCGTGATACATGATGCTCACTCTCGACTTTGACAGTTAATTTTTCTAACATTTTGATTTATAGCTGCTTGCAGTTTTGATTTTGCGCAGGTTGCCACTACTTCTTTTGCGAAGCGGTGTAAAATTCTGGGGGGATGTCACTTTGGAGTTGTTCTATGCCAACTCCCATTCTCCTTCGCTTTGATTGGCATTGACATAGATTTCTTTGGCCACATAAAGCGGGAATGGCACACGGTCGAGCCATATTTTTTGAACTTGACCTGGCTGGAGCTTGAGGTCGGCTAACTTCACAAAGTCTTTTCGGCGGTGTTGTCCTTGGCTGAGGGCAACCCTTCTATTCGATTTTAACCCAAATAAGAACTGTTTTTTTGAGCTTGGCGTGAATAAATTTCATGTTCCCAGCATTGGCATACCAGGAATCTGCAAGTATCCAACGAAAAGGAACATGATGCATAAAGTGCACTTGATGGAGCAATTCCCGGGCAATTTCATTTTTGCCCTTTTCGCTTACTCGCTTTTCTTTGCCCGTTTAAGGATCGAGCTCAATTTTGGTTTTGCGGATAAATTCAAAGCCCACAGGAAGATCAACCTGCTCAGACTTATACCTTACGCTATATTGAAGGTGCACCACATTAATGCCCTTAACACTACGACCTTTAAGGTGACTTTGATGCCAGCAAATCAGATCATTTTCAGCCGAATGAGGCTTCTCTACAATGAAATCGTCCAATGCCAATATCCCATCTTCAGATTCAACTTTGCGAACCAGAGGCTTGATACGTTTCCAGTAGCTACGGTCGGTAAACAAATCAGGGGATTGGCTCAAAAGTCGGGTAATGCTATCATGGCTAACAGCCCCATCAACCGTTTCGGAAAGACCAGTCGCGGTCGCCTGACCGCTGCTTACCATCAGGTTGTCTACATAAAGATCAAATAGCTCCTTTTCATTCATCAATCCTAAATTACTAATTTTCGTGCGTAAGGTCAGTTATAAAGGATACTTTTAATATTATGAGAAGATACCATTTGACAATCCTCCTTATTTTTTATTTTGTTGCTTTCTTGTCTTTATCTACCACAATAAGATTGAAAGAGATCAAAGCAAAAAAATACTACTAGAATAAGATTTTTTAACATGAAAATAAATACCTAGATTGAATCGAGAAGACCAACTGGCCCTTCTTCATCCCCTAAGAGATGCAGGATTCTTTAAGGAGTACAGACACCTAAGCGATGGCACCCTGTTAGAACATATTCATACCGAGAGAAAAAATCAACTTGGTAGGGTAGCCAATTATGACTACGTAATTCGGGACCGTGACCTAGTGCTGGCAGATACTGCCAAAATGTTTTGGGTTGATCCTGAGAGTGATCCCCTCGAAACCGATCAATTCTTTGTCTACCTGGTCTCTAGGATTGATAAGATCAGAGGTAGGAATCCTATCTTTAGCAAGGTGCGGGAAACCTGGAATGAAGCAGGAGATAAGGTCAAGGTAACATGTAACGCCTATGGAGAGAACCTGTCATTTTCGACCTGGGTAGGCGGCAGCTGGTTCGGAACTCGAATTATTGATAATATCCAGAGGTTAATCCGAGAAAGGGAGGGTATAATCTTTTGTAAGTGCTATGGTCCCGATAAAGAATGGATGGGACAATATCACTACTACATACGGTTGACCCCAGCTGAAAAACAGCTACTCCAGCAACAATTAAATTGGACTTTTGGTGATTGGGACCCTCAGATACCTACTTTGTTTTAGTCGACATGCGAATCTCAAGGAACCAATCGTACAGATACTACAAGAATAGACGCTATACAGTTGCTTACCTGATAGAGGAAACATTCCCCGTTTACGACCATGAAATTCTCCTTGAAAATCGCTAAGAAGGTCATTTTCCGACTAGGCCTCCTCTTATTCATCCTAGGCCTGCTTATTCCCCAAAACCTCATCATCCCTGTTGAAGGAGCCACCTACAACGACTACCATGCCGACACCTTCTGGTATTATCCGTGGGGAACTTCAGTGACCCACAAAGGAGTAGACATTTTTGCCAAATCCGGAACGCCGGTCTTGGCGGCTACTGCTGGTCTTGTCATCTATTCAGGAAAATTGGGAAAAGGCGGCAAGGTATTGATGGTGCTGGGGCCTAAATGGCGCATTCATTACTATGCCCACCTCAAGACCGCCCATGTGGAAAAGTACGGTTGGGTAAATGGCGGCACTCCGATTGGGGAAGTTGGCACCAGCGGAAATGCGTTCGGTAAACCTGCTCACCTTCATTACACCCTGCTCACCCTCATACCATACCCCTGGAGGATTGATGAGGACCGTCAGGGCTGGAAGAAAATGTTTATCCTGAACCCAATTGATTATTGGCGTCTGGAAAATTAAGTGCAGGTAGCGGGAAGTTGAACAATTGTAAGGGAAAAGAACCGCCCAAATCCGCATCCCTTCGGCTTTTTTACTATTTTTGATGTCAGTAGCAGAAATTATGCAGCAGGCGTCCGGTTCAGACATTTTCGAGTCCGATGAGGCATTTGTGTCTCTGGCGGCCACTGCATTGGTGGTGGTAGGGCTGGTGATGTTGCTATGGGGACTATCCTGTTACCTAGCACCTGGACTGAACATTTGCGGATACTACCTGGTATCGTTCCCCTACCTCGCTAACCTAAAACCTGAATTTGTCAGCATCAACCTGCCGTTAGGAACCCTGATCATCGGGATTGGCCTACAGCTGTACACCCGCCTGGGATGGATCATCAGCATGGTGCTGGTATTTGGCATGGCGGCCCTATTTGGCAGTTCAGCTGTACGACTATGGGCAGGTTGGCTGGGGGATCCACCAAATTTCTACGCCTTTCAGGAACTTATCGTCAATACTTCCTTTACTTTTCTTTGCCTAATTGGCTTGGTGTTTTTGCTAACTTCTTCTGTGAGGAAGTTGTATCGGTAATTTATAGTCTACCAAGGCAAGTTTTGTAAAAATTAGGATGAGCAACCAACCCTGTACCGCCGTTATCTGTACGGCGTATATTCCTTCCGGTCAGATACCGGAGGTACAGGATAAAACGAAGGATGAGATTCGAATAGCTAAATCCATAACGGTCAAAAATCACATATTCTGACCTAGAGAACTACTCCTCACTTGAAACCAAGAAGTTCAGTTCCAGATTGTTTTCCTGTATTACTTTGAAAAGAAATATTTGAGCTTTGCCCATCGTACCACCCTGAAGCTCCTCCTGGTGCCCCTCCTCAGGACATAAAAAACAAAGTGTGTATGGAGCAATTCAGGTTTGTGGTCAGGATTTACATATTTAATTTTTTTAATATATTTTTCCTATATCTCTTGGTTTTAAACTATTCGATTTCTAAATTTAACCAAGGTTTTCCTCCTCTCCACCGGAAATGTACATATAAGTTTAATGTACCGATTTGGGTTTTTCCAATGCCCTTATTTGATTACTTAATTACATTAAGGAGGCTGACTAGTATTGACCATAGATTTCACTCGTAAATACCACACCCTCATGAAATGCCTTTCCTTTTCCCTTTTGTTGTACCTTATCTGTACGCTTGGATATGCCCAGCGGCCTTATGCCACTATGCTGCATGAAGATGCGCATTGGGTGACATCACTTGGATCAGAGCCGATGTTGGATGCCTTTGAGACCACCTTGATGGGGGATACTATCTTAAACGGCATGCGATACCATAAGGCATATACCCAACAAGCCATTCGATTTCAAGACCCACGAGACAGCACCATTCGCTACCTTCGATATGGAGAAAAAAGACTTAGAGCCTTAATGAGAGAAGATAGCAGTGCGAGGAAAGTTTACGCCATTTTAGTTCCAAATTCCTTTTTATCTAGCAATGTTATCTGTCCAGTAAACCAGGAACTTCTTTGGTATGATTTCTCAGTTGATGTAGGGGATTCTGTGTATAACTGTGGATCAAGTGATGATATTCTCTTTACGATTACGAGCATAGAATTGGACTCAAATTTAAATGGGGAATACTTTCCCGCAGAAATTATTTCGAGTCCTGCCTACAAATATGATGCAGATTACGAGTTTCCTACTGATCCATCTCATTATTGGGAGGGAATTGGCAGACATACAGGGTTTTTGTTTCCATTTATAAAAGCTGGTGCACAAATTGGTTCTAATCAGCTTACGCTGTATTGCCGGGACAGCCTACTAGGATGCAGAGATAGGTTTGTAAAGCCTGCCCCTCCGGCACCTGTTCGTCCCTATCGCCCATTGGTACACGAAGATGCGCACTGGATCACTGAAAGTCGCTTTTGGCCATTTCCACTATACGAAACTACCATTTCAGGAGATACCATCGCTAACGGGGTCCTGTACAAGAAAGTCTATGGTCAGAAAATAGCTTCCAGGACATCTGGTAGCAACCAACCGCCTTATACCCAATCAGCGCCTAAAAAACTGGATGCCCTCATACGGGAGGATACTGTTGCGAGAAAGGTATATGCCATATTTTCCTACCAGTCCGCTTTGTGTCCACCTAATCAAGAGTTCCTATTGTATGACTTTAGCGTTGATATTCTTGAAACTATGGTTCATTGTGAACGCAATCTTACGTATTTGTATGCCCGAGAATTTCGTTCGTCAAAAGAAGCAGTTTCTGGTACGAATGGCATTGTTGGTATAGATAGCCTGAACTATTTCTACTACGCCTCTGAGTTTTCCAATAACATCTTTATCTCAAGCGAAAATAATCACAGGACATTTGTTGAAGGAATTGGTTCAATTAGTGGGTTACTAAATACAGGAATTCAAACTGGTTCTCCGGACGATAAGCTACTCTCCTACTGCCGCGAAAGCCTCGGCGGCTGTCCGGAAATCTGGCTCCTAAACAACGAAAGCCCTCACGATTCCCACCTCAACTGGGAAGTTACCCAGGACTATACCCGTCAAGTTCTGCGCATTCGATTTCCTCAAGATCGCCCCGATGCAGTGGTGGTATACGACCTATCTGGTCGGGAGGTGATGCGAAAAGATGTAGAGCGTCAGTCTGAACTGGAAGTTTCTCTGGCTCAGTTTCCGACCGGAATGTATGTGGTGGGGGCGGAATTCAATCATCAGGTTGTAGCAAGAAAAAAAGTAGTTAACCCATAAAGGATAATTACAACCTACTCTTACAGAAATGGAACTAGCCCTAGATGGATAAATACCATCTGGTGAATGCTTACTTGTTTTATTACTTACCCTTAACCCCTATTTTCATGAAATGCACAACCCTACTTGGGCTATGTATGGCATTCAGTATGTCATATTTAACCATAAAAGCCCAAGCTCCTAACCCTCAAGTACTCGATCAAACCTTCGAAGAGCGTGAAATTTTTTACCCCAATGGAGATGTGAAAAATAAATTTCTCTATAGAGAAATGTTATTCTGGCGTCCCAGAATTATGCCGCACGGAGATCCATCAATTCCAGCGAGAGCCATCCAGGCATATGCACGTGAATTTCACAAACAACAAGAAGCGCCAATAGCCAATAAACTGATTTCTACCCCTATTACCCAGGCAAACTGGCAACCTCTAGGTCCAACAGGAGTTGATGGCCAATCCTTCTCTGGAGCAAGAGGCATCGGGCGTATTAATCGTATTGCCTTTTCCCCTAATTTTGCCACTGATAATACCATGTATGCATCTTCCAGCAAAGGTGGCTTATGGCGCAGCACCAATGGGGGGGATGATTGGGCCGTTTTTGGTACGGATTATCAAATACCTAATCCAGGAGTCGCAGATGTATTTGTCCACCCGACAGCACCAGATACAATATATATGGCAACAGGAGATACTGACTATAGGGTTCCTTTGCCTAGAGAGCCTTGGGTAGAAGAGGGGTATAATTTAGTGTATACTTCAGGTATCTACAAGGGGGTCATTTCATCAGATGGTGCTGTTACGTGGACCCCTTTCAATGGAGATCCGACTGGCCCAAGCAGTGGATATTTTTTGGATGACTTTGAAGAAGGGGGAGCCATTAATCGAATCACAGGAAGGATAGATCCCAACGACCCCTCTAAGCTTAACCTGTTGATTTGCAGCAGTCAGGGTATTTTTAAGACGGAAAATGCACATGGAACTGGAGCGCAAGTAGAGTGGGAGAAAGTATTAGCCAATGATAACAATATCATTGATACCTTCTCCCATAAAAAAGATGAAAGCTTTCGTAATATTGCATTTTCCCACTATCCGGGCCAGGAAAACCATGTATATGCAAGTGGACATGATTTATATAAATCTACTGATAATGGGGATACATGGCAGAGGATAACTGGGCAGGGAACAGCGATCGATTGGAATGGAGGAAGCATAGGGGGACACACATTTCCTACAGATATAACTATCAAGCGGATGAACATTGCAACTACAGCTGATAATCCTGATCAGTTGTATATATACACGATGGGGATTCGAGAGTGGCAAACCGTATGCAACAATATAAGCCCCAATAATTGGACCAATACCTACCTTTTTCTCTATGACATGAAAAACGATAATTTTGACTTGAAACACCATAGGACTGGTCAATGCCAGAATGAGTTCCGGTACAATCGTATGGGGTTTGCTGTTGATCCAGGAAATAAGGACTTCGTGTTACATGGCGGTCGGCTTCTACATCATTCATTTACTTATACTACTACTTCAATTTTTCCTGTTCAGACTATCTCGAGCACTGGGAGTTTTATTCATGACGATATACATGCAATAGAGTTTGCACCGGGAGTAGCTCATACCTTTTATGTTGGGCATGACGGAGGTATAACCAAATGTGTCCATACTTCAGGAACAAGCTTTAGCAAAACTCCCAAATCTAAAGGATTGCAAGTAGGTCGCATATGGGGATTTGATGATTCCGAATTTGACGAGAATAAGGCTTTTCTTTCTTTTCAAGATGGAGGTAATATGCGATCTAGCGATAGAAACTTGAACGGTGAATTAATTTGGAGTTACATATATCCACAGGAAGACGGTTATGGTATTCAGGCAAGCGATGTAAAACTTAAAGATGGACAAGGGAATTGGCAAGAGGTTGTATTCTACAGAAGCAATAAAAAATCACTCTTAAAGTCTTTTTACAATGAAAATAACGTAAATGATGATTACTTCTGGAGTAATTCTGGTATACTCCCAAAGGAACCTCGTACTAATGAATCTTGTATTATTTCTCACGGGTTTAGGCTAATAAACGACCCCCATAGTGGTCGACTATATTTCAACTTCTCAGAAATATTTAGCATCAGTAAGCTTAAGAAGTTTGGTACACAAAATAATAATAATAACCCTTGGGAATGTAGAACTTCCCTAGCCTGCCAAGCACTAGTTTACCCTCCACCATCGAATGATCCCAAACCTTCCGAGAGGGACCGAAGGGCTCAAAATGTGATGGAAATCAATCTGGGAAACCCAGATGTTGCTTATCTGGCGAATTTCCCACATCCTTACCATAGTGCTTATGAAGATCCCTCAGACCCCAATTACCCACATCTCCTGTATAAGCATGTAGGATTACGCACATGCTCTTTGCCTGCACAGTCTGCACCGGATTCTATTGCCTGCCAATGTGGCACACAGGATATTACTAAAAATTTAATGGATGCGCTAACAGATTCAGTTTCGGGCGTACAGTTATACGATTACAATATGCAATGGGGTACTAGGCCTGCAGTTACCTTTAATAGCCCGTCTCCCATCACGGATATAGCCACTGACCCCAATAATGAAAATAGGGTATGGCTTTCCTTCTCTGGATATCTTCCTGAAGTAAAGGTCTGGATGTCTACCAATGGTGGAAATGATTGGGTTAACGCTGACCCCAACGGTACCCTACCCAATATGCCCGTCAACTGCATTGAATACCAAAATGGTTCAAACGATCGCTTATTTGTGGGAACAGATGTGGGCGTATTTTATCGAAAATCTAACGGTGACTGGGAGCGTTATGGAACAGACTGCCCTAACTTTTATGTGATGGACATTAAAATCAACGCATGTGCAGCTAAAATGCGTGTTTCCACCTATGGTCGAGGTCTGTGGGAAGCAGATATACCCGATGTGAATGATCTGGGCGGGGATAGGATTATCAGCAGTAATTTGACTTGGCCTGACACATTAGAGGAGATTAGTGTCAAAACAGATATTGTGGTGAAATCAGGTGCTATTCTTACGGTCAAAGGGAAACTAGGGATGCCTGCACGAGGGAGAATTCTGATAGAAAAAGGCGCAAAACTTATCGTAGATGGTGGAACCATCACTAATTTCTGTGGCGAAATGTGGGAAGGCATAGAAGCCTATGGAGATGATGCCCTGCCCCAGCACCAGACGGGCGGCAGCCCGCAAGCTTGGGTTGTTTTAGACAGCGCAGTAATCGAACATGCCAGAAATGCCATTGCGACTTATGAAGAGTTCGTTTCCAACACAGGAGGTGCTGTTATTCAGGCAACAGGTACCGAGTTTTTGAATAACCGCAGATCAATAGAATTTGTCAGTTATTCTGCACCAGGAGGCGTTGACAACATGAGCTTCTTTGATGACTGTGATTTCATCATAAACGATGCCTATCGTGGATATACGCCCTTTTTAACCCATGTAAGCATGTCCAATGTAAAGGGAATTGAATTCAAGGATTGTGATTTTAAAAATGAAACCTCCCCAGGATTCAGCAGCGATATACACGGCTATACAGTAGAATTTAACTCTCAGCGGGGTACAGGTATTTACAGTGAAAATGCTGACTATAGGATTTTAACAGATGTCAACCCATCTAGCGAGTTTTACGGACTGGGAAGAGGGATTCACGCACAGCCCGGAACCTTCGCTTTCACTGTAGACAATGCATCCTTCACAAGAAACTGGATTGGGATAAATACCAGTTATGTAGATAACTTTTCGGTGACCAATTGTGACTTTGAGATTGGGAATATCATAGACCAAAGCGATCCTTCAGATGCAGAATCTAAATTGATCACAGGTATATCTTTAAGTACGGGAACAGGATTCACCATCGAGGAAAATACCTTTACTGGAGATAACCCACTGCCATTTACAAACCTAATTACTTATGGTATCAGAGTAGACAACACAGGTACTTCTAGTAATGAAATTTTCGGCAACTCTTTTACTTTGCTGAAATTCGCAAATGAAGCTAATTCTACCAACCGTAATAGCTCTGATCCCAATCAAGGATTGGTATACAGGTGTAATGAAAATTCCATGAATGAGCAAGATTTTTACGTTACAGGTTCTCTCGCTCACCAAGGTATGGTTAATGGTCCCGTCAACAATACCTTCTCACATAACCCTGTAGTTTCCCTTGAATCGGATTTCAATAATTTGGGACTATTTCCTATTAACTATCGTTACGATGGCATAGGAGCTTTACCTAACCCTCTACATCCTGAGTATACGTCCCCAACCGCTCCTCCTAATATAACATTTCAACGATTTCCTGTTGGGGGAATCCCTAATGGAGACCCTTGCAGTTCAGGTCAAGCAGGAACTGGGAGGATAGTACCTTTTTCTATGAAAAGTGCCAATGCTCAGTATTTGACCATCATTTCCAATTTGGAAAAGGCAAGTAGCAGCTCTGAGCAGGGAGAATTGGAGTGGAAAAGGCAAAAGCTATGCAATAGTGCTATACGAACCCTGCTTTCTCACCCCGATACCCTTAGTTATGGAGATGTCATCTCTTGGTACAGAAGACTGGGCACTCTTGAGGCCCACTATGCGTTAACCAGGGTTTACAGCCGAATAGGAAAGTGGAAACAGGGAGATGCACTATCAGATAGCATTCCTTTAACTCACGACTTGACACCTGAGCAATTCGAAGAGTTCTACTGGTTTAAGGAAATCTATCGGATACTATGGAAACAGGCTAAGCTAGGAAAATCCGCCAAAAACCTGGACGAAGCAACCCAAGCTCGGGTAATTCAGATTAAAAATGAGCGGCCATGCATAGCCAGTATGTATGCACATTACCTATTAGGAGAAACCTATTATGCACCTTATACTCCTAGAAAAATGCACAATACCCTTCTCCAAGAAACGATACGAGGAGAATGGATAAAATTGGTGCCTAACCCTGCCAGAGACCAGGTCAGTGCTTATTTAGGGTACGAAAAGGAGAGTCCCAGTCAGTTGGAAATTGTTGACCTACAAGGTCGGATTTTTATACAGAAAGCTGTGTTGGGAGAAAGACTCATTCCAATCTCTACGGCTGAGTTGCCTGCTGGCGTTTACCTCTGTACTGTAAAATGGGAGAGTGGGAAAATATTGACTGAGAAATTGGTCATTTTTAAGTAATATTAGTTGTAGGCAACAATCAGATGTTGATTG
>JBCDIQ010000117.1:0-14621 GCA_039024295.1 Bacteroidota bacterium | reverse complement strand
TGGGCTGGTATTTCAGTTTTCGAGCTAACTCAAGAACCCGGTCCTTGGTATGTTGGCTGATGTCTGGATAATCTTTAAGGGCTCGTGACACCGTTGCTGTACTTATTCCGAGCTCTCTCGCCAGATCAGCGAGTGTCACTTGTCTTTTATGCATGGTTGCTATGGCTTTTATGGGATGTATTTGTTATCCAAAAATTACGAAAAAAAAATCTGAACCGAAAAGGTTTACGTAATCGTTTTCGTGAAATATTTACAGTGAAAGGCCCTGGCTTTCCTTGATTTGTTGGGAAAAATGAGGTAATTATATGACAGTATTACGCCAATAAAGCCATTTTAGAACGGTTTTGAGGTAATCATTCAGGGTAAATCCCGCAACCAAGCGATGTAGACTCAGCCTTAGTCACGCGAGTTTTTCATCCTACTTTTTCTTACCTCACCATGTGTTAAAATTTCTTTTTTACAGAAATTTTACAGTAAGCATATGTAATTGATTCTCACCTTTTTGTCTCTTCAAAAAGGTAAGATTTATATTATGTCGTTTTTGACAAAGTTATCTAAACTAGGATTAAACCATGAGCATTAAATTCTACGCTAAACACGTGTATCTGCTGCTGGCAATGTGTCTTGCCAGTAGTATGATCTATGCCCAAACCACCGTGACCGGTACTGTTACCTCTAGTGAGGACAGTGAGGCACTTGGAGGGGTGACTGTAGTGGTAAAGAATACTCAAATCGGTGCTTTTACCGGTGAAGATGGTTCTTTTACCCTCAATGTGCCCGACCCAAATGCGACTTTGCTGTTTCGTTATGTAGGATACCAGGATCAGGAAATTGCCCTTAGCGGACGTACCACCTTAAATGTGACCATGCAGTCTGATTTTGCATTGGACGAAGTAGTTGTAGTAGGATATGGTACCGTTCGTAAGTCTGATGCTACCGGTGCTGTAACCGGACTGAAGGAAGATGATTTTAACGTTGGGGTAATCACAGCACCTGAGCAGTTGCTTCAAGGACGTGCTGCTGGTGTCCAGATCTCCCAGAACGGTGGTGAGCCAGGTGCTGGTTCAACCATCCGTATCCGTGGTGTTGGATCGGTTCGTTCTAACAATGATCCTCTTTACGTTATTGATGGGGTGCCCTTGAGTGGAAGTGCTTCTACCCCTGATGCCTCTAATTTTTCAGGTATCGATGCAGCAGAAGCTAAAAACCCCCTCAACTTTTTGAACCCAAGTGACATCGAGTCCATTGACATCTTGAAAGATGCATCTGCGACGGCGATCTATGGTGCACGTGGTGCCAATGGGGTGGTCATCATTACCACGAAAAAAGGTCAAGCCGGAAAAGGGGCTCTCAGCTATGGAACTTTTGTAAGTGTCTCAAATGTGTTGAATCAACTGGATGTGCTTTCCGCCGATGAGTTCCGTGCAGCTCAGCGTGACGTTCAGACATTCTTTAACACCGATGCTGACCCTAATAATGATATCACCGATGACCAGTTAGCAGCTCGTGATTTTGGTGCTAACACCAACTGGCAAGATGAAATTTTCCGTACTGCGTTGTCTCACCAGCATAACCTGGCTTTTTCCGGTGGGTCTAATTCTACCACCTACCGCGCTTCTTTGAGCGTTTTGGACCAGGAAGGTGTGGTAATCAACAGTGGAATCCGCCGGTATACAGGTCGTATCAACACGACTCACAAAGCAATTAACGATCGCCTGAAAGTTCAGATGAACTTCACCACCAGCCATGTGCAGGATGATCGCGCGCCTATTGGTTCAACCGGTGGATTTGAAGGGGACATCATCATCAATGCACTTCGTCTGAATCCGACTATGCCTGTACGTAACCCAGACGGAACACTCTTCCAGCCTCAGGATAATGAAAACCGTAACCCGGTTGCTTTTTCTGCTTTGACTTCAGATGAAGTAACCACCCTGCGTTTCCTGGGTAACTTAAGTGCAGAATTTGAAATCGTTGAGGGATTGAAAGCCAAAGTAAATTATGGTTTGGACAACGCTCGTTCCGACCGTGCTTACAATGCTTCTCCCAATCGTTTTGATCAAACGGGAAATGGGGGACGTTCTGTAATTGCTAATCGTGTTCTTGCGTCAGAGTTGCTGGAAAGTTTCCTGACTTATGATGTCTACCAGGGAGACCATGGCCTTAATTTGTTAGCTGGTTATTCTTTCCAGTCTTTCAACGAGCGTTCATCTCTTATTGACCGTACCAATTTCGCAACCGATGAGATTACCGGTACTAACGCCATTGGTCTTAGCTCCGACGAAGGTACTGCCCCTTCTTCTTCCGCTCAGGAGAATGAATTGCAGTCTTTCTTTGGTCGTGTTAATTATAGCTACCAAGGGAGATACTTGTTGACAGCGACTTTCCGTCGTGACGGTTCTACTCGTTTTGGTGAAAACAACAAATATGGAAACTTCCCGTCATTTGCAGGTGCATGGAAAATCTCAGAAGAGAGCTTCATGCAAAACGTAAAAGCACTCTCTGGATTGAAACTGCGTGCAGGTTGGGGGCTTACCGGTAACCAGGAAATTCCTAACAAACTTTCATTGGAATCTGTAGGGGTACTGGTTGATAATAATGGCAACAATACTGGTAACGCGATCCTAAATGGCAATACCTTTAATTCCGGTCTTGGATTGAACCGTGTACCTAACCCAGATTTGAAGTGGGAGCAAACCCGTCAAATCAACGTGGGACTTGACTTTGAATTCCTGGATGGACGAATCAATGCCAGTGTCGACTACTTTGATCGGGTAACTACCGACTTCCTACTGGAAATCAAAGCTCCAGACCCAGCTCCTACCACCAACGTATTCACCAATGTTGATGGAGAGATCATCAACCGTGGATTTGAATTTGCCATTACCAGTGTAAACGTTGACAAGAACGATTTCCGCTGGATGACAGATTTCAACTTTACCACGATTTCAAACACTGTGGAAGGCCTGCCTGTAACCCGTATCAACACCGGTCGTGCCAGTGGTCAGGGCTTGAGTGGTACCCTTGTACAGATCATCACCAATGACGAGCCTATTGGTACCTTCTTTGGTCGTGAGTGGACAGGATTTGATGAGAACGGGGTAAGTACGTTTGCGGATGCAGATGGTGATGGTACTGCTGACCAAGTAGTATTAGGAAATCCAATTCCTGATTTTACCTGGGGGATCAACAACACCTTTACCTACAAGCAATTTGACCTGAGTTTCTTCATCAATGGTGTTCAAGGTAATGAGATCTACAACAACACTGCAAACTCTGTATTCACCCGTGTAGGATTGGCCACTACCAGAAACACTTCTCCTGATGCGGCGAATTCTGCTGAGAGCTTTGGCAACGCTTTGTCCTTCTCTAGCCGTTTCATTGAAGATGGGTCTTTTATTCGTCTAAACAACGCGACGCTTGGGTACACCTTTGATGCATCAAATGTGGAGTGGTTAAGCAACTTACGCTTGTATGTTACAGGAACCAATCTGTTGCTCTTCACTGACTACTCTGGATTTGATCCTGAGGTAAACACCGATGCAAACGAAAACAATGTTCCTTCTATTGGTATTGACTACTCCAATTATCCAAGTGCAAGAACATTCCTGTTTGGTGCTAACATTAACTTTAACTAAACAATTTGATAATCACATAGTTGATTTGACATATATTGATAAACTTATTTGTCATGCGTATTAACAAGATTATTTATCTGCTGTTTTGTGTGGCCGTACTAACGCCTTTGGCTTGTACGGACCTCGAAGAGAAAGTGCTTGATGAGACCATTGGTGAAGGCTTATTGGATGACCCAACAAACGCCGAATCCTTGGTAGCTCCAGCTTATGCATCTCTATATTTTGTTCACTCCGGGCCTGGTGGCTTTTGGGGAATTTCCCAGCACACCAGTGATGAGACCATGGGACCAACCCGTGGTACTGACTGGGATGACAATGGAGTGTGGCGTGTACTTCATACCCACCAGTGGGACCCTTTTCACCGTGAGGTAGAAAAGGCTTGGAATGACCTGAACAATGGTGTTGCACGTAGTAACGTTGCCTTGAGCCGTCTGGCTGCATTTCCTGAAAGTGCCGATATTACCCGTTTCAAGGCTGAACTTCGGTTTTTGCGTGCTTATTACATGTTCCATATCAATGACTTGTTTGGTCAAACTCCTTTTCGTTCGGAAGACGACAATGATTTTGTGACGCCTCCCACTGTATTGGATCGCAGGGGTGCTGCTGACTTCATCATCAGTGAGATGGATGCCATCATAAATGATTTAGGTACCAAAGCTGAAGTTCCCTACGGTCGCATATCTAAGGGTGCTGCACGAATGCTTAAGGCAAAAACGCTTCTTAACTATGAGGTTTACACCGGCGAGGCCAAGTGGGGAGAAGCCGTTACCGCTTGTGATGAAATCATCAATTCTGGTGAATATGCTATCAATGATGATTACTTCGCAAATTTCGCAACCAACAATGAGCAGACAGCTGGTGATGAGGCAATCTTTGTCATTCAGTATGACCGTGCCACCAGAACTGCTGATGCAATTCGTTTCTGGTGTATGACCATGCACTACAACCAGGACATTGGGGTAGATGGATTCTCTCCTTGGAACGGATTCACCACTGTTGCTGAATTCTATGACAAGTTTGATCCTGCCGATGAGCGTTTAACTGATGATCGTATCAGGTCTACTCACGGAATCAACCTCGGGTTCTTGGAAGGCCGTCAAGTAGGGGTAAATGGTGATTCATTGACCGACCGTGCAGGTGCTCCTTTGATCTTCACCAAGGAAGTTCCTCTCTTTGGAGCCAATGAGTCTCAAGGTATTCGTGTTGTCAAGTATACGCCTGACAATGAGTCAGGTATACAAGACCGTGGTGCTAATGACTTCCTGGTTTATCGTATTTCAGATGTGTACCTGATGCGTGCGGAAGCTCACCTGCGCAACGGAAATGCTGGATCTGCTCTTTCTGATGTGAATACGCTTCGCCAAGTGCGCAATGTACCTGATTTAACTGCTGCTACGCTTGATAACATCCTTGACGAGCGTGGACGTGAATTATACTGGGAAGCACATCGTCGTACAGACCTGATCCGCTTTGGTAAATTCCAGGATGCATGGGCAGAGAAAAATGGAAGTACGCCAAATGCAAACCTGTTCACCATTCCTCAGGCTGCACTTGACGTGAATCCGAACCTTACACAGAACGCCCTTCCAGGTGGTAGCTGATAAGAGTTTTTAGACTTCGACACTTGAAAGCAAGTAATTCGCCTAGGCAAATTACTTGCTTTCTTTTATCCGATTACAGCTATCATCCTCCTGGTGCTAAATTTATGTTAATGGCTAGCCAGAATAGATCGGCTGAATCCTACTTTTAACAACAGCTACTCTCTCATCCCTATGAAATATGTTAGTTGGACCATATTGATCCTACTGGCGGCAGCCTGCAATACCCCGCCTGCTGAAGCACCCCCTGTGGAAAAGCTATTTACCCTGATGCCAAGTGCATACACTGGGGTAGACTTTGCGAATATGCTTCCGGTAGACGAAGGGTTTGATGTATTCCAGTACCGCAACTATTATCACGGTGGGGGAGTAGCAATTGGGGATATCAACAACGATAGCTTACCGGATATCTTCCTGGTATCCAACTATGAGTCGAATAAGCTATACCTGAATAAGGGGAGTTTACAATTTGAAGAGATCAGCTCAAAAGCTGGAGTTTCAGGAATGAAGCCCTGGTCCACCGGCGTTGCCATGGCGGATGTCAACGGAGATGGACTGTTGGACATTTATGTCTGTAACTCTGGGAACATTGATGGGGCAGGAAAGGAAAACGAGTTATTCATCAACCAGGGGGATTTAACCTTTACAGAAGAGGCGGAGAAATACGGATTGGCCGATCAGGGGTATTCTACCCATGCGGTATTTTTAGACTATGACCGGGACGGAGACCTGGATTGTTACCTGCTCAATAATTCCTTCAGGCCTGTAGGAGATTTTGGTACAGAAAATATCCGCCATGTACGAGATGAATTAGGAGGAGATAAGCTATACCGAAATGACAATGGGCAATTCAAAGATGTTAGTGAAGCAGCCGGTATTTACGGAAGCGTTATCGCGTTTGGGTTAGGAATCACCGCTGGAGATGTCAACCTGGATGGCTGGCCGGATTTATACATATCCAATGACTTCTTCGAGCGGGACTACCTGTACATCAACCAGCAAGACGGAACCTTTAAAGAACAGTTAACAGAATTTATGCCCCACATCAGCCTTTCTTCTATGGGGGCAGATATGGGAGATCTAAATGGAGATGGATACCCCGAAATTTTCGTAACAGACATGTTGCCTGAGTCCGACCGCAGGCTTAAAACCCTTTCGACTTTTGAGGATTATAATGTCCATAAAGACAAACTGCGCCAAGACTATTACCACCAGTACATGCGCAACATGCTCCATGTGAACAATGGAGACAATTCCTTCAGCGAGGTCGGACAGATGGCAGGTGTTCACGCCTCAGATTGGAGCTGGGGGGCTTTGATGGCGGACTTTGATAACGATGCGCAAAAAGATATTCTGGTGTGCAATGGGGTGTTTAAGGACGTGACCGACCAGGACTTTCTGAATTACCTGGCAAGTGATGCGACGGTCAGAGAAGCACTTTCTGGTAAAAAAATTGATTTTCAAAAATGGGTAGACCTCATTCCTTCCGAGCCTTTGCCTAATTATATATACTCCCGATCAAAAGGGATGAAATTCCAGAACCTCTCTGAGGAATGGGGACTGGATGAACCCAGCTTTTCCAACGGGGCTGCCTATGGAGACCTGGATCGTGACGGAGATTTGGACCTTGTAATTAACAATGTCAATCAGGATCTGTTCTTCTTCCGGAACAACAGTGAAAGCCTTCGAGACCACCATTACCTGCGAATCAGGTTTGAAGGAGAAGGCAAAAATGCCTTTGGGATTGGAGCTCGGGTAGCAGTTCATACGCCTGATGAAACCTTGTATTGGGAGCATATTCCCATGAAGGGATTCCAGTCTTCAATGGATTATATTGCGGTAGTTGGCTTGGGCAAATCCGAAAAGATTGATTCCCTGTCGGTGACCTGGCAGGATGGAAGGTCCGAGACAAAGTTTGATGTGGGGATGAATCAGGAAATTGTGCTGGAGCAAAGGTTGGCCGGCCCCCCACAAACCTTGACAGGGTTCCCCCCACAAAACCTTGACAGGGTTCAAAACCCTGTCAAGGTTAGTTCCAACCCTGCCAAGGCTAATCATCTGTTCCAAGAAATCACCCAGCAAAGCAAGGCCGACTTTACCCACGAAGAAAACGAATACGTAGACTTTTACCGCGACCGGCTGCTCTACCACATGCTCTCAACTGAAGGGCCTAGATTGGCCGCCGGGGACCTGAACAAAGACGGACGAGATGACTTTTTCGTGGGAGGAGCAAAAGGCAAACCTGGAGCAATTTTTCTCCAACAGCCAGGCGAAAAATTCCTCAAACTCCCAACGAATATATTTAAGGCAGATACCCTTTCGGAAGACATCGGAGCCGAATTCTTTGACGCGGACGGAGATGGTGACCTGGACCTATTTGTGGTCAGTGGCGGAACAGAATTTTCGGCTAATGCCACGCCCCTCCAGGACAGGATATACCTGAATATGGGAGGGCGTATTCCGCGGTTTGTCAAGTCGGAAACCGCCTTGCCGATTCTGCGGAAAAGTGGTTCCTGCGTCCGTATTGCAGATGTGGACCGTGATGGAGACCAGGATATATTCGTAGGTGGTCGCATGATTCCCTTTTACTATGGAGTGCCCGAAAAAAGCTTTTTGCTCCTCAATAATGGGAAAGGAGAATTCACGGATGCCACCGATAAAATTGCCCCAGACTTAAATAAGCTGGGCATGGTAACGGATGTGGCATGGTTTGATTACGAAGAGGATGGAGACATGGATCTCCTGGTAGTGGGGGAGTGGATGCAGCTGCAAGTGTTCCAAAATAAGGGCGGCAAACTCATGCGTTTGGAATCAGTTCCAGGGCTAGATAAAACCGGCGGCTGGTGGAATTGTATACAACCCGCTGACCTTGACGGTGATGGCGACCTTGACTTTGTGGTGGGTAATTTGGGGTTAAATGCCAAGTTCACGGCCAGCCCTGAGTTTCCACTTGTAATGTATGTCAACGATTTTGATCGCAATGGCTCCGCTGAACAAATTTTCTGCCGGACAGATTCTGGGGCAGAGATTCCCATGCTGCTCAAACACGATCTGGTGGGGCAACTCAATACCCTGAAAAAGCAATTTGTCTACTACAAAGACTACGTGGGCAAAAGCATGCAGGATATTTTCACGCCAGATCAATTGGAGCGAGCCTTCCGGTATGAAGCACATATGTTCGAGAGTGTTGTGATTTGGAATGAGGGGAAAGATGGTTTTACGGTTGAGCCTCTACCTGAGGCAGCCCAAGTCTCACCAGTCTATGGCATGTCAGTTTCAGACTACACAGACGACGGACGAAAAGACATCTTGCTGGGCGGCAATTTCTTTGCGGTTAAGCCTGAGGTGGGAAAATACGATGCCATGCGCGGTGTGCTGCTGGAAGGCCAAGCTGACCGTAAACTTATCGCCAAAATGCCCAAAGAGACAGGCTTTCTGGTTCCGGGGCAGGTACGTGACCTAAAGTTACTGCGCAGCGGAAAGCAGCCGCTGGTGGTGGCAGCCCAGAACAATGGCCCGCTGAAGATTTTTCGCGTGGGCTCCTCAAAATAGATGAAGTTTGAAATTGATTGGAAACGAGAGACTGAATAGATGGTGAAACAAACGCACATAACTTTTTTTCAAGCAATCCTAGCCCTGTTGCTCCTGTTTGGATGTCAGCCTTCTAAGAAACCTTCGGTTCAAGAAGTTACCCGCTTTCAATTGTTGACACCTGAGGCCACAGGTGTCACCTTTCGAAATGACCTCACCGAACGAACGGATTTCAACATCTTCAATTATATGTATTTCTACAACGGAGGAGGCGTGGCCGTTGGAGATGTAAATGGAGATAGCCTGCCGGATGTGTACTTCACGGCCAATCAGCTTCCCAATAAACTCTACCTCAATAAAGGAGGACTGAGGTTCGAAGACATAACTGATCAGGCAAAAGTCGCAGGCCAGGAAGGCTGGACCACTGGTGTCACCATGGCAGATGTAAATGGTGATGGCAAGCTGGATGTGTATGTGAGCCAATTAGGCGATCACCTGTTCATGAAAGGCCATAACCAATTATTCATTAACCTGGGGAATGATGAGAATGGCTTACCTCAGTTCGAAGAAAGGGCTGCGGAATATGGACTTGACTTGGTTGGCTATTCTACCCAGGCAGTGTTTTTCGATTATGACCTGGATGGAGACTTGGACATGTACATGCTCAACCATTCAGTCCATGACAACGATACCTTTGGCAAAAGGGCCAAGAAAATCAACCAGAAGCATCCTACCGCAGGCGACCGTTTGTTGAGAAATGATGACGGGAAATTTACAGATGTCTCCGCCGAGGCAGGTATTTTCCAAAGTATGCTCGGCTATGGATTGGGCATCTCTGTTGGAGACGTGAACCTGGATGGCTACCCAGACATCTATGTGACCAATGATTTCCATGAAAACGACTACCTCTACATGAACCAAGGGGATGGAACGTTCCAGGAAGAACTCAACGACCGCATGCGCCACACCAGTCGTTTTGCCATGGGCAATGACATCGCCGACTATAACAATGATGGTTTTCCTGACCTCGTCGCACTGGACATGCTTCCCCGTGATCCCTACATTTTGAAAACTTCAGCAGCGGAAGATCCTTACGACATTTTCCACATGAAGCTGAATTTCGGGTACAATTACCAGTATGCCCGAAACACCCTTCAGCAAAACCTGGGCGATGGAAGGTTCAGTGAAGTGGGCTTGATGGCGGGAATGGCAGCTACCGACTGGAGTTGGTCACCGCTGTTCGCCGATTATGACCTGGACGGAAAAAAAGACCTGTTCATATCCAACGGGATTCTGCGCCGTTCCAATGACCTAGACTACATCAAGTTCATTTCCAGTCGGGAAATTCAGATGCTGCTGGAAATGGACACCATTGCTCCCAAAGATTTGGCCCTCATCGACAAAATGCCGCAGGTGAAGCTCACCAATTTCATGTTTGAAAATAAAGGCGGCATCCAGCTGGACGATGTAAGCGAATCTTGGGGATTCAGTACCCAATCTTACAGCAATGGAGCCGTTTACTCGGATTTAGACAATGACGGCGACCTGGACCTGGTGGTCAACAATGTGGCAGACCCTGCTTTCATTTACCAGAATATGAGCCAGGAGAAATTCGCTGATCAAACGGGAAATTACCTCTCCCTCTCCTTCGAAGGCACAGCTCCCAATACCTATGGCATAGGAACGAAAGTGCTGCTGGAAGGACCAGAGGGAAGAATACTTCAGGAAGTGAGTCCGGTTCGTGGGTTTCAATCCTCCGTTGATCCACGTCTGCTCATCGGGGTTGGGGGGATGGAACAGGTGCCCTTGCTCACCGTTATATGGCCGGATGGAACCTATGAGGAGCTCTCTCAGGTAGGCGTTAATCGCCCCATTACCCTGAAACAATCCAACGCTTTCGGAAAATTTGATTATGCTCAGCTTGCCCTAAAATCGAACGATCCGCTTCTGTTGGAAGAAGAGAATCCCTTATCCGAGCCCTTTGTCCACCAGGAAAATCCCTTCGTGGAGTTCAATCGGGAGCCGCTAATGCCCCACATGATTGCAGCGGAAGGCCCGAAGCTCGCTATAGGAGATGTCAATGGAGATGGACTGGAAGATATGTTCATTGGTGGATCAAAGCGGCAATCAGGGCAAATTTATCTTCAACGGAATGATGGAAAATTTGTACCTAAAGCTCAATCCGCTCTTCGTGCTGATAGCCTGAATGAGGACATCGGTGCTGCTTTCCTGGATGTGGAACAAGATGGGGATTTAGACCTGATCGTAGCAAGTGGCGGCAATGAGTTTTTTGGTAAGTCGCCAGCCATGCTTCCCCGGTTGTACCTGAATGACGGCAAGGGCAATTTTTCCAGGGCTGTGGATCAATTACCCGAAATCTACCTGACCGCCTCCTGTGTATTGCCCTGGGATTTTGATGAAGATGGAGACATGGATGTAGTAATAGGTGGTCGTGCGGTGCCGTGGAAATACGGCGAGTTGCCTCAAAGTTATCTATTGGAAAATGACGGAGCAGGCAATTTTTCCGATGTAACAGAAGCTAAAGCTTCTCAGCTGGCCAAGGCCGGGTTTGTAAAGGATGCCCAGCTTGGCGACCTGGACGGAGATGGGCAAACGGAATTGATTCTGGCAGGAGAATGGATGCCATTGAGGATTTTTAAGCAGGAAAATGGTCAGGTGAAACCGTGGGAAACAGCGGAAAAGAGCCTGAAAAAGAGCAACGGCTGGTGGAACAATGTGCTCGTCGCAGACCTCGACGGAGATGGGGATCAGGATTTTCTCGCTGGGAACCTTGGCCTCAATTCCAAAGTCAAAATTTCCCAGGAAGAACCCCTTTGCATGTATGTGAGCGACTTTGATGGAAATGGGAAATCCGAACAGGTCCTGTGCTACATCTACGAGGGAGAGCGAACTCTGCTTTCCACCAAAGACGAAATCACCCGCCAGTTGGTCGAAATCAACAAACAGTACATCCGGTATGAGGATTATGCCCAGGCTTCCTTTGACGAAGTTTTTCCAGCCCAAAAGCTGGATGCTGCTGAAGTATTTTATGCCTATGAGTTCCGGTCGAGTTGGGTAGAAAATAAAGGAAATGGGCAGTTCGAACTGCATCCACTCCCAGAGGAGGTGCAAATAGCCCCTGTAAAGGCCGCATGGCAAGGAGATTTACAGGCAGATGGACGAAATGAGGTCGTTTTGGTGGGAAATTTTTACGAAGTAAACCCACAGCTCGGCAGGTATGATGCAAGTTATGGGCATGTCCTCAGGTGGGAAAACGGAAACTTCTCCGTCATTCCCAATCGGGAATCCGGTTTTTTGGTGGATGGGCAATGTCGAGACATCAAACCCCTCAAGTCTGGAGATCGAACACGGTTGGTTATTGCACGGAACAATGACAGTCCGGTTTTCTTCCAGGAGGCTCAACCCCGCTCCACTGCTGCTCTCCCATAATTTTCCAAAGAAAATACCATGCAACAACCTTTCCTCAACATCCACCATCTTACCTGCCAACTCTTCCTATTGTTAGGAATGGTTGCTATGGGCCAACATACTATTGCCCAAGTGCCTGATGACTCTCCCTGGCACCTCACAGCAACCGACCTGAAGGCAACAAACAGCGACTCCGTTCAATATTTTGGGGTGACGGTAGGCAATGGCATGATTGGGATGGTCTCCGATGCAAGCCCTCTTCGGATGAGCGAGGTGGTTTTGAATGGAGCGTTTGACACCTATGGCAGGGGTCGAGTTTCCAATATCCTGAAAACGTTCAATCCCAGCGAGGTTAGGATCGAAATAGACGGGGAAGTAGTGGGGCCGGGAAATGCGACCGATTTCTCTCAGGTCTTGAACATGAAAACTGGGATGCTGGTGAACAACTTCACCCTTCCCGGAAAGGCTGAGATCACTTATGCTGCTACCGCAGTCAGGCACCTGCCATTCACCTCCATGATTGAGGTGACCATTACCCCTTTAAAAGACATCTCTCTCTACGGCATACATGCGCTGGAAACTCCCGAAATACTTCGCGATCCGCAGCAGACATACTCATCTGTGGTAAGCATTCATCCACCGTATGTGGCGGTCCCGCTAATGACCACTACGGCGACTTCTCCCACAGGTAAGCACATCCTTTCGACCTCCTGTAGCTACCTGTTTTCGGGTAATGGGCCAGACTTGACCCATGAAGAAAGAGACTATAACAAGCACAGCGTTTCTTTTCGGCAAAAGCTGAACAAAGGGAAGCCATTCAGTTTTGTGGTGCTAAGTTCTTCTACTTCAACCGCGCATTACACCGATCCTAAAAATGAAGCAGAACGCCTGACGGTATACGCCGCACTTGAGGGGGTAGAACGACTCAAAAAGCGCCATGAGGCTGCTTGGATGGAATTATGGAGGAGTGATATTCAGATCGAAGGGGACCTTCGCAGTCAGTTAGCCGTTCGGTCAGCCCTCTACCATTTGTATGCCTTTTGTCGGGCCGGAACCAGCTACAGCCCTTCTCCCATGGGACTCTCAGGGCTAGGCTATAACGGACATGTGTTTTGGGACACTGAAATCTGGATGTATCCGCCCATGCTGATGCTTCAGCCTGAATTGGCCCTTTCGATGCTGAAGTATCGCAAGGAGCGGCTTGGGGTTGCCAAGCAGAATGCCATGGCTCACGGCTACAAAGGGGCGATGTTTCCCTGGGAGTCTGATGACGTGGGGCAGGAAGCTACTCCCGTCTGGGCACTTACTGGACCTTTTGAACATCACATCACTGGAACTGTTGGTGTGGCCCATTGGAACTATTATCGACTGACGAAAGACAAGGTCTGGCTGGCATCTCATGGCTACCCGGTCATGAAGGAGGTCGCAGACTTTTGGGTAAGCCGGGTGGAAAAGGATGAGGCGGGAAATTGCCACATCTACAATGTCGTAGCTGCTGACGAATACGCTGAGAACATTGATGACAATGCGTTTACCAACGGTGTGGCCATCGAGGCCTTGCAGCATGCCACCAAGGCTGCTGGAGAATTGGGGATCACCCCTGATCCCTCCTGGAAGGAAATGGCCGATTGTATTCCCATCTTGAAATTGCCAGATGGGACCACGCGCGAGCATGCCACCTATCAGGACACCATCATCAAGCAGGCAGATGTCAACCTATTGGCCTACCCTCTGAGCATTGTCACAGATGAAAAATCTATTAGAAAAGACCTGGAATTTTATGAGCCCCGCATGAGTGAAACAGGGCCAGCCATGAGCCATGCGGTGCTCTCCATTTTGTATAGCCGGTTGGGAGAACCCGAAAAAGCTTTTGAACTCTTCCAAAAGGCCTACCAGCCCAATGAGGTTCCCCCTTTTGGGGTGCTGGCGGAATGTCCAGGTTGCACCAACCCCTATTTTGCCACCGGTGCAGGAGGGTTATTGCAAGCAGTCATCAATGGATTTGGTGGACTTGACCTGACAGATGAAGGAATCATACAGCACAAAATCAAGCTACCGAAGGCATGGAAATCTCTGAAGATTACAGGTGTAGGAGCTGATGAACGTACATTTGAAGTAAAATGAACAATTATAGTTTTGGGTAACCCTTGAGTACTTTGAGAAAAAAACGAATGAAACAAGCTGATTCTGTGAAACATACAAGTTTGTGGTGGGGATTGGTCCTATTCCTGGCAGCAGCCTGCTGGTCAGGGTGTCAGCCCTCTCATAACACAAATTACCAAGCAGATGCCGCCAACCCTGAGGTGTTGCATCAATCCATGGCCAGGTTGACAGATGTGATTATTCACGATATTTTTTCTCCTCCTGCTGCAAGCCGGGTGTATGTGTACCCTGCAGTTGCAGCCTATGAAGTGATGGCACTGGC
>JBCDIQ010000116.1:0-14672 GCA_039024295.1 Bacteroidota bacterium | reverse complement strand
TTATATAATTGATATGCAGGGGATTATGGTTAATTTTGTTTTCTGTTTTGTTGCATCATTTTGAGTCAGGAACCCGAATTATCAGACTCTTGTCCAATGATTTAGGTCATTTTTCCAAACAGAAAAATAATTTTTTTGAAGCGTGTTATTTTTTAGGCATACGGGCTAATCACATGCCGCTTTTCAGCCTGAAAGTATTTCTACCAGATCAAGCAGGCTCAAATCAATTTCCTGATTGAGTTTGGTCGCCTTTGCAAAAGAGGTATGGATTACCTTATTGTTCTTGAATCCCACGGCAAGGTTTGACAATCCTTCGTGGAGGGCTTCTACTGCTGCAACCCCTAGCTTTGAAGCATTTACCCGGTCGGTACAGGTTGGGATTCCTCCACGTTGCACATGACCGAGGATCACTACCCGGGTATCGTAGTTGTCAAATCGATGTTTTACCTTATTGGCTACTTCAATCGCACCGCCAGAATCATCTCCTTCCGCCACCACAATGATGCTGGAAGTTTTATTATGACGCCAGCCTTTTTCCAACTTGCGAATGATGTCATCCACGTAGGTCTGGGTTTCTGGGATCAAAACGGCTTCTGCTCCTCCGGCAATCCCACAGTTCAGGGCAATAAATCCCGCATCACGTCCCATCACCTCTACAAAAAACAGGCGGTTGTGAGAGTCGGCGGTATTGCGAATTTTGTCAATGGCTTCAACCGCAGTATTAAGGGCGGTGTCATACCCAATGGTGTATTCGGTTCCGTAAAGGTCGTTGTCAATGGTTCCTGGGATACCCACCACAGGAAACTTGAATTGCTGGTTGAATGCGTAGGCCCCTGCGTAACTTCCGTCCCCGCCGATGCAAACCAGTGCATCTACGCCAGCTTCTCCCAAACGATTGTAGGCAATTTGTCGGCCCTCTTCGGTACGAAATCTCTCCGAACGAGAAGTCTTAAGGATGGTACCTCCTCTTTGAATGATGTTGGAGACGGAGTGTCGGCCCATTCTGTAAAAGTCTCCGTCGATCATGCCTTCGTATCCCCTTCGTATGCCCACCACTTCAAGGCCGTGGCCGATAGCCGCTCGAACCACTGCTCTGATACATGCATTCATGCCGGGAGCATCTCCACCAGAGGTATAAACGCCTATTCGTTTCATGTTTATTGCAGGTTCAGGTTATGTATGCGGTCGGAAAATACGGGCATAATTTCCATAAACACAACCTTCCTACCCCAAACCTTTAACTTAATCCTTTTCCGGTGAGGTAGGGGAGGTCTCCAATGTTGAAACAGAAGTATCTAAAGCTGGCTTCATGGTTCCTGACGTTGAGATAGGGGATTCGGGCATATTATCTGGCGGAGAGGTGGCCACAGACGGGTCTACTGCTGAGTGTCCTTCTCTGATTAAGCCAAACGTCATGATGAGGCTGGATGCCAAAATGGTTAACAACAGAATTCCCTTGTTAAATTCTGGTGCCTGTAGGGATTCTGGAATGGCATAAAATAGCAAAACTGTGATCAAACCGCGCGGAGCTACAAACAGTTCGGGGCTGACTTTCTTAGGCAATAAGCTCTTCAAGCCGATGTACCTGAATAAATAGATACCCACCAGGGCAATGCCTGATAGAATAGGAACTGACCAATGAAACAGCCCGCTCAACTCAATGGACATGCCAAATACAACAAAGAAGAAGGTCCTGACCACAAATGCGGTTTCCAGGGTGATAACTTTGAAGTCATTGATTTCATCTTCCAATTTTTCCTCCTCAATCATGTTACGCCATTTGCCAGGAAAAAACAGCTGGATGTTATTCAGGATCAGGCCAAAAATCAGGATAATGAGCAGGGAGGAAAGGTGGATCAATTTCCCTGTTGAGTATAAGCCCGTTAGGACTGCAATGACCATAAACAGCTTCAGTTCTCCCTGGATTTTCTGGAACAGGAAGATGAGGGCATAACTTACAGCAAAGGCAATTACCAACGTAAGAATGAACAGGGCACTTTGCCCTAGGAGAAATCCGAAGGTCATACCTCCGCTTTTTTCCATTGCCAGCAGGGCGTAAAACAGAATAATCCCGAAGATATCTGAGATCGCTGACTCGTATATGAGAAATTCTTTTGAAAACTCTGGCAGTCGCTGGACACTTGGGATAATGATCGCGCTGCTCATCACGGCAAGGGGAACGCCATAGAGCCAGCCGGTATACCACGATATTTTCAGTACATATACCAGTCCTCCGGCAATAAAAAACGAAGTGATTAGCAACAACCCGATCCCAAGTACCAAGGCTCGCCACACAATGGGCCATGTTTCTTTCTCAACATGTAAGTCGAGCGCGGCTTCCAGAACAATCATGATTACCCCTATGGTTCCAAGCACTTCAAGTGCCGGACGCAGGTTTTGTTCCGGCACATCGAATCCCAGGCTGATACAAAACCCCAATAGCATCAACATCAGGACCGAGGGTATCCGGGTCTTTTCTGCGAAGATGTTGAAAAAATAAGAAGCAATGACCACAAGGCTTGCTCCCAAAATCAGGATGTGAGTACTCATGTTATATGATTAAGTCAAATAGAGCTCGGTTTGTTGTGGGTAAATTGTAATTCTTACATGACCGAAATCCAAGAGTCAGGAGGTCACCACATAAGCCTGACTTGAGAAGAAGATACGTAATTCTTCAAATTATTATTGAAAGTTTATGGATTAAACCATGGGGTAGGTCGCCAGAAACATAGTAAAATTAGCAATGTCAGCATCTGTTCGTTAAATTAGGCTCACCTTATCAGCATCGGTTGTATTGCTTCGGTGCTGATTTTTTTGTCTGTATGCGTAAATCAAATGAGAGTTATCAGCGGCGAATTTGGCGGAAGGCCCATCAAAGTACCGGGAAACCTACCTGTTCGTCCTACCACTGATCGAACACGGGAAGCCCTGTTCAACCATTTATACCACACCTTTACCTTAGAGGATGCCCAGGTGTTGGACCTCTTTTCGGGAACTGGCAGTATCATGCTGGAGTTTTTAAGCCGGGGAAGTGCCCATGTAACTGCAGTGGATAAACACCGAAACTGTATCCGTGCCTTACGTCAGCATGAGAAAAACTTCGGCCTCAAAGGGAGAATCACCATTCATCAGCAGGATGTTTTTCGATTTTTAGCCCTTGATACCGCTACCTATGACCTCATTTTTGCAGACCCTCCTTATGACATGCCCAACCAAGAGCACCTAGTAGACCTGGCCATTAACCGGCTAAAAGAAGGAGGCTGCTTCATGTTGGAACACCGGAGCCAATTTTCTTTCGATCACCACCCTGCATACGATAATACCCGGAAATACGGAAGCTCCTCCCTCAGCTTTTTTGATCCGCCAACTACCTGAATTGTTTAACATGAAAATCGCAATATTCCCCGGTTCTTTTGACCCTATCACCGTAGGGCATGTAGAGATTGCCCAGCGGGCTGCCAATTTATTCGATAAGCTTGTCATCGCTATTGGAACCAACAGCAAGAAGAAGGGGATGTTCAGTGTAGAGGAACGGTTGAGCATGATGAAGGAAATTTTTCGTGATCAACCAAATGTGGAAGTATCGAACTACACAGGACTTACAGTCAATTTTGCGCGTGAAAACAAGGCTAAATTTATTCTCAGAGGTATAAGGAATGCGGAAGATTTGGCATATGAGGAAACCATTAGCTTTTTGAATCAACACATGCACCCAGAACTGGAAACAGTATATTTACATTCCAGTCCTAAGACCGTTCATGTGTCTTCTTCGATAATCAGAGAAATTATCAGGTACAAGGGGAAGCTTGAGGGATTGGTTCCTGATGAGGTAATAGAGGTAATCAAGAAAAATAAGTATTAGAAACTACAAGCCATCTGGGCAATCGGCCACACAGATTCCTGTGGAGTCGACATAGTACCAATCCGGACCGGACCTTACCCAGGCTTTGCCCTCAAAAAAAGGCCACGCTTCGTCGTACTTAAGGGGAATCACGATCTTGCCATTCAGGTCTGAAAAGCCATATTTCCCGTCAAGGCTTACCAGTGCCAGCCCCTCTGAAAATGACTGGGCGTGGTCAAAATCGGCAGGGATCACCATCGTTCCCAAGGTATCTACAAATCCGTATTGATTGCCTTGCTTGACCAACGCTCGGCCCTGGTGAAATGACCAGGCTCGCTCAAATTGAAGGGGGATAACGGTAGCACCTGTCAGGTCGATAAATCCCATTTTACCTTCCTTTTCTACCCTTGCCAACCCTTCTTTGAAGTCTGCTGCCTTATCAAATGAAACGCTAGCCAAAGTATTCCCAGAGGAGGATACATAGCCAAACTTTCCATCTTTC
The DNA here is from genome assembly GCA_039024295.1 of Bacteroidota bacterium. Lineage (GTDB taxonomy): Bacteria > Bacteroidota > Bacteroidia > J057 > J057 > JBCDIQ01. The sequence goes on along the minus strand of JBCDIQ010000116.1, from coordinate 10,329 downwards.
TTCACCCGGTAAATCCCTTCTTGAGCAGGATATACCCTGTCGAAATTACGTGCCTTCACTGCAGTAGGGATGGTGTCTCCCACCTGAGCAAACCCCGAACCAGGCTCCCCAAATACAAGACTGAGTAATAACAGGAGGGTAATATTGGCACGCATAAGTTGTTGCTGTTTTTTGTAGTTTTGAAGGATCAATTTACAAACCATATGAATCTCTCCCTACGTCAGGTCCTTTTTCCGGTATTATTTGGATGCTTCTTTTTCTGTAGTGTCACGGGCTACAGCCAAAGTACCTTGAAGGTGATGCACTACAATGTGCTTAGATTTGGAGAATGCAACGGTGTCACCCTGGCGCAAAAGGATGAATGGATGCGCATCATCGCTGAAAGCTACCAGCCGGATATTCTGACAATTAATGAGATGTTGAACCGGCTTGCTTTTGCCAACCGAATAAAGGTTCGCGCGCTTCAGTATGCCAACATGGAAGTGACGAATTTTAAAAATGAGGAGGGGGGAGACATTGTAAATATGTTGTTTTACAATAAAGACAAACTAGGTTACCTCGGCCTGGAACGTGTGCCTGAATTACCTGGAACGGATCATGTGCGTGACATTGATGCGCATCGTTTATTTGATCGGGCTTCCGTAGCTGATGGAAGTAGGGATACAGTTTTTTTGGTCTGTATTGTGTCTCACTTCAAGGCTGGAGGATCGTCCAGTGACCAGCGAACCCGTGAAGCGATGGCCGATGCCATCATGGATTATATTTCCCGCCAATCTGGAGCTGATGAAAACTACCTGGTGATGGGAGATTTTAATGTTGGTTCCTCCAATGAAGCCGCATACCGAAACATGGTGGACTTTCTGAACCCCATACATCGATTGATCGATCCTTTGGGCAGTGGCCCTTGGGGAAGAAACAACCCAAGTGTCTTTACCCAGTCTACGCGTACCAGCAGCTCTGACTGTGGCGTAGCGGGTGGAATGGATGACCGGTTTGATTTCATTCTGGCAAGCCGAGCGATCATGGAAGGCCGCCAGGACCTGGAATATGTCTCCGGGAGTTATTCGGCCTACGGCAATGATGGGAATACTTCTTATAACGGGCCGCTGAATTGCACGGGTTCTAACCCTGTTGGATTCAATGTCTGTTCAGCATTGATTCAGATGTCTGATCACCTGCCTGTGGTCATGGAATTAAATCGACTGCGGGCAACCGGGAGGTCCTCTGCTTATGAATTGAGGGGAGTGCGAATGAACACGATGTCTTCAACAGGAAATAACCTGGACATCAGCCTGAGATTCGATGAGGTGACAGGAGAATCACTCACGTTAAAAGTGGTAGACCTTGTGGGGAGAACGGTTGCAGTCGAGCAAGTGGAAGTCCATAGCACTGCCCAAAAGCTCTCTCTCTTTCCTTGCCACATGTGGCCTCTGGGGTGTTGTTGCTTCAATTATCAGATGGGTCTGGCCGCCAGCTTACGCAAAAAGTTCGCTGGTAAGCATTTCCTTCACCGCCCTTTCAGCTGTGTCTACAGCCCCATGTAGGGTTGCATGGGCGAATGCTGTATGGGTGGCTTCACCAGCAAAATATAGGCGTCCGACGGGAGCTGCCAACAAAGAACGCATATCTGTTGCTCCTGGCTTGGCATAGGAATACGCGCCTTCGATGAATGGAACCTCCTTCCAGCTCTGGAAAGTAACCACTTCACATGTGTCTTGCTGGGTAAGGGGTAGCATCCCCCTCAGTTCATCCTGAATTAGCAGGATAGGATTAGTCTCAGGTTGGGCCTGATACGTATTTCCCATCCAGAAGGCCGTAAACTGTCCTGCTTTATTGCTCCAATACTCCGGAACCAGCTTCCCCCCGTAGATAGAGACGAATGGTTCAGGGAATTGCTTCACGGCAGTTGTCTGTACCAATGCCTTGATCCCACCGTCCATCCCCAACTGCTGAATTGCGGTTTGCTTGCTGGCGGGCAGGGGTGGGTTAAATTGGATTTTCTGAGCTTGTAGCTGAGTAAGGGGCACGGTTATCAAAACCGCGTCAGCATGAATCGTTTCACCATCCTTTAGCCCAACCTGGACATGTTGTGCTTCCTGGGAAACTTTTACGACAGGAGCTTCCTTTCGTACCAGTGGAAAGACCTCTCCATAAAGAACTTCCAGCACTTCAGCCCATGAATGCCCTGCCAGCCATGTAGAAGTTATTTCTTCCGTTGCTCGCTCCGTTTGGCTCCACTCCCAGGCAGAAAGATTTGCTGCGGTGGTCCCATATTCATTCCCAATCCATGCCCGTGCGATGTGTTGATAAGCTAGATAAATACGAGATTTCGTAAGCGCCTCCGCCATGCTTATCCGTGGAGAAAGGGGCCTTGATTCTAGCTTCTCAAACTGTTTTACAGAAGGCTGAAAAAAAGGATGTCGCTCCAACTTTTCCAGTAGCGTTAGCTTCCCTTTCCAGTAGGTATATTCTTCATAGGTTCGCTTTTCTGTAGGAATTCCCTTTTTGCGAATCATATCGCCTAGCAGGCTATCAGGATTATGGAGTTCCTCAGCACCTGCCTCGAAGGTGCTGCCATCCGGCAGGATTTGCGAATAGGCACGACCTCCGATGCGGCTAGAAGCTTCCAGTATCGTAACCTCATGAGCTTCGGCATTTAATCGCCATGCTGCATGGAGGCCCGAGATGCCAGCACCGATGATGAGAACCTTCATGGAGGGTAGATAGGCAATTTTTGCGATTAATGAGAAACATTTGGCAAACTCAGATTAGGATAACCACCGGAATTTTGATTTAACGAACACTTTTCAATGCCTTGCCCTCCTCCTCATAATTTTGTTTAATTTCGCCGCATGAAATCCTACCTGTTTTTATTCCTTAAAGGTGTAGGCATGGGGGCCGCCAATGTGATTCCTGGTGTTTCAGGCGGTACCATTGCCTTGATTACCGGCATCTTTGAGAAACTCATTGCCTCGCTCAAAGCCTTTGACCTGGAAGCCATTAAGCTGCTCCTGAAATTCAGGATTAAGGAATTATACGAGCGGGTAAATGGCACTTTCCTCATCGTCCTATTTGCTGGGATCGGGATCAGCATCGTCAGTTTGGCGAAGTTATTTAAATACCTCATGGAGAACCCTACCACGGAAGTGTGGTTGATGGCATTTTTCTTCGGCCTGATCGTGGTTTCTATTTTTTCGGTAGGTAAGACCATTAATAATTGGAATACTTCCACCTTCATTTCCCTGATAGTTGGGACCATAATAGCTGTGGCGATAGCCTTATTAGCTCCAGCAAACGAAAATGATTCCTTTTTCTACCTTTTCATTTGCGGGGTAATTGCGATTTGTAGCATGATTCTTCCAGGTTTATCTGGCTCCTTTGTGCTGATTCTGCTAGGCAATTATAAACTGATCATGTTGGATGCTGTGAGCGAATTTAACTTCAAAATTCTGCTACCAGTGGCGCTGGGGGCTGGAATTGGTTTGATTGCCTTTTCACAAGTCATGGGTTGGCTCTTTGAAAAATTCAGAGATGCCACCATCGCATTGATGACAGGTTTTATCGCAGGCTCTCTGCTGGTGATTTGGCCCTGGAAAGAAAAGGTCTTTTTAATGGATGCGGCAGGAGAAATGATCCTCAAAAAAGGAAAGCCGATAATCAGCGAATATGTGTGGTCCATTCCTGAATTAGATGGAAATACAGCTGTTGCCATTGGCCTGATGGTAGTTGGAGGAGTTGCCTTGTGGCTGATGGAGCGATTTGCAAACGAAATGGGCGAAGGAGAAGTTAATATTTAGTCTTCAGTTCACCCCGCTATGCGGGATTTCGCTTCGCTCAACAGTATTCGGTTTTCAGTTGAGTATATTTAGATTCATTCTCCTGGAAATTCCTTACTGATAACTGTTTCCTGATACTCGAACACTCAATTTATGAAGGTCAACGTCAAGCTTTTATCGGGACTTCTGTTTCTTTTTTTGTTGGTGTATGCCGGAATTTGGGTGGTCAGAGAAATCTGGCTAACCCCAACGGACATTGACCACTTTTTTGCTCGGGCCTACTATCTGGAGCTGAGCGCAGACGATCCCGAGCAGTTAAGTAAAGACCGCCCCCCAGTCCTGAATAATTTTTCTTCTTTCAACCAGGAACTCACGCCTGTGGGCACGGCTTCACTGGAAAAAAATATGCAGGTACAAAAGCAGGTGATAGCGACCCTCGGTCAATATCCTAAGGGAGACCTGACACCTGAACAAGGATTGAGCTTTGACCTGATGGAATACCTGCTGCGCTCTGAAGTAGAAGGAGAAGAATTCCTATTTCATGAATATGCCTTGGCTCCTTTTTATGGCCGTCAGGCACAACTGCCCATCTTCCTGTCCTACATCCATAAAATCAGTGACCGCGATGAAGCTAAAGCATATACGATGAGGCTCAGGTCAATTGATGAGCACCTGGAAGAACTGGAACTCTACGTGAAAGATCAGGTCTCGCGTGGAATCATTCCTCCAAAGGAAAGTTTGTTGGCAGTGGCTCAAGAGTGCCTGAAGTTTGTGGAGGTGCCTCCCACAAAAAATCTGCTGTACCGAACCTTTGCTGCTCGGGCAAGTAAGACGGTTCTGCTAAACCCTACCAAGCTAAATGAGAGAGAGGCCGCCACTTACCTTGGGCAAATTGAAACCAACCTGGTAGAGGAGATTTACCCGGCTTACCAAAGGCTTGCAAACTTTGCTGCTTCTCTTGCGGAGCAAGCTCCAGAAGAGGCGGGCGTTTGGCGTCTCCCGAATGGAACTGGATATTACCAATGGCTGTTGAAGAAGCATGCCGGTACCACCCAGAATCCTGACAGCCTCTACCTTTGGGCCAATGCTGCCTGGATAGAGCTGCAACCACAAATACTAAATGAGTTGCAAATACTGGAATTCTCAGTGGAAGAGCCACTTCAGGAAATGCGCAAGCAGTTGAAGAAACCAGAACCCTTTGGTGCTTCTGACTCTGCCAGAAGGGTCCTCCGATCGACCTATACCACCATTGTAGAGGATACCCGCGAAAAGGTTACTGGCATATTAGAAATTTTGCCCAAAGACGAGGTCAACTACCGGCTGCTACCGCCTAGTTTCTCCCGCTATGCCCCTCCGGTCTGGTACATTCCTCCTTCCCTTACCGAGGATCGAGAGGCGTTTGTCTTGCTAAACCTGACAAAGCCTTGGCACAACGCAGCCTCCGCCAGAAACCTGATTTATGGGAACCTAGTCCCGGGAACGCATACCTTTGCGGCACTCCAGCGGGAGAAAGAAGATTTTCCCGCTTTCAGGAAGGCGGTAGAAGTTCCGTCTTTTCAAGTCGCGTGGCGCGTATATTCAGCTTATGCCAATGATGAAATTGGGTTTCACAAAGATCCTACTTCCGCTTATCCTTACGAACCTTTATCTCGCCTTAGCTACCTCAGGTGGCGTTGTGCAATTTTAGCCTCTGCCATGGCAGACATCGGGATTCATCACCAAAAGTGGTCTGCAGACAGTGCAAGGCAGTTCTTGCAGCTAAACGGAGCCCTGGACGAATGGCAAGCTGACGCTATCGCACAGCAGCTTATCGTAAAGCCCGGGTCCGGAGTTGCCCAGTTTTGGGGCCTCTACGCCTTGCTCAACCTACGCAATCAGGTAGCGAGCATACAGGGAGCGGACTATGTTATCCAGGATTTTCACGCCAAATTGGTCGATTTGGGTCCACTTCCATTCGAATTACTTGAAAGAGAGGTGATGAGATGGGCCAATGGAGGCGAGACTGAGTAACCGATTCTATGTTTTGATCTGGCAGGGCAACGTATTTCCTGCCAAATTGGTTATCTGAAAATATAAATCCAGTAAGATGAAAAGCCCCATATTTCTCCTGTTTTTGCTGCTAAGCATGTGCCTCTTTCCTGCCTGTGATCAGGATGGATGCGATGACCTGAACTGCCAAAATGGAGGCGTTTGTGTAGATGGAAGTTGCGATTGTCCTGAAGGTGTGTTGGGAAAAGAATGTGAAATCGTACTCGATCCCTGTGATGTTAAAGCATGTGTTGCCGGGCAAACTGATACCTGTGCAGTTGGGGCTTCCGGGGCCCGATGCGTGTGTAGCTTTGGGTTTGAAGGAGAACAATGTGAAGATTCCTGGGCTGATAAATTTACCGGAGACTTCATTGTGAGCGAAAACTGTGGCAGTAACCGTTCATTTGACGTTCAGGTCGTGACCGGCCCACGCTTTAACCAGATCACGATTGCAAATTTTAACAATAAGGTAATTCCCGATAGCCAAACCGCGAAGGTGGTGGTTGATGTCGTAAGTCCGAATGCATTAGCAATTCCCCGACAAGCTATGTACTTCGGATTTGTGGAGGGAAGTGGAAGTTTTAACGGGGTTACTGGTCGAGGCTTTAGCCTGAACTATACCATTACCAACTACAAAGAAAACAATGGACAGATTGATACCCTGGTGCTCGATTGCTTTGGTATTTTCGAATGACCAGGTATTATTTTCTGATGACCAATTTGCGGGAAGTAATTTCTTTACCATCTACCACTAGGTACAAAACATATACACCGGGCATCCAGTCCTGTACGGGTAGTTGAATGTCGGTAACAGATTGTTCAAGCGGTAACTGATCTACTTGTCGACCAATTAGGTTATACACCTTAAGCTGGGCATGCTGCGCAGCTAAGGGCAGAGAATAAGATAAGTGAGCGGTGTGTGTGGCTGGATTAGGGTAGGGGGAGAGTAGGCTGGTTGGCTCTGTAGGCTGTTGACCGTAGGCGAAAAAAAATAATCCTAATACAAAGGCGAGGGCGTAAAATCGTTTCATGGGCGTTGCAAATTCAACCTTTCATGCACTAAAAATGCGAAAGGTTACTCTTCTGTACTAATGACATGGAGTCAGCAGAGAAGATTGCATCGTGAAACGGAATATTTTCTGTATCAATTAGCGCAGGAGCAGAAGGCTGGCTTGCCGGTTGGGCAGATACCATCGGTGCATTTATTTTTTTGCCAGATATTTTTTTGGCTGATATAAGCGTTTGATCTTCATCAATGAAAAACTGTGCATCAAGTACTTTCGCTTCAGGGCTACTAAATGATCTGGGGTGAGAAGCAGGCGTAGCCGCTGACATGGCTTCCTGTGAAGCATTCCCAATTAATTGAGTGGCTTCTTCAACAGAAAACTCTTTCTTCAAGATGGCTTTTTGGGGCTGTTTTAGTTCGGTAGTTACCAATCCCTGCTCCTTTGCACGGTGGTAAAAGTATTCCCTTACATGTACAATGGTGTCTAATTCGCCTGTGGAGGCTTCTTCCAATATTACGCCCTTGGCTCCTTTACCAAAAGTATTTGCCACTTCCTTCTTACTCAATGATTCAGTTGAAATCACGGGGTAGTGACCTTGAGCTGCTTTCATGCCATTTGCTTCTCTGATTCCAGCAAATACAGCTACTGCCAACAATAACAATAACCCTAGGGCTTGAAAACTTGACCTTATGATCCTATGATTGAAAAAGTTCATTTAACCTTTATTTACTTCGTGCTTTAGGATAATTGGTAGGCTTCCTAACAAGTGGCAAAGACTATGCCAGCTACATACAGAAGACGCAAGCGATTCATTTATTACACTATTTGAATAATTATTTTTTTAAAGTTTTATTTTGATGAGGCCGTTTTTATGGGTTTTATTCTACGCTTATCGTAAAATTTTATACATAGGTATTTGATTATCAATAGATTAATTTTTCGTTTTTCTCCTATGTTATTTTAGGAAAAAATTGATTTAAGTTTTTGCAGCACAAGAATTCAATAACTCCTTTCGTAAGGCTGTCTGGTTCCAGGTATTGATTTCCCGATAAATCCCTACAGGTAGGTACTTTTTCTAATACAGCATTCCTCCAGGGTTAACTTGGGGATATTGCCTTGTCTAGAATTAGAAAAACCCGCTCAATAGGCGGGTTTTTACATCAAAAAGAACGCTTACCTGGGAATTTTTTTGACAGTTCTAAGCTGTAGGTGATAGCTATCGAATATGAGGTTGTGAAAAAATTCCTTTTTCTACACAGTTTTAAGGCGCGTTCATTCTCTTAACATTTACAAATTCGGAGGAAGAATTACCCGATCAATAACATGGACAACTCCATTCTTAGCACGGATATCAGCGTTTCTCACCAGGGCATCATTGATGCGTACGGCTCCATCAGTAAGTTGTACTTTGATGTTGCTTCCTTCTACAGACTTCACCTGTCCATTTTGTAAGTCATTTGCCTCAATACGACCGGCTACAACGTGATAGGTCAGAATTTTTTGAAGCTTCTTCTTGTTTTCTGGCTTGAGCAAATCTTCAAGGGTGCCTTCTGGCAATGCTGCAAAAGCCTGATCGGTTGGTGCAAACACAGTGAAAGGACCTTTTCCTTGGAGGGTGCTTACCAGTCCAGCGGCCTTCACAGCTGCTACCAGGATAGAAAGGTTTTGTGCACCGGCAGCCAGTTCAACAATATCAGGATTGGCACTGGTTTGGGAGGCACTCCGGTAGTTTGTCTGGTGACTGGTGCGCTGTGCACTGCGGTGACTGTTGTGGCACTGCGCGAATACTTGAGAAAAAACTACGCCCATTAACATGAGGGCAACGGTAACTACTTGCTTGGCATTCATAATAAATTGCATTAATAGTGTGTTAGTTGCCCTGAGTTACGCAGCAGAGGCAGTCATTAGATTTTTAGTTCCGGTAATTTTCTTAAAAAGCCAATTAAGTAAATGATAATCAGGGGGTAATATTGAGAATTATTTTCCCAATATTCGCATTTGATGCCATATATTCATGGGCAGATCGTACATCATGCCAGTCAAAAACCCGGTCAATGACAGGGTGGATTGCCCCCGATTGGAAGTGAGGCCAGGTAAATCCTTTCATTTCTGAAGCAAGCTGTGCCTTATATGCCAACGAGCGCGAACGGAGGGTGGTACCGGTGATCTGCAGCCGCTTTTTGAGAACAGGAATCAGGTTTACAGCTTCTGGGCGGAATCCACCCATAAGCGCGATCATGACCAACCGGCCATCCAACGCCAGGCTGTTAAGATTTGCATGTAGGTAGGGAGCGCCTATCATGTCCAGGATTACATCGACTCCTTTCCCATCGGTGCGATCACGGATGACCTCTTCAAAGGATTCTGAGCGGTAGTCAATGGCCATTTCTGCCCCGAGTTCCAGGCAGGCTGCGTGTTTGGAGGCAGAAGCCGTTACCCAAGGAATGGCTCCTGCCAATCGAACCAACTGGATTGCCGCAGTTCCCACGCCGCTGCCTCCTCCATGAATCAGGACACGCTCTCCCTTTTTTAGCCGATGGCTCACCATAAACAATGCCTGATAAGCCGTAAGAAAAACTTCGGGAATGGCCGCTGCCTCCTTCATGAAAAGGCCTTCTGGTACCCGCATCAATACTTCTTGTCTGACCACTGCATACTCGGCATATCCGCCTCCTTCAAGCAAGGTGCATACGGCATCGCCTTCCCGGAATCCCACCACGTTTTTTCCCACCTGGTCTATGTACCCCGCCACTTCCAGGCCTAAAATGGGGCTTGCCCCTGGTGGTGGCGGGTACTTTCCTGCTCGTTGTAGCAGGTCTGCTCGATTGAGGGCCGTAGCCTCAACTTTTATGCGTCACCCAGGGCGATCACGGTGTGGTCCGTGAGAACCGGGTGCAGTTCCGCTTTGAGCTGTTCGCGCTGGTCGATCCGAGCGACGCCCAGAAGACCACCAAGCTCGCCGAACGACGACAGGGCAAGCTCCGCGACGAAGTGATCCGCGTCTGCCGGCGGACCTCGATCGACGAGCTGCTCGACCCCGAGCTGGCGACGCTGCGCAGCCGGCTGCTCGACGCCACGCAGCCGCTCCTGGAGAGCGTCGCCCTGCGACGCGTCCTGCTGACCCACCGCAAGACCGAGCCGCTGTAGCCCGCGCCCTTCCGCTCACAACACGCAACGCCACCCGCCATGCCCCGCCGCCGATCGATAATCGTGATGCTCGCCGTCGCGGCCTTGGCCGCCGCGGTTCAGCCGGCCCGCGCCGCCGACGAGAAAGAGGACGGCGACACGCCCGTGAGCGACCGGGGATTCTTCCTTGGCGACTTCCAGATCAAGGACCTCCGCCCGGTCGAGGGCGCCAAGTCGACGCTCCGATTCTCGCTGCACGCCCACGTCGTGGGCCCGGAAGTCGAGAGTTTCAAGCGCTTCTACCGCCACCGCGAGCAGCGGGTGCGGAACCAGGTGATCATCTCGTCGCGGCTCGCCGAGCCGGCTGACTTTCGCGACCCCGAGCTGCGGCG
>JBCDIQ010000115.1:0-14724 GCA_039024295.1 Bacteroidota bacterium | reverse complement strand
GAGTCATTCCATATTTGTCATCTGTTTCCTCAGCTATTCTTAGGCTTTTATTGTAATAGGTTAGCGCTTTATCTTGATCGCCTCTTTCGTTAAAAAAGCCAGCCATGTTATGTAAAGCTACACTGAGGCTATTCGGATCATTTAAATTTTGTGCTACCTGATAGGATTTTGTATAATATTTTTCAGCATTTACAGAATCTTTTTGGGAGGAATAGATATGCCCAATGTTGGTCAGATCATTGAAAATCCCCGACAGATTTTCCGTTTCTTCATTGAGCTGTAAGCTTTTTGAGGAATATTGAAGCGCGTTTATATGATCTCCTAGCTCTCGGTATATGGTCCCCATTGTGCTATATACCCTGCTCAAACTGGATTTTGAGCCAGCTTTGGTCACTACATTTAAATGCTTGATCGCAAACTCTAATGCCTCATTATAATTGCCCTTGCTTAGGTGGAGCATGGTTAAGCCATTCAATGATCTTGATATGCCTTTCAGGTATCCGAGTTGCTGGAATAGGGTCAGGCTTTCTGTAAATGATTTCAGCGCTTGCTCATGGCTATTGTTACTCCTGTAAAACCATCCAATGTTGTAGTAAGCGATACCAAGTGATTTTTGATAAAATCGTTGTTCAGCCTCTGGCAGTTCCACCTCTGAATTTGAGAGCCTGTTCACACAGGTAAGCTGGATTCTTTGATTGATACTTAAGCTGGTATCTGGATGTAGTCTGTAAATAATATCGTCCAGGGCAAACCATGCATTAACCTTGACCGTGTCCTCTTCAGTCACCTTAATTACCTCTTTCAAAGAATCTACTTTGGCTTGCTGTTGATTTGTTAACTGGCTTTGTAGAGGTAGGCAATACAAAAATATGCCAAGTAGGAACCCCCATTTTCTTATGATTGGAAAATAAAGATGGGTAAACGGAGCATAGGTTGGGAATGTCATCGGAGAAATATTTTAGGACTCTGGTAATTCATATGCTGGAAAATAACAAAATTACCCAATGGGCCTAGTGATATCGTCCCTTATTCCCCTTCATGAGGACATAAAAAATCTCCCAATCCAACTAGGTGAATCGGGAGAAAAATGGTAAAAGAGGCTATTTACCGGTTGATGAACAGCTTTTGGATGGCCGCTCCTTTACGGGTTTCAAGCTTCAACACATACAACCCACTGGTAACTTCAGCAGGAAGGGCAACTTCCCAACGGTTGGCACCTGCATTTCCTTCACCCTGAAAAAGGAAGGCAACCTCTCTCCCTGTCAGGTCTAGCAGAGATGCGGATACCTGGGTACCGACTTGCTGGTCCAGGGTTATCACCAATCGATCAGAGGCGGGATTAGGGGAAACAGCCCACGACTCAGCCAATTCTCCAACAATTGAAGCAGAAACATCTGTTTCAATGGTAAAGTCCATCAGGCTAAATCCATTTTCATTTCCCCCGCGGCTGGAAGTCACCTTGATACTGGCCATAAACAGTCCGGATCGGCTCGGAACATTCCACGTAATGGCACCCGTGGCCGCATCTACCGTATAGCTACCCCCCCCAAGGGAATTGTCATCAGGATACTTGTACTGGGTGGTGTTTAGTGGCTCGGCCCTTTCAAAAGTGAGCACATCCCCGTCTGCATCCGTCACATAGGTACCTGCTTTTGTAAACGCAATGTTTCGCTGGGCAGGAAATAGCAAATCCTCCTGAAGCACAGGCGTGCTGTTGGCAGCATTTTCGTCTACCTCAAATTCTGTTTCAATCCGAAAGCCACCGATCCCTAACGGATCAAAGGTATTCACCGCCTCGAATCCCCTACAGCAGTTTTGGTACCGGACAAGGGCAGTACCATTTCCCGTAAAAGTAAAATTGGTCTGGTAAACATTCTTTTTGATGCCAGGTTTGAGGATTTCCCCATCTTGAGCAGGTCCCACAGGAGGAACGTTGCAAGGATCGCTGTTGGTATTTGCGGGTCCGTTTATCCTGGGAATCCTCTGAACAGCAGGAGTGCCTCCATTGAGGATGATCTCAATGGCAATTGCACAACGGTCAACCGTTGCCTCGGGGAAGTAGGAATAGGTGGTTACGGTAATTTCGTATTCCAGCCCGTTTACTTGGCGAGCAGAGATGAATCCCCCGAGGAGATCACCTGAATACCCATTTTGGCCAGAAGCAATGAAAAGTAGAACAAGGAAAGTTTGAAGTGTCTTTTTCATAGAAAATAAAATTTAGCACGGACAAATGAACAGTCATTTGTAGGCAAATGAGAGAAATTGAATAACTTGTCGAAATTAAACCCTGGCCTATTGGCCGCCCAAAACTCAAACTGAATGAATCAAATGCGTAACGAATTTACCTACCTATTAAGTGTCCTTTTGGTTATAAGTATGTTAATTATGGGGTGCGACAATGACAGCGACAGCGATGATAATCCCCCAATTCAAACAGACGTGGTCATCATTCCTTCGGCCAATACCATTCTTCAGACAGGAATGACCCGTGAGTTTTCTGCCAACGTGGACGTAACATGGTCAGTAGTTGAAGCAGGAGGTGGCAGCATCAGCGCAACGGGGGTATACCAGTCTCCCGATAACTCTGGTGTTTACACCATCAAAGCAGTTGCTCCAGGAGATAGTAGCAACTTTTCGACCCTAGAGGTAATTGTCAGTAAAAAAGCAGCAGCATTTAACTTGATGAAATCAGGTGGATATGTGGTGTATTTTCGTCACGGGTTTGCCAGAAGCGGTATTGATAACCTAAGTTCCACCGATCCTGACTGGTGGAAAACATGCGACTCAACCATTGCGCGCCAACTTTCCCCCCAGGGAAGAAGGGAATCCATTGAAACGGGCCAAGTCATTGACCGGCTGGAACTCAACTACGTTCGGACCTTTTCCAGTGAGTTTTGCAGGTGCCGTCAGACATTCGACCTGATGGACCTGTCTGTGAATTATACCACAGAGCCAGCCATTACTTATTGGGTATATGACGAAACCGACCGCTTCCGTCGCACGGATTCGCTCATCGCAGCCCAGGAAATTGCAGCCAATGAATTGGTCTTGATCAGCTCTCACTCTTTTGCTGGAGGTGGAGATTATCCAGAAGGGATTGATCAGGGAGATGCGGTGATATTCCGCCCTAATCCTACCCCGGGAGGTCGCCCAGAGTGGATTGACAAAATCACGGTTGAAGAATGGGTTGCATTGTTTAAGCCTGAATAATTTGATTCCTATGAAAAGTTTGTGATTGGCGTTACAGGGCATTACAGACTATTGAACCACCATGTCTGTCCTTTTTCCGAAAGGGGCAGGTATATAAGTTTGGGCAAGGGAAATTTCTTGCCATGTTTGCCAAGGGCATGGAAGGTGTGACATCACCACAATAGAACGGTTATGGATTTCCCCTTCGAGGAAACTGGTCAATGCTTGGTGTATTTCAGGAGCCAGGCAGTCAAGCAACCCATCGATAACCAGGATCGGTTTACGCGTCAGCAAAGCTCGACAGATGATCAATAACTGCCGTTGACTTCTTGAAAGCTGCCGACCGAATTCTCCTATGTGATCGCTCAGGTCCAAACGGCTGGCTTCAGGTAAGTGTTGCTGGAATCGGTTGAGCATCTTTCTTGCAAGAGGACGTTTTTCAGCTTTTCGGCTGTAGGAGATAGCTTCGAAAACGGTCTTGCCCATTAAGGGCCATTCTTCGCTGACCACAGCAATAGACCTACGCCAGCTGGTTACCTCAGCTTCTGAAAGTGGTTGAGCTCCTAACAGAATCTCCCCTTCCTGAGGCTGGTAAAATCCACATAAGAGCCGCACCAATGTGGATTTCCCACTCCCTGGCGTACCATAAATCCATAAAGGAGCTCCCGGCTTTACTTCAGCCGAGAGCTTATGCAACAACCAACATCCGTCTCGTGTATAGCGAAAGCTGACGCCATCAATTGATAGCTCATCATGCCTGGCTATAGTTTTTTGCTGAGGTACCTTCTGAGGAGATGGGGTTAATAAGGCGTAAACTTTTTCCAGGGAGATAGCACCTGAGGTCCAATAAAGACTCACCCGTACCAGTCGCCTAAAAACGGGCATCAACGTAATCAGCAGCAACATAGCAGATAGGACTGGCCCTCGTGTAAGCTTCCCAGGGTATGATTTGCTCAACTCATACACTAACCACATTCCCAACCCAAGTAATACATACAAAGCCACAGGAGACATCACATGGAGGACTGCTTGACGGTGATGCAAAATCCTGCTGGCTTCCAATAAGCGGTCATTTTTTTTATTAAGTCGGGTCAATTCTGGTCGCTGACGGTTGCAACCCAGCAGCGTGTACATCCCCTGCAGCCTGCGGTTGATGTGAGCTAGTAAGACCGCATGGCGGTTGCGCCGCAGCAAACTGGCGGGATAGATTTTTTGTATCGCCCAGGCCGCACCGCCAATCAACAGTATTCCGGTCCCTACTCCCACCAAGAGGGCCAGCTCGGGTAGCAATTGGGTCAGGACCCATACACTCAGGGCCATCAGGCATATATCCAGCAAGAACCTAATTCCACCACGTAGCACCAGATTCTGAAGCCCCTTTAAGTCTCCACTCCACCTTAAGAGGTATTTGCTGGCTCCTTTTGCATCGTACACCTGCATGGGCAGGTTCATCTGCGCCTCGAACAACTGCTCCCGTAGCTGATACAGCAGGTGCTCCCCCAGCATCTTTGTTTGATAGCGTTCGAGGAACTTCACGCCAGCAAATACCAGGACCAATCCAAAAAAGGTGAACAGGTAGGTCTCGATATTTTCCCATAGACCATCTGGCAACCACATGTCCAGCCATCCAGCCCGAAAAGAGGTATAGTCCTGAAATACCAGGTCATAAAATTTCCCCATGCTAACCGGCAGTAAAATGGACAGGATGCTGCCGCAAAACCCTAGTGCCAAGAGAACAATGATTTGTTTATGCAGGGAGCGAAGCAGGTTTAACAGGTAAATCAGGGCCTTTTTTGTGAGGATCATGATGAGGGTACGGTTGAATAATGGCAAGGCAATTCCAACCCCATTACTGGGGGAGACCTTGAGGGAAAAGAAAAAAATTGAGAATGGAGGGAGTCCGGTTGGCAGACTCAACCTCCATTCTGCCAGTTAACCCATCACTTTTGTGATTATGCGATTCTCTTAAGGACTAATCCATTGAAGGAGGTCTCTACAGGGAAGGTCCTTTTCCGCTCAGGGCTGGTTCCAGCAAGCAGGTTCAGGATTTCAGGCTTGGCGAGGTCTGCCAGGGTGAGAACAGGCAGGGCACAAAAATCCTTTACTTCTTGGATCATCAATGGACTAGCCGTGAATAACCCCGCTAATGCCAAAGGGGTAATATTATAGGCAGACAAGGTACTCATGCCACCTGATGCTGCAAGGCTGTCACCACAGGAGAAAATCACTTGGTGAATACTGCCCATAAAGCCGGGATGTGTCAATAACGCCTTGGTTTCACGTTGCATAATGCCATCGGCAATTTCAACTACAATATATTCAGGAGAGATAGCCGATGCAGCATGAAGCAAATTCTCGTACAGTTTCATCAGCTCAGGCAGGTCTTCCATGTAGGTGGATGGATAGCCGAAGTGAGAGAAATCCAGGGATAGGTCAGCACCACAGTCACGGGCAAAATCTGCGTCTTTGCTGTAAACAGTACCCGTTAGCTTAATAAAAGCCACGCGTTTTCCAGCTTGCTTGATACCCCGACACAAATAGCCAGCGGTGGTAGTTTTACCACTGTCCATGCTCGATCCGATGGATAGAATAATTTTGCTGGACATTTGTGCCAAGCTTTCCTCGCGGTTAAACCACTTGCCCTTGTGGTAGTAATACTTGGTATTGATCACACCCTTTTCATCCGTAGCGTATCCAATCAATCGCAGCCGCGTTGGGCCTACACTGCGAAACTTGCTATGGGTACTTTCTACCAGGCCTATGGCTCCTCCCATGCCTAGAATATGGAATTCTGTCTGAATTCCGCTGGGCAGGTAGCCTTCAAACTGTGCACTTGCATAGCGATTGCCGAAGGCGGCCATGATCCGGTCACCGGGAAAAATATAGCGAGCCTTTCCATCGGTAGCCTGGATACGCTTGTGTTTACCTAAGGAAAGTACTTCAAAGATGGCTACATCACCAGCCTTGGGCAAATGGGTGGTGGTAAGGAATTCGTTGATCTGGAATTGGTTGATTCCTTTGCACGCGATGGTTTTTTTGATGTTAGTTTTCATGGTTACACAGTATTTAGGGTTCGAAAATAAAGATTGGTTGTTGTAAGAAGTCGTGACAGATTGTGTGTAAGTATGGGAGCATCCAAAGGAGAGCCCCTGTTTTGTAGCATGAATTACAATCGAATTCGGGTTGCAATATTGAGTACGCTTGATTGGTTAAGCTCTTCGGTATCGAGCCGCCTTTGATACACATAGGTTGCTCTCAAACCCAGCCACTTAGTTAATCTCCAGTCAGCTCCTACCGCCAGGCGGTATCGGTTAAATCCGTTTCGGTCTTCATTAACCCGGTACATGAGCTCAGCATTTGCAAAGGGGTTAAGCTTTTCTTTTTTCTTCCTGAGAATCATGTGAACCCTTGCCCTTATGTGGTTTCTCATGACAAGTCGATCATTGCGTTCTCGAAAGTCGGTTTGCCAGCGAATGCGTGAAATCAAGGTCAGGTCACTTTTCTTGGGACGAAACCGATGGGCTATGTCTGTAAAAACTCGTTGGGTATTCCGTTCAGGACGGATATTGTACTGGTAGCCACCGATTAGCCTGAAATTTTGTGGAAGATCTACCCGAAGGGCAATGGAAGTCGCTGCCCTCAGCTCGGAGAAATCAGGGTTCCAAACTAACCTACGGCCTTGACCATTTGGAGCAGGGACGTCATTTGGAGTGGGCGAGCCATCGATACCAGCACCATTGTTGCCGGGGTTGTCATCGTCGTCATCATCACTATAATCTTCATCATCCTCGTCATCGTCATCGTCGTCGTCGTCACCCTTATCGTCGCCATCATCATCATTGTCTCCTTCATCATTTTCGTCCTCGTCGTCATAGTCATCATCGTCGTCGTATCGACCACTTCCCTCAGGCCTGAGGAAGTCAGGATCAATAAAATCAATCTCATTGAAGAATGGGTCGGCATTGGCAGGATTTTCAAATCTGAATCCCATTACCTCTTGGTTCAGTTGGAGTTGCCCCTGGAGGTTGAGCCGTACCTTGTCGGCAAGCCGATACTGCTTACGAGCTTGTAGTTGAAAGCGTGTGCCACGGTGCTGAGCTTGCAGGTTGCCACTCAGCAGAAGTGCCATGAAAAGCACCTGAGCTACCATAAGGCGAGCCTTGGTACCCATCAGGATTTGGAGGTTATTTGGGGTCTTGGTTGCCATTGCTTTTGAAGAGTCGTTTGGTTTAGGTGACAATTCAAAAGTAGTAGACCAGCTCCTCAAAATAAAAATCAAAGAAACTGGAAAGTGAGCTAATCGATCGCTATTTTAAATGCTTTTTTATGGATAAAAAGCATCTTAGGAGTTTTGAGAAATAATTTTTTTGATCAAAAAAATGTAAATGTGATATGAAAAAATAAGAATATGAATAAAGGGTAATTAAGGAACAGGGGTTTTGACGATGGCTCTGTATTCCATTCTTCCTGGCACGTGCACATAAAAAAAGCCTCAGCTTGGTGGGCTGAGACTTAGACAGACTGTTAAATCTGCCTGGAAAAGGCAATATAAAAGAACGGGTTACTTTATTATTAGCTTCTTTGCATCTGCAAAGGTGTCACTTTGAATGTATAAAACGTAAATCCCTTTGGGAAAATTAGTCAATTTGACAGAAAATTGATTTTGGCCCTCTTCTGCTTGGATGGATGCTGCAGCCATCTGCTTGCCTTCCTGGTTTAACAACCTCCACCTTACGGGGATTCGATGTTGGACATGAAATCGAGCCTGCACAACATCTGTCGCCGGATTTGGAAATACTCTCAGATTCGAAATGTATGAACTTTGATCATACGGTGCAACACTAAGCAGAATATTCTGAATATTTCCGGTAACATCCACCCCGTCCAACTCCAAATAGAAGCCTCCATTTTGTGAAGTAGCAAACGTATCTTCTGCAATTTGTAGCGTTAGCGCCTGCCCATTCAACGGAATCCGTAAAATTTCCACTACATCCCCTGTGCTCCATTGGGCACCGCTTGCTGACAGCCTTTCCAGCCCAAAGGCTGTGAATATTTGGTAATATTTATTGCCTTGGTTTAACAGGCTGTCATTGGCGACGGCAGGCAGGTATACATCTGGCCCTAGAGGCTGCTGAAGCCCCCCCAGCAAAGAGGGCGTATTCTCCCATGCCAAGGTAAACTGGAGATTAGACACCACTCCCTGGACAATCCGATCAGAAACCAAACTGATAACAGCCTCATTGTTCTGTATTTCCAGGCGAATGTCAATTTGCGCGTGAGTGGCCTGGGGGAAAAGTATCCCACTCAGGTTAAGCAAAACGAGATGAAAAATAATCTTGCGTTTCATAGGCTTTAGGATGATAGACTCATTTGTATGGTTCTCTGACAATTTCTTTGGATTCTCTCAATCAGTATGTCATTTGAATCAAGCTTGAGGAACCCAATAAGATATAAAAACCTGATTTCCATAAACTTAATAGATGTCTCAACAAGTTCGACATGACAGCGACTGTTTCGCCTATATAATTTCTCAGCGGACCGTTTATTTTAATCCGGATTGGTTTATCGTATTGGCATCCCCATTGGGCTGCATGGCTTCACGGTCATTGCCTGGCCCAAGATAATTTACCTCTCCATCCAGGTTGACATCCTCTGGCAAATAGCCTCGGGAAACTGCGGTAGGTTCGCCGTTGAGTTCCAGCAGAAGTAGCCTCCTGTCATTTCCCGGCCCACTAAATTTGACCTCTCCGTTTTGGTCCACATCCCCTGCCCATAACCCAAACTGACCGGGAGCCATTTCCACAAGAGGGGAATTGCCTGCAAATAGATTGGGATCAGAAAAATTAAGGATGGTGGGCCTGCTACCAGAAAACGTAACAGGCTGCCTTGTTACCACGCGCAGGTGATTCCGGTGCCAAAGTGCCACATAATAATTACCGGAAGCCGCTGACAGGACAAGGGGTTCACGCGAAACCGGATCCACAATGCTGCCATTATTTCTAATCAGTGCCGCCTGTTGAAGCACCACTTGCTGAACATCGTTTTCATCTCGCAGCTCAATCATTACCCAGTCTACGGTGCGAGGAGGTAAAAAAGGCACGTTCTGTGGAGCCGTTGCATAAGGCGAATTTAAGGGAAGAAGCCCCTGGGTATATAAATCTGTTGACATTTCATTGGACCCGAGCTTAAAGGGACCTTGGAGCCAAGCCTGAGCGTCAAAAGATAAGCGCGGAATTTCGAGTGGTAAGCTCACCGTATGGTTGGTACGCGAAAGGCTTACCGGGATTTCACTTCCATCATTTTGAATCAGGATCGCACGGGTGGCCGTCATGGTGAAGAATGCACGCTCAGCCAGGGGGCCGTAAATACCAATATCATCTACCACTACAATAATGATTCCCTTGGCAATGGTACCTTTACCTACACGGTTCACTTGATTTAACCGTACCAAGCCCACATCCAACCTTAGATTTGCTGTATCCAGGTACTGAAGCCGGGCCATGTCTTGCCCTTCCATTCCTAGCCAAGATCCAGTTGTGGTGAGTCCTGGCGAATTTTGTAAGGGAATATTATAGTTCAATTGGAAAGCTACCCCGTAAGCATTGGCAATATTCGCCCCATTTTGGGTAGTGAGCTGCACTTCTACCTCAAGGGTATCGCCAGGCGCCAAGGCATTCTGATTGGAAAATAAGCTTAACACTGTACCACTACTCAAGCTGTCAACATCAGAAGCAGGAAAGGTCCGGTAATTTTGGGCAATAGCTCTCGCATCATCGGTTACGTTAAGGGTGCCATTGCCATCGCAATCGGCATGCTTCAGGTTGATGGCTGCGGCATAGGTGTTGGTAGGGCTAAACGTACTCCCCCAGTCAGGGGCATTTTGGGAGGTGAAAGCAAGAGAAGCATTGGGCCGAGCTGGGCCGGTTTGTCCCTGCACCAGTCCAAGCTGTAGAAAATCTACCATGTTCACTTCTCCATCTGTATTCACATCGCCAGGCCATACACACCCTGGCTGAAGGGTGACCAAAAATTGATCATCTGCGGTATTGCCACATGCATCTTCCACTTCTAATTCGTAAGTACCGCTGGTACGAAGAATGAAAACTGAATTGGTATCTAGGACATTTCCGCTGAGGTCCTTCCAGGAATATCTAAGGGCTCCCGCCGGGCCATTGATGCGTACAGCAGCTCCACAATGGGTCGTATCTCGTATGCTAACGACTGGTTCTGGCGCGACTGGAATAAAAAAGCTGCGGCTATCTGTACATACACCGTCTTGAGCTATCAAGGTAATTTCGAATAAGCCGGTATCTCCAGGCTGGAACGTAAAATTGGTGGAGGAAGCTTCAGGAAGGCCATTAATCTCCCAACGAAATTGAGAGGCATTCACTGAATTGTTGACGAATTGCACACTGCCATTTTCGCAGCTTGTTTGAGCACTTAACGTGGCCCGTGCCACGGTGCTACAATTGACATTGGTACAAAAAACAGTATCCGAGTACGCAGCAGTTGCTAGGGTTCGTGTCAATATTTGGCGGCCCACCGTAATGGGGCGTGACTGAACGGGTAAATTTAGTACCTGCACAATACCATTCTGATCTTCTGAAATGACCGGATTTGAGCCTAGGCATCCCGAAAATCCACTAGGGTCCGACTTTACAAGATAGGGTATGAGGGAGTCTACTTGTGCCAATGCCGCCCACCCCTGGTCTGGGTGCTTCACGAAGGATACGCCCGAAGCTGCACGGTTATTTGCCTGATAGGCCCACGCAGATTCTACCTCTCCCTCTTCCTCCACCAGCAATAAGCCTAAAGGGAATGTTCCTCCTATGTCCAGGGCAGTTGAAACCGCCCAGCCCAATTGCCTGGCAGCTACCTGTACGTTGCCTCCGGGCTGAGGGACTTGGTAGCGCACAATTTCTTCTACTTCTTCATCTTCCAGGAGCACCAGTATGGGAAATGTACCTGGTGTACCCCGTACAATTCCTGAGAGCGCAATGTCCTCACTGTCGCCATCTTCAAGGGAAATGGCGACTTGATCTATGCGAATGTGGGCATATCCGGCCAGGCGAAACACCTCTGACCAGTCTACCTGCCCAGTATCGTCCAATTTGACCACAAAAGCAGCTGTATCTGTAGGCCGAGTGAGGTTTCCGGCCATGACGCCCCCCCCTTCAGGATATGCCTCCATTGCCGTTATGTCTACCGAGTAATTCCCATAAGACAAGGCATAGCCCCAACGTACAGTGCCAAAAGAATCCAACTCTGCCACCCATCCGGCCGGATTCGCAAGCCCAAATCCATTGGTAGTGCCGCTGATCCACCAGCGGTTGGGTTCTGGCTGAGCGATGGCCTTAATCTCGTCATCACCTGAACTGCCGTATGCAAAGGCAAAGTTTACCTGCCGGGAGGTGTCTAATTGGGCCAGTAAACCGTCTTGTCCACCTAATGGCCCCGTTCCACTTCCGGTAAGCCATAGCTGGTTACCGGGACTCAAAAGGAGTTGGCTCCCGCGGGCACCTGTACCCGTTCCCCATTGTACGCCCCACTGGGTTTGACCTTCCCGATTGAGGTTTCCCAGCTCAAATCCATCTGTGCCCCCAAATAGAAAATAACCACCCGTTTCAGTGGTGGTCAGGTCACTGCCTTCAATGGGGCTTAGGGTAGCCTGGAAACGGGCAGGTTGAACTACCGCCCGAAACAGGTTGAGCCTGCCGGAAGTAACGCATTTACCCAACAGTGCAGGCGCGAAATCAACAGACCTCAGAAGCTGTTCCTTTACCCGGGCAGCGTTGAAATTCGGAAATTCTGACCATACAAGTAAGGCGGCTCCGGCTACAAAAGGGGCGGCCATGGAGGTGCCGCTCAGGTAGGCATATCCGCCCTTAATGGTACTGTAAATTCCCAGTCCAGGGGCACCCAGATCCACAGTTGCGGGCCCAATATTGGTAAACCTTGGCAGGGTATCGTTGAAATCAGTGGCTAAAACTGAGATGATATGATCCTGGGGGTACGATGCGGGGTAAAGGGCTGCCCGGTCATTGTTATTTCCATTATTATTACCCGCAGCAGCAATGAACAACTGGCCTGCCTGGCCTACACGGCCAATGGCATCAGACAGAGACTGGTTGAATCCGCCGCCTCCCCAGCTATTGTTGGTCATATCAGCCCCCATGGTCCGAGCATAGTCCAATGCCTGGATGGCACCCGAAGCAAACCCGCCTCCATCTGCATTGAGAAATTTCAAGGGCATGATTTTCGACCTCCAGGAAACCCCTGTCACGCCTCTCGAATTATTTCCCCTTGCGGCAATAATGCCGGCTACATGAGTCCCGTGACTGAACAAATGGTCATCTGTAGGGTCGTTATCGTTGTTGAAAAAGTCCCACCCAATAAAGTCATCCGCAAAGCCATTCCCATCATCGTCTATTCCGTTTTGGTCGCCTGGATCAAACTGCCATACACCATTCACAAGCTCTAAAACATGCCCATCTCCATCAGCATCTTCTCCGAGGTTTTGCCAAATATTTTCAACCAAATCCGGGTGCTGCCAGTCAACGCCCGAATCTAATACTCCCACCACCAGTGTGTCGGATCCTGTCTGGATGTCCCAGGCTGCAATGGCATCGATATCCAAGCCGGGCTTGCCACCCTCAAACCCCTGGTTGCGTAGTCCCCACTGTCGCCTAAATGCTGAGTCAGATGGAATCATGCTCGCATAGTAGCGATGGTCTGGCTCTGCCCTGAGAATCCCTGGCTGGCGACGTATCTGGGCAAGCTGGGCCAGCAAACGCGGGTCGCGAAGATCATACGTCACTTCCATTTGGTACACTTCCATGGTGCCGGAGGTGCACACCCTTTCTAGACCCGGGTAATCTAAGACTTGTTCTTGCCCAGGCACAAGTCGCTCAATCAATATTCGATTGGTAGGGCTACTTAAACTCTGGGAAAACAAAGGGGCATTTATCCCTAACTGCCAACAACCCCAGAAAAGCATCAATAGAATAGGTTGAAATTTCATGGCATTTTTTTATGATTCCAAAAAAGCCCATTCCTCTAACCCATCAAAAGACAAAAACCCTTAAATGTGAGCAAGAAAAATAGCACTAAATAGCAAAAATGGCTATATTCATAAGTTATCAAACATTATTCAGTCTGCTTATTATATTTTGTGAGATATTTATCGTCATGAACAACAAACTACCAAAGGTATTCAGGCTGCTACAACAGTTGGAGACGGAAGAATTTGAGCAGTTTGACCGATTCGTACACTCTCCTTATTTCATTACCCACAGGGATACGGTAAAGTTTTTCGATTTAACCAAACCTTACTATCCGGACTTTGAAATAAGCTTCCAAAAAATATATCAGGAACTCTATCCTGGTCAGCCCTACGAGGATGTTCAAATGCGGACCTTGCGGAAATACCTCTTTAAATTACTATTGAAATTTTTGAGTCAGCAAGAAATGGAACTTGCTCAAAGGGAAACAAATACCGCCTTGTTGAGAAACTTAGCCCGGCGCGAATTACACACCCTTACCAAACGTGAGTTAGAGCGGGGAGATGAGTTGTTGGCGACTTATCCACATCAAAATTCCATCTATTTTCAGCACGCCATAGAACTCGAAGAAATGCGATATAACTACCGCTTACAGACTGAGGGCAGACTGGCCCCACAAGACTTGCAACCTTTCATGGAATCCCTGGACCATTACTTTATTACTGAAAAATTGAGCTTTGCTTGTACCATTCACTATGCCACAGGCCTCCTATCCTGGCAACACCCAACGGCGGGGCTACTTAAAGGAATTATTGCCTATGTAAAAGACCACCTGGAGAGACTACCTTACATTATTCAGGCATATTTTCATGTGTTGAATTTTGAGCAAACTTCCGATCATTACCATCGTTTTAAGCAATTAATCCAGCAACAAGCCAGTAATTTTTCTCCTGAAGACCTGGTTAACCTATGCATCTTTGCAATCAACTTCTGCAACCGACAGCATCGCAAAGGACACAAGGAATTTCTTCGTGAAATGTTTGAGCTGTATCAACTCATGCTGGAATACAACGTGATATTTGAGGGAAGCATGCTATCCACCAATAATTATAAAAATATCACGACCCTGGGCCTTAGATTGGGAGAATACGACTGGACAGAATCCTTTATCCATACGTATAAAGATCGCATAGAACAGCAATATCGGGACGGGGTTTTCCACTACAACTTAGCCCACCTCTGCTCCTACCGTAAGGAGTACAGCAAGGCCCTACGGTACCTCATGCAGGTGGAGTTTATTGACCCGTTTTATCGAATCAGCTACAACCTCCTATTGCTTAAGATTTACTACGAGTGCAGAGAAATTGAGCCCCTGCTTTCCCTATGTGGCACTTTTCGGACCTACATTCGCCGCCGCAAGGTAATGACTGATGCACAAAAGGAGGCCTATTTGAACTTTGCCCGGTTCACCCGCGCCCTTTTTCTCATCAAAATACGCCGGAAGCACAGCCTGAACAAGGTAACACACCAAATT
>JBCDIQ010000114.1:0-14729 GCA_039024295.1 Bacteroidota bacterium | reverse complement strand
CATCGGCCAGGCAAATTTCCTTGATGTGTTCCATGTGCCACCGATGGTCTTTATCCGTGTGCACGGCCCCTTCCGTCGCTAAAATATGAAAGGGCGCAAGTTTATAATCTTCCACTGAGGCCACATCCCAACAATAGTTTCTGTACGCTTCGATAAATTTTGAAACGGACTTTTTCTTATGGGAAAACGCTTGCAACATAGGCTCAATGCCCTCAATTCCTCTTTCAAAGGTCATGGTGAGTACTTGTTCCACTGCACCTAATGAGTTTTTAGCGGCTGTCCCAACTGCTGCATATTGATCCTTCAACAAAGATTGGGCTTTGGCAGACCAAGGCATCAGCTCTGTATCTAGGCATACCCAACTTGTCTGGAACTTCTCCCAAAATCCAGCTTCAGTCAACGCCTTTTGTACCCTGCCCAGGAATTCGGTCGCCAGGGCTTGGTCATTGAAAAAGTTTCTTCCTGTGCGGGTATAACAAACCCCTATTCCTTCATTTTTTACCCCAAAACGCTTCAGCGCAACTGTTTCATCCTGACAAACCACCAACACAGCCCTGGAGCCCATGTGTTTCTCTTCACAAACAACCTGTTCGATTCCTCTTTTTTTGTAATAGTTAATCGCCTGCTCTGGATGCTCCAAAAACCCTGGCAGTTCACTGGTTCCACAAGGCGACATGGTTGGGGGTAAGTAGATAAGCCATTTGGGGTTTATGGCAAAGCGACTCATCACCTCTAGCGCGGCGATTGAGTTTTCTTCCCTGATGGTCAGGTTCTTTCGAAGGCGGGTCTGCACGATTCTTTTGCCAATTACATCTTCAATATTTAGCAAATCATCATGTGCTTGCTGGTGGCTTAAGGCTTCTTCCGTTTCCAATTCTAAAGGCCTAACAGGTTCAGCATATACTTTTGCAGCCTTGACTGAAACCAGTTCCTCTTCGGGATACCTTAAGGCGGTTAACTCCCCGCCGAATACACAGCCCGTGTCAATGTCTATGGTTTTGTTGAGCCATTCAGCCTTGGGGACAGGCGTATGCCCAAATACGACTTTTGCTTTCCCCCTGTATTCCAACGCCCAATTATACCTCACCGGCAGCCCAAATTCATCAATCTCTCCGGTGGTTTCTCCATATAAGCAGAATGCCCTTACAGCAGCAGAACCTCTCCCCTGCATTTCTTCCTTGATTCCAGCATGAGCAACTGCTAATTTTCCCCCATCTAAGATGTAATGACTGATTAGGCTGTACAGAAAATCCCGGACATCAGCCTTAAACTCCGGAGACTCTTGCTCCAGTTGTTCCATCGTTTCCACTAATCCGTGTTTAAGCTGGACATTTCTACCACTCAGTTTCTTTTGGAGCTTTAAGTCATGGTTGCCCGGCACACATAATGCACTTCCACTTCGTACCATGCTCATGACCAGCTTTAGAACAGCTGGCGAATTTGGCCCCCGGTCTACCAAGTCTCCCAAGAAGATTACCTGCCTGTTTTCCCTATGGCTTACTTCTATTCCATAGTTTCTTCCATCATCCTCTACAGTAGAAATGTTGTATCCCAATTTCTCGAGAAGTAGCAAGGTCTCATCATAACAGCCATGAATATCCCCGATGATGTCAAAAGGACCACGAAGTTCTTTTTTATCGTTGTACAATTTTTCCCTTTGGATCCCAGCAACAGCATTTACCTCTTCCTCACTTCTGAGAACATAAACTTTCTTAAATCCTTCCCGCTTAAGGCCTTTTATGGATCTTTTGAGTTGTTGCTTTTGTTGCCTCACCACATGATTGCCAAAATTTCGGTCCTCCCGAAGGTCATTTCGGTCTTCACACACCCGCTGGGATAGGTCTAATACAATCGCTACTGGAAGGGTGTGGTACTGCTTGGCCAGATTGATCAGATTTCTACGAGATTCTTTCTGAACATTCGTAGCATCAACGACCGTTAGGTGCCCATTTTTGAGTCGTTTGGCAATGATAAATTGTAGCAGGTCAAACGCATCTTTTGTAGCACTTTGGCTATTTTCATCATTAGAGACAATCCCTCTGCAAACATCGGAGGAGACAACCTCATGTTTACCGAAATGCTTGCTGGCGAAGGTACTTTTTCCAGCGCCAGAAGCCCCGATCAGTAACACCAGTGAGAGTTCAGGTACGTTAATTTCCATGGTTAAAAAGAGCCATTTGTGAAGGTGCGCCTACAGTTTCATCTTCTTCTCCGATGGGGAAGAATTCAACCGTATAATTGTGTAATTCTGCTACTCGCCTTGCCCAGGACTCAAATTCTTTTCTCGTCCATTCAAATCTGTGATCAGTATGGCGCATGGTCCCGGCTTCCATTTTTTCAAAAAGCACATTGTATTCTCCGTTTGGAGTAGTTAACACCACCGTTTGAGGTTTGGCAAACTCAAATACCACTCGCTCAAATGAGCTTAGCCTATTTTCATCAAGGTGCTCTATCACCTCCACAATGGCAGCCGCATCAAATCCGTCTAGCCTTTTGTCACGGTAGGTCAATGCTCCTTGAAACAGGGTCAACCTTTCTTTTTGTCGGGGGGCCATTTCGTCCCAATGTAGCCGCTCCTTGCATTTCAGCAACTCCTGATAGGACACATCCATTCCAGTGATGTTGGTAAACTGCTTCTCCTTGAGCAACATCCGAATCAGTTTTCCTTCTCCGCAGCCCAGATCAAGTACACTAGAAGCACCGGAAGCCTTGAGTTTTTCCATTACCAAGGCCAATCGTTTTTGGTGCAGGGTTTCTTTCCTATTTTTCTCTTCTTGGTTCTCCTCCTCTGCCTTTTCTTGCTCCCCTTCGTTCAACCGCTCTAGCGCTTGTCGGGAAAGGGAGTGCAGGTTAAAGAGGTAGCGCTTGGCAATTTGCTCTTTTTCAGGATGATCGGACAGCCATCCCTTTCCTTTGGCTAACAGCTTATCAATTTCATTTTGGCTGACATAATAGTGTTTATCATTGTCTAAGACAGGAATCAACACATACAAATGGGATAATAATGCTTGAAGCGTAACCGTATGCCTTAACTTCAGAGTGAAATACTTACTGAAGCCCCAACTGGTAAATTTTTCATCCAATATGTGCCGCTTCAGCTCAACTGAATACCCTAGGGGTTCAAACATATTACGAATAAGCGGTTCACCTCCTTTTGGGGCGGGTAGAACAGAAACCTGAACTTCAAACGGCATCTTTTTTTCCACCAATTCAGGCTTCTTGCTGCATTTGCCATTCATAGCAGTGGAAAATGCTTTGGCAATCGCAACACTCATGAAGGAAGATGCCGCGTAAGGCCTGTCATTGACATATTGGCCCAGGGAAAATCCTTTTCTCGAACCCTTCCTGCTGCCCCTCACCATGTCAATTGGATCGATATCTAATAGCAGGCTAGCCGTTGTCCTTTCGTCGGAATTTTCAGGATAGAATACATGGGCTTTCCCAATGGATAACTCAACCGTTTGAAATTTATCTGGGTGCTTGTGGAGCAGATATCCTAAGTCTGTGGCAGGTTTATGTGTGGTAGTGATGTTTAGCAGCATTTAATCATCTTTTCACTCATTTAAGAAAGTCAATTTCATCTTCGATTTCCATTATTGCCTCTTCAAAATCATCTTTTATCACCTCAGGAGCTTTTTTCCAGACTTTTTTTATCTGTTTTTTTATGGATTTTAACTTTTTAATGTCATCACAGCCTTCGAATTCTGGAATCAGCTTAGTTTCATTTAAAATAATCTTCACCAACTCAAGGTCATCCGAAAGTTGAAGATCTTCTTCAGGAACTGGATTTTCATGATCAATTTGGACCAAATATTTTCCTTTGATCGCCAATAAATCACCAGAAATGGTTGTGCCAATCAATTTGTAATCATCACTTATTACGTATGATTTTTTAACATCAGAAGCCTCAACTTGACTAGAAAAGAATGCCCAATCAAGTACCCGGATGTATCTCCCTTTAAATTTGTCAAAAAGCATGATGATTTTGTATAGCGATTGAAGGGTTCAATCCTGATACAGGATTATCAACGTTCCTGGAACTCAACTCACAGATAAAGTAAGGTGGAGTGAAAATCGCTGTAAATACAGGCCCCATCACCGCTCCCTCACCACACGAAAGCCAATGTGACCAAACGTACGTTTAGGTGCGTAGTTCCCGCGGGCGGTTACTTCCATGGCTCGTTCGCCTCGTATCCAGCATCCCCCACGAATCACCCTCCCAGTACCAGTGGAAGAACCATCTGGATTAATTTGTTTGTAAGCAGGATACAGGTTGTACCAATCATGGCACCACTCCCATACGTTTCCACTCATATCAAAAAGGTTGACCTCATTGGATTGTAGCTGACCAATGGGATGAACTTTCCTATCTGAATTTCCCTGGTACCAGCCCAGCTGTTGGGGGGTTTCTCCTCCTGCGTAGGTATGTGGCGTCGCATAAATCCCGCCAAGGGCTGCATATTCCCATTCTGCTTCCCGGGGCAGCCGGAAGGTGTACCCCGTTTGCTCAGAAACCCATTTGCAATAGGCACTGGCATCATACCAACTGACATGGATCACCGGATAACGGGACCAATCCATTTCAGCCCTTGTATTGCCAAATTCATCGTGTTGCCAGGAGACGCCTTCGGTGAATACCCACTTATCGCCTGAGACCACTTCACTTCCTCCGACACGCTCTGCTTCTGATTTGTAGCCAGTTTTCTCTACAAAATGGGCAAATTCAGAAATGGTAACTTCATATTTTCCCATAAAAAAACCGCTTACCCGAACTTCATGGGTGGGTTTTTCCATGTCATTAAAATCATTTCCCATGATGTAAGTTCCCCCATCAACATATTCCAGGTTTGACAGAAACAATTGTTCCATCTCAAAAACGTCTGCTTCAAGCTGGTCAATTCTTTCTTGGAGCTCAGGCGTACGCTTCATCTCTTTGGCCTGATTGTACAGATCAAGGGCCTCACGCTTACGGTTGCCCTCCTTCAAGGCAATATCGCCCGCTAAGACCAGCTCGTCATATTGCTTGCCTGACCAATAAATCAAACCTCCTCCACCGATCAACATCAAGATGATCAGGCCAATGAAAAAATTGATACTTCTTCTTGTGAACATACAGGAAAGTTAGTGTTCTTTTCTATTTACGGCAAAGCAAAATAAATGGCTAAATTTGCCCAACATTTTTAACTGTTGTTAGTCATACTTCTAACTATCATATTCAGTTTTTTATATGTAAATTGCAGTTTATGCAGGTGATTAAAGAAAACTGGTACAAAATCGTGGCAATTGGCCTAATCGGGTATGCCCTGATCTATGGCCTGACTGCTTCTATACCAGAGTTGCCTACCCTTGAGCAAAGCAGCCGTAATGTCTTCTACCACGTGCCTATGTGGTTTACCACGGTGGTTCTGATGTGCGTTTCGGTGGTACAAAGCATCAAGTACCTACGGCAAGTAGACCCAGACCTGGAAAAAAAGACCAGCCATCCCCTGATGATGGACATCCGTGCGAGAGAAGCAGCCGGGCTGGGCGTGATGTTTTGTATCCTGGGATTGATCACCGGCATCATCTGGTCACGGGTGAGCTGGGGAGCTGCCATTCCCTCCAATGATGTATCTGCTTGGTGGGTGTGGGATCCTTCACAGACCTGCGCACTGATTGCCCTGCTGATCTACTTGGGGTACTTCCTGCTCCGATCCTCTTTTAATGAAGAGGAACAACGCGCTAAAATTGCGGCGGTTTACAACATCTTTGCGTTTGCAGCTTTGATTCCGCTGTTTTTTATCATCCCCCGTATGCTTCCAGGCCTTCATCCTACGGCAGATGGGGAAAGTACTGGGCTGTTTGACAAAGCAGACCTAACCAATATTTACCGGCTGGTTCTGTGGCCAAGTGCACTGGGGTTCATCCTTCTAGGAGTATGGATGTACCAGATGAGAAGCCGTTTATCCATTGGCCTGTATAAACTCGACCATATGATTGCCAGTAAGACCTATCGCAAACGCGAAGCAAGGGTTTCTTAAGGGAATCTTGTGAATAAACACGTACTAATGCTTAGTTCTCTAACTTTTTTTCTGCTCCAACAAAAATCATTGCTTCTACGAAGCGAAAAAATATATTCGGTGTTATCCATTTTGCTGGTGATTTTCACGGCCATTCTTATTTATCTGTGGCTCACAAATCGAAAAGTAAAACAGATAGAAGCACGGATACAGAAATTGGAGCATGATGAATTTGATGAATAGTTTGTTTTGGGCTAACAATTCAACTTGCTAGTCAGTAACAACACAAAAGCTTACAAAAACGATATGAAACCTAGTCGAATCATCCTCCTTGTGGCTGCTGCAATTTTTCTTGTGGCATTAGGGGTTAATTTCGCTTCTAATACCAGCTCATACGCAGATTTCGTAACCGCTAAAGAAAGCGGTAAACGTGTTCACATTGCTGGAGAATGGGTGAACCGTGATCAGGCCAGCTACGATCCCGAAGCGGATCTGTTCAAGTTCTATGTTCAGGACAGCCTGAACAACATAGAGCTGGTCCACTTTTTTGATCCAAAGCCTAATAACTTTGATCAAGCGGAAAAAGTCGTCCTGATTGGGGGATATGATAAACTGTCCTCCGGAAACATGGCCTTTGTGGCTGATAAGATCATCACCAAATGCCCATCGAAATACGAGGAAACTGAAGTTAAACTTGAACAGACAGCTTTATGACAGGCGGATTTGCAGGTGAAATGTTTGTGGCCCTGGCCTTTGCTGCTGCACTTGTAGCAATGGTCAGCTTTGTATTTGCTGAAAAAGAGACCGGAACGGAAGCAAAAAAGTGGGAACGCCTGGGACTAGGTGCTTTCGGTGCCCATATTTTCAGTATCCTAGGGGTTATTGTCACCCTCTTCCTTTTGATCTACCACCATCGGTATGAGTACCATTACGTGTGGTCCCACTCTTCCAACGAGTTACCGGTTTATTATATGATATCGTGCTTCTGGGAGGGCCAGGAAGGCAGCTTTTTGCTGTGGTGCTTCTGGCACTGCGTACTGGGAGGCATCTTGATGTGGCGACTCGACACCGAGTGGCGTAACCTGGTCATGGCCACCATTGCCTCGGTAGAATTGATCCTAAGCTCGATGATCCTGGGTGTTTATGCTGGACAAGGATGGGTGTATGGCATTTATATTTTATTGGCAGCCCTTCCCTTGGCTTATGCAGGCTACCAATTATGGAAGCAAACATCATCCCCCCAGGGTACCTCTCCGTTGAATGGTGCTTTCCATTTGGGTACGGTCATGATGGGGCTGATTGTCCTGGCGATGATTGTTCGCGGCCAAATGGGTTTCTACTTTGACTGGAGCATTACGTCAAGTTTTGACTCCTTTAGCCACGCCATTTTCACACTATTGCTGATTGGGACTGCTGGCTATGCCAGCTTGTTTGGGGTTAGCCTTCGCCAATCAGGGGAGCAAGCCCCACAGCCAGCAGATATTTTCGCAGGCCTAAGCATGTTGGCCATTGCCCTTGGGGCAGCCATGTTTCCTGCTGATCTCTGGAAAGTAGGCAGTACGCCCTTCGTTATGCTCAGGGATGCCCTGCCGGATGCAGAGGCCTTCCAGCAGAACCCTGATTTTATCCCTAGCAATGGTACAGGATTGAACCCATTGCTCCAGAACTATTGGATGGTAATTCACCCGCCAACGCTCTTCCTGGGATTTGCCTCGACCACAGTTCCGTTTGCATTTGTGGTTGCCGGCCTGGTGAAACGCAAATACAAAGAATGGATTCGCCCTGCTACTCCCTGGACCATCTTTTCAGTCATGATCCTGGGCGTAGGCATCATTATGGGCGGATACTGGGCATATGAAACCCTCAACTTTGGTGGCTATTGGAACTGGGACCCTGTTGAAAATGGCTCCCTTGTGCCCTGGCTGGTAGGCGTTGCCTCCTTGCACATCATGGTCATTTACCAAAAAGCCCGTACGCACCTGCGCCTTAGCATGATCCTGGTGATTCTCACTTTCCTGCTGGTGCTGTATGCGACCTTTTTGACCCGTTCCGGAATTTTGGGTGACACCTCGGTTCACACCTTTACAGACCTAGGGTTGTCCGGTCAATTGCTCGTTTTGTGCCTCGTTTATGCGATTGGCATTGTCGTGCTCATGGCCCTACGCTGGAAGGAGATTCCTGCCAAGGTGGACGAAGCTAAGGTTTGGTCAGCAGAATTCTTCCTTTTCCTGGGAGTGTTGGTGTTCCTTTTCTCTTCTGCCGTAGTATTGCTTTCGACTTCGCTCCCGGTATTCAACAAAATATTTGGCTCAAACGTAGCACCCCCTCCTGAACTCCAGTATTTCTATTACAAATGGAATGTATGGTTTGCGGTGGGCTTTGGGGTGTTATCAGGTATGGCGCAGTTCCTGTGGTGGAAAAAAGGACGTGATAAATCTGTCGTTGATGCCCTGTTCCGCCCATTTGTGGTCGCCATGGTTGCTGGCTCCGCTGTTCTGGTTGCCTTGTTTTACTACGAGATGGAATTTGCCTACCATAGTAAGGCCCAAACCTTATTGGAACAGGCAGGCGAAGCGGGATTTGCTCAGGCACTGTTCAAATATATTGAATTTGCCTTTGTGGTATTGGCGGATGAATTATTGCTGTTCAGCGCCATTTTCAGCTTTGTTGCCAATCTGGATGTGCTCATTTCGATGGTTGCTACAAAGAAAGTGAAGCTGATGATGATGGGAGGAAGCCTTGCACACATTGGTTTTGCGCTCATGCTATTGGGCATGCTCTTTTCTTCCGGATACGATGAAGTCATCTCCAAAAACCTCACGCCAGATCAGCTAAATGGCTTTCCAGAGCAAGAAAAGGCAGACAATGTCCTACTGGTAAAAGACAAGCCCAGGTACATCAAGGGCTATGAAGTCACCTATCTCGGACGAAAAGAAGCTCAAAAGCCTGTCAAAGACATTCAGGTAATTGAAGAAAACGCTTCTGCATTCAAGGTGAGCTTCCGGGATTCCACTGGCGATGTATTTGCCATGGTGCTGCCCAGGGATGTATTCCTGAAGAAAGAAGAAGGAGAATCTGTGATTCACCCTACTTCAGACCGGTCTGGCTCCATGAGTCCTGACCTTGACGGAGAAATTGACATGGAGTACACAGAATGGTTCCTCAACACCAACCTGAAGTACCTCCGCCCCAAGCACATCAACAACCGGGTGCTGTATGGACTACAGTTCCGTGCCCTCACCGATTCTTCCCATAAATTTGTGCTGTATCCCGAAGCAGAGGACAATGAAACAATGGGCAGCATCATTGCGCACCCTTCTCGTAAGGTGTATCTGGACCGAGACATTTATGTGCATGTCTCCTGGACGCCCAATGATGAGGAAATGGAGCCTAAGTACCGCTACCACGACCTGAACCTCAAGGTGGGAGATACTGCCCATATTGGGCAGAATACGCTGATTTTGGGCACAGTTTATGACCTAAGCCAGCGGGAGGAGATGAAGAAATTTGAGATCGCGGCAGCCGCCCGGATGTTTGCCACCGCAGGTTCAGACACATTTTATGCAGATCCCATTTATCTGGTGAGCAAAGAAGGTAAGCCCGGCATGATCGAAGCTAATATTGAACCGCTTCACATGAGCATGGCTTTTGTGGGCATCAACCCCAAAGATGGCAGCATGCAGTTTCAAATTCAGGAGCTCCTCAACCCTGATCAGGACATGGTGGTATTCAAGGCCATCAGCAAGCCCTGGATCAATGTGCTGTGGCTGGGAACCTTTATTCTGACCTTTGGCTTCTTACTGGCGATATACAGACGGGTAAAGGGGTAGGTTTACTTTTTACCTCCATTGATCTTGATCATCCGGTCGAGGTACACGATAAGCTGGATAAAATTGAATTCGATGTTATCGAAGGAAATTACCTGGCCGTCAGCCACCTCTAAATCCAGGTTAGGAAACCAGCGCAAATTTGTCCGTAAGATCCAGCTTTGGAGACGGTTGGGGCGAATGTCCCACCCAAAGGTTAGCCCATAGTGTATCTTACTCACCATTTTATCTTGTGTAGGTAGTCCCTCAAAAGACTCCGTGAATTCCAGCCATTACCTGCTGATGGCAGGTCCTATAAAAGGCACGAATCCATGATAGTCGAATAAAAACTTGGTTCCTTCTAATACCAAAGAAGTACGCCTGAGTTCTTGTACTGTCCCGTATGAGTCTGTCGAACTGCTATACCGCCTGAAGGCCGCCGCAAATTGGAAGTCCGGTTTATGCAGATAATAGCCGATAGTAACATCTGGCATAATGGAAACTTCGGGAATTTCCACATAGGGCCTATTTACTTCGTTGTAGCTGCTTCTTTCCAGCCACCAAGCGGAAGAAAGCCCTACTCCCAAATGGAAACTGTTGAGCCGCTTTTGTTCTTCCAGTTTTTCGGTCACGTAGGCAGTTCTACCAGATTCCCAGGATTCTTCAGCACTCAGGGTGGTTTCTATCATGAGGCGGTAGGAAAGGTTGACATAAAAGGGTGGAGTTTCCACATTGGCCCTTTCCATGCGGGAAATGTAATAAGCCTGTTCGTGGTTGTAGTTCCACATTAGCCCTAATTCAACGAGGTGATTGTTCCGGTTGAACGTGAAACCTCCATGCAACGGGACCCCTATGTGATCAAGCTCTGGCCCATTTCCAAAGGCCAGGTTTTCATTACGTTGCTCAAAGTAAAACGGCGCCAATGAGGCACCTATGAAGGGGCGGATTTTGTTGTGCTGAATGCGCCAGGGGTAGAATTTAAAAACCGATTCTACCCCATTGGAGGCCGATACTTTCTGGTTATTTTGGGAAAAGCCGGTGATAAACAAGGGAATGGAGAGGTAAAAATCTGCATGGCCCCAAAAGTGTGTACCACCGATTAGCACCCTTGGCCCGTGAAATAAGCCTAAAGATTGAGCCTGTATGCCTCCATTTTCATCGAGAAAATGTACATTTCCACCAAGGCTGGTCTGATAGCCAACTCCCAGGTTGAGCTGTGCAAAGCGGTGACGAGTTTGCTTTTCAGTATATACCTGGGCAAATAGGCAGTTGACTGAAAGCAGAAAGGTCAGAAGTACGTGTAGTAGCTGCTTCATGAGAGGTAAAATGAGCGGTGAAACCAATTGATCATTGGGATAGGCGACTGAAGCTAAAGTTTTGAGGTCCAACAAAAGTTTAATCTATCCAAGTAGTTTTAACCCGTTTCTTTATGATTCAGTTTTCCCGTGTACCTCAAATTTACCTAACGTACTTACCACCGTAAAACCTAAGTTGTAATTCTATAGTCCATCCTGTAAGGCCAACTAAAAGGGAGGCCACAGAAATGGTTAAGTTATATCACGTAAGATGGGCAGATTGTGGAAGGAATCTTATTCACGCGTTTCTCCTTCTTAAAGCCACAAATGCCCCAAGACATCCTCCCATTAACGCCAAGATCCAAAAAGCTATTTCCAAGGGGTATTTTTCTTTTCCAATCGCCTCCGGATTCCCCGTCAGCACCATTCCCGCCCATTCATACGGCGGTGCATAGGGATTTTCTGCTAAAAATGCCTCCTGAGCAGCTTGCAAGGCTTGATCTTTTGCGAGCCCATTCGAAATCCCTTCGTAGAAGTGCTGCATAATTTGACCGGAGCTAGCATTCTGTACGGGCCATAAGGTAGCAACTACACTGGGACAGCCAGCATATCGAAAGGCACGCGCCAAACTCATGACCCCTTCTCCCTGGGCCATTTGGCCGTTCCCAGTGTTGCAAGCAGCGAGTACCGCCAATTCAGCTGAGAGGTTCATTTGATACAGTTCATAGGCGTACAGAATGCCATCGTCTGGGAAAGAAGTGGTCTCCGGCTGGCAGACCAACCCCGAATAGAGCGGAGCGTTCTCGTTGATAAAGCCATGCATGGCAAAGTGTAGCATTTGAAATTCTTCTATGGAAGCTTTTAGCTGAGCCTCTGTTGCATGATTCCCCGGCAAAGAGCTACCCTGCATCAGGTCGGCAAGTTGCTGAGACCTTTCCATGCTGCCTGCCAAGGGGGAGAATTGATTGGCAAATAGGTCTGCATCTAACACAGACAGTGCTGTGGTTTCCTTGGAAGTCGTATAGGAGGGAGCGAAAGCGAGAAACCGGTGTTTTGCAGCAGGAGGATCAGGTTGCTGCACCAAAAATCCTGCAGCATATTCGTAATAGACACGATGATTCTTCATTAAATAGGGCAGAGGTGAATAATCGACCGTATGAGGGGGTTGTACCTGCGAGGTCAACAGGACTTCAAACGGCAAATATGCCAGTCCCCCATCCGGGATGACCACCAATCGCTCTCGAGTAGTATGCTTAAGGATTTCTTCCAACTTCAATTGGGTATACCACCCATATGCTCCCTGAACAAAATTGCTAAAAGCTGCTCGCTCAGCCTTTCCGTTAGTAGCAGAAGGCATTCGTAATTGGTGGGAAAATTGAGCTAGCTGACCTTTAAGAGAATCTGCATTGGGAATGACAGTCAGTTGACCACCAGCATCTGTAGTGGAAAGGCAAAACAGGTGTTCCTCTCCCCAAAAGTACAACAGCATATTTTCTCCCCGCTGGGCCAGTTGATCCTGTACTTCCTGCCAGGTCAGGGGCTGAACGGCATACTTTAGTTCATGGTACTTGGGGAACCCTGTTTCAAGCAGGGAAATAATTGAATCGCTTTGATGCCGCAAGGAAGCTGTGCGCCGTTGCATTTCAGCCAATTCATGAAGCAGCTCGTCTCGCTCGTCTTCCCCCACTTTTGCGATCTCTTGCCTGAGTTCGTAGGTCTTTTTCACCAAATAGCCCTTCTCCAGGGCAAATTTCTGCTCCGCTGCTAGCAGGGCTTCCGGAATTCCCGCGTGGGTCCGGGCGTGTAGGTCCTTCAACTGGGATTTGAGTCGAACTGCCCTGCTTTTTTCGATCAAGTCAAAGGCATATCCCAAGTATTGAGGGCTTGTGGTTGATTCGTACAATTTCCAGGTCGCCCAAAGTGCACGCTCAAATTGCTGATGAGAATCCGCCTGAAGTTTAAGATGAGAACCCTCCAGGGAATAGGTGGACCGCAACAGTTCTGCGACTTCCAGGGACAACACAGTTGTAGCACGAATTTTTTCCAACAGCTTAAGGTCAGCGGTGGCCTCAAACTGCTTCCTTCCCACCACCGCTATCAGGTCGAGGGATTCCATGAGCGTGTTCTCGGGGTACAGTTCATCAACATCAGGAATATCGGTCAGGCTTTGGGGGCTGTAATTCGGGACAACCGATTGGATAGCATGCTGTGCCCAGGTCAGGCAAGAATCCAATTGTCCTTGCTCCAGGAAGATTCTTGCTTTGGCCAATTGAAGCTTTCCAACTTCACGGCGAAATCGAGTACCGTAATATTTGAGGGAAATACTCAACGCTTCGTCAAGGTGTGTGTTAGCTATTTGATACTGCTCCTTTCGGGTGAACACATTCCCTAAAACTGCATGGCAGCCTATTTCATATTCATGCAATCCCATCCCATTGATTAAACTGAGGGCTTGAAAAGTGTTATGCTCCGCAGCCGCTAAGTCCCCTACCTCTTTGAAAGCTTCTGCTTGATTAGCCAGTAATAAGCTCTGACTTTTAGTGCTGATCTCCGGAGTTTGTAGCCCTTCTCCATAAACCCTAAGAGCAGCCTTAGGCCCCTCCAAATAGCGGACCACAACCCCCAAGTCACTGTATACATCCGCAGCAAAATCATATTTATTGGCATCCAATAAGATTGGTATGGAGACCTCTAAAAGTTCACGTGCTTCCTGGTATGCCCCAAGTCGTGTGTAAATATGAGCAAGGCTTCGAAATGCGTTATAAGCAATTTTCCACTCTACTTCATGATGACGATATATTTGCCTAATCTTTTCATAGCGATTTTTTGCTTCGAGATAATCACCTGAATGTAAATGGTAATACCCTTGGTACATGAGCAATTTTGCCGTTAAGGGGTCAGCAGGCCACCAAGTTTTTGCTAAGCTACTTGCTAAGAGCTGATGTGCCTTTGTTATCTTCCCTGCATAGTAAAAACGTGCTCCTAGCCTGCCAACAGCCTTTACCCACATTACCCTTTCTCGTTTTTCCTCATAAAATTCTAAACCGGACTGCAAGTACAGGATGGCACTGTCCAGCATCTCGTGGCTATACCCTCGATCCAGGTAATCAGATGCTTCCAAGGAATCCTTGGGAGGAGAAAGGCTGGCAAGGCAGCTGGCTGTATAGCAGCAGATGCCCACCATCAATAAGTGGGGACGTGTTTTCATGGCAGGGGCGAACGTGTCGGGAGGTAAAGCCAATAATGACAGCAGGAAAAGCTATTGTTTCCTGCAAAAACCCATTAGCTATCACCTAAAAGCTGTAAACTAAACGTTCATCTCCTGTACTTTACATCAATTCTCCGAAAAAACCTGCCAGGCCAACCATACAAGAATGAGGAGAATCAAAATGGCAATAAGCAGCCAACACCAATAAGGCAGTCCTCCAAACTGGTTTTCTTCTCCCGTGTTCCCTCCAGGTCCTCCCCCAATTGCATCACGGTTTTCACTTACGTAGACAGTAGCAATATTGGTGGCGACCTCATCAACTGCATCAACTTTCACAAAGGCCTGACCTTTCAACTCAGTTCCCTGGACAAGTGCCGATTTATTCGTCGTGGAAAATGAAATGGTTCCATAGGTGTAGCTG
>JBCDIQ010000113.1:0-14792 GCA_039024295.1 Bacteroidota bacterium | reverse complement strand
TGCCGCTGGTCTTGATGTTAAAGCTTCTTCCTCCTGAGGCAATGTCTCCACCAGGGATGTTGAGGTTATTTCCCTGTAACACCTGCACTACCTGCCCGACAGCTATCCCTCGGTTGGCCATGCGCTGGAAGTCAAGAGAAACCCGGATTTCTTCCTCAGGATGAGCCAGAATAGAAATATTTTTTATTCCATTAATGGGCTTTAGGTCATCCTCAAGGTTTTCGGCGAGGTCCACCAACTCAGGATAAGGAACGCCTTCTCCCACCAGGGCAATCTGCTGAATGTACACCTGATCGATCGGATCAGCTTGCTGTACATCCAGGTCGTACAAATCATCCGGCAGCTCATCTTTGATGGCATTCATCTCTACCAGGAGTTCATCGTATTTCTCATCAGGATCAACCCCGAACTCGGTCTCCACCACAATGACAGCTACCCCTTCCTCAATTTTCGAATTGATCTTGTCGACATCATCCAAACGATCAGCAGCTTCTTCTATGGGGTCCACCACCAATTCTTCCATATCCTCTGGGCTAGTCCCGGGATAAATGGCCGTGATGATGTAGGAAGGAAACTTCGGATTCGGGTCTTCACTTCGTGGCATGTTCAGCAATGAGGTTACCCCCACAAACACTGCCAGTCCTACCACGATCAGCACAAATTGGTAGTTGCTCAAAGCTAATTTTGGGAGTCTCATTGCTGTACGGATTTTGAGGTGTGAGAAATCTGACCTTTTCCATTTGGCAGTTGGATAGAGTCTCCTGCTTGCAAGTAGGCAGCACCTTCCGTGATGAGGTAGCGATGTCCAGTCAGTTCATTGGTGGAGATGATAAAGTCCTCGTCGGCAATCCGGTCTGGACGAACCTGCACACGATGCGCAGTGCTGGTTTCTGTGTCTGGCACAAATACCCAAGCCTTTTCAGCTTCTCCCGCTACCAATGCATTCATTGGTACGCGGTAGTAAGGCGTCTGCTGGCCAGGAAAAATGTTTGCCCGACCAATAAATCCACTTTTCATGCGTGACTTGGACGGCGCAAGGCTCAATTCCACCTCAAAAGCCCCTGTTCGTGGGTCTGCATTCTCAGCAATTTCACTCACCGAACCCTTGAATATTTCCCCAGGATGTGCATCAAACATCAACTGGGCAGAATCTCCCAAATTGATGCGGACCACATCGCGATCGGCAAGTCCCATGCGCATCACGAGCGACTGACTTCCAGAGCCCGTAGCAATCAGGCAAATGGGATCCCCGGGATTTACCAGCTGATTGGCCTCTGCAAATGATTTCAGGATTTTTCCGGATACCGGAGAGATAATTCGGGAGTATTGCTGGTTGAATTTGGCAATTTCCAGGTCAGCCTGTGCCAATTCGAGTACTGTCTTCAAGTCTTGTACCTGCTCAAGGGTGGCGACGGTATCCTGGTACAAACGCTCGGTGCGCTCCAGGTCACGCGTAGCTTTGGCCACACCTTGTTCGGCCTGACGTACCTGCGCATCAATTTCTACCGGGTTGAGGGCAGCCAATAACTGACCTTTTTGCACGCGCTTTCCCTCAGTGATGCGGTAAGTCTGGATGAGTCCACCGATCTTGAAGGAAAGCATGGTTTCGGTTTGGGAAGCAAGTCGCCCACGTCCCTCCACCGGAAGCGGAGCTGTTTCCGGTGCCAGGGCAACTAGCTTAATAGCCTTTGCAGTAGATTCATCGATTGATTCTGCTGCTTGCTCGGCGTATTGAGGCTTACAAGCCACCGCTAACATCAGCAAAGCAATGCCAGCAACGGATTTAATGAAGGAATGCATATGTCTGTTATGGTTGAATGTCAATGATTTGATTAGGAACGAGGAATATTCAGGGTCCCCAAAGCTGCTTGAAGCTCCACTTGACGGATCAGCAGCTCACAGCGGGTAATAGATTGATTCAGGGAAGCCAGAGTCAGGTCCGTGCGGACTTGTAGCAACTGAAAATAAGGCAGCTGGGCTTCCTCATGTCTGCGCTTGGCAACCTTAAACTGAGACGAAACACTCTTCAGGGCAGCCTCGGCAGCTTCGCTGGATTTCTCAGCAGCGCGCAACGAAAGATATGCTTGCTGGACCTGAAGCTGAATTTGTTGTTCCAGAGCTTCTTCCTGACTTTTTAGCTCCGCAATTCGCAGCTCAGTTTGCCGAGTTTGGGACTTTCGCTGGAATCCTTTGAATAAATCCCAATTCAGCCCAAACTGCACCAGCCAATAGTCCTGATTCTCGTCGAAGGAATACCCAAATCCTTGATACCCCAGATCGGCTACCACATTCAAGGTCGGCAATGCCCGGAATCGGTTAATCTTCAGTTGTTGCTCAGTAGCCTGGATAGAAGATTGAAGCTGAGAGAGTTCTTTTCTGCTTCCCAGCGCCAGTCCCTGCTGGGTTTCCAGGGAGGTGGTTGGCTGGTATTGCAGTTCCCACCAGCTCACAGAGTCTACCATCACGGAGGTATTGAGGTCACGGTTCAAGAGGAAGTTGAAGTAGGAAACTGCCAGGTCATGGTTCTTTTGGGCATCCGTTTCTTCCTGGTCGAGCTTGCTGAGTTCATACTCCACGCCATATACCGCATCCGGCGTAGCCTTGTCGCGCTGTACCAACTTTTTATTTACCCGGAGTACCTCTTCCAACAGCTCCCGGGAATTTTGGTAGATCAACAAGGCCTCCCGCGTTTGGAGGAATTGGTAGTACGCCACTGTGATTTCTTTGACCAATTCCTGCTCGTAGGCTTCGCGCTTGGCCTTGCTGGCATTGGCCATATTTTGCTGGGCGCGGTAGTTGAACAGGATGTCGGGATTAAACAGCGGCTGAACCAGCCGAACCCGTGTGTCATGGAAGTCATCCGGCAAGAATTGCTCGCTCTGATTGGCCAGGGTAGGAAACTGGTCCGAAGCCGTCATCTGGTTCAGGGTCTGATAGACGGGATTCAACAAATCTCCTAAAGGGAGATCAATGGTCCGTCCTCCACCCGCTCGGGTGTAAGTAGCCCCAAAACTCACCTGCGGCATGAACAGCCCCCGGGCTTCCCGAAGTGCTTCTACCTGACGGGCATTGGCAAAATTTTCTTGCTTCAGCGCCAGGTTAGACCGTACGCCTTCGGCGATGTAGGCATCCAGCACCGATGACTGGGCGGTGGCCGTTCCAATTAGCAGGACGGGCCCCAGTATCAGGACCAAGTGCCTGTGGCTTTTGTTAGCGAGCCAACGGGTGACTCCTTGTGCGATGGAAAAAATTAACAGTAGCATGAACGCATATAATTTACTGAACAGTGTTCATTATTGTGTATGATAAGATGAACGCAAAAAACTGAACAGTGTTCATTTTTTTTGAAAAAAAGTGGTGAATCGTAGGGAGGTACATTACAGAAACTATTCAATTTACTGACATACAGCCACTTGAATAATTTCCTATATGATTGGATTTCTGGTGAATGGGGATGGTCTTATCTGTACCGCCGTTATCCGAACGGCATCTCCCCCTCCGGTTACAAACCGGAGGTACAATCCATGTGCACAGCTATACCCCCTATTACCTGACAGCTAATGCCTCATACCTCTTCCCCCGTACCGCCGTTATCCGAACGGCGCACCACTCCGTTCAGAGACCGGAGGTACGTCCCGTACATAGCGCAGGGTTTTTACCCTGCAACCTTTTGCGAATCAAATAACATGAGATTCCATACGCCCATCCTAATACCTAAAACCTATAACCCAACGGCTAATTCCTATCTCAACCCCCTACTCTTTAGTTCTCCTTGCAATCGCTCGACCAGCACTTGGTAGTACTCCATTTCTCGCTGGTTATTATTGCGGGCGTGGGCATACAAGATATTTTGAAGCACCCGCTGTAAAATCTCGTGGTTTTTAGCT
The DNA here is from genome assembly GCA_039024295.1 of Bacteroidota bacterium. Taxonomy (GTDB): domain Bacteria; phylum Bacteroidota; class Bacteroidia; order J057; family J057; genus JBCDIQ01. Next base: position 10,905 of record JBCDIQ010000113.1, on the reverse strand, counting down.
TTCAGGGTTTCGATGCTCTGGCTATCGATTCGCATAGAACGAACGAGGTAGGATACGGTCTCATTTGGCAACGGACGGCCTTTATTGAAGCAATCGTAAATCCGAACCTGATCATTCGAAAAGGAAATGGTCATGAAATGGCCGGGAATATTGACTCCAAAAAGTTCTATTCCGACTCGATTTCCCAGCAGGATTGCCAGGCAGGAAAGGCTGATCTGAATGCCTTCATGGTGATTGATCACATATACCAGGTTGCTGTTAAGTGGATTGTAGTAGTCCGCTTTAGGTGCGGCAAACCCTTCGAAATTGAACAGGAATGACATAAGGTCGTCTACCTCCCGGTTATGGGCATTTTGGTAAAACTTATCCGTGAGTTCATCCAGTAATTCCTCCAACAGCGGTTGAGAATAGCCATAGTTTAAATAGGCCAGTCGAGAAAAGGCAAACTCCAGGGCTTTTGGTCCCTCCTCCATATCCAGCCAGTTGAGCCAAGTGGACTCAAACTCGCGTAAACGAAGCACCCTATATAATTCTTCCAGGGCCTTGATTTGGGAAGGATTCATGTTCCCATTGTAGGGAAAAGCGGCACGTTCAAGTTCTGCTCCAAAGGACATCAGGGCAGAGATTACATTTTCCCGAACCATTTCAGAATCATCTTCCAGCAGGGCAATTAAATGGGGAATATCTTTGGGGGAAGGCATATGAGAATTTGGGGGTAAGGCGGGATGAAAATCAGAAGTTGAAGAAATTATGGAAATTGCAGTACCCCATCTGGCTGGTACTGGTGTAGGCGCAGACTCTTGGTGGTTCCACGAACTTTTAGGTGAACCAGGTTATTTTGGCCCGGATCTATCTCGAACAGCACCTTATTGGTAACCATAAATAGGCTTGATGTGGGATCAACCGGGGCTTCGAGGTAGCAATAACAGAGGTCCTCTACGTATTCACATCCCAATACAGTAAAGTTCAACATTCCAGCGGCTCCTTTTACGGCTAAGTGCTCCGCAACATACGCATGAAGCAAGGAACGATCTTTCTCACTTTCTTCAGGGGTATTTAAATGTCCTTTCTTATCTGCAGTATGTGGTGCCAGTACAGTATTTAAATCATCGGTAAACATCCTGATAGAGACCTCCATGAGCTTATCTTCCGCATTTAGCTCCATTTCACATACACTTATAAAAAAAGGATGCTGGGGTTCAGCAGGATCGGGAATGGTGCCAAAAGAAGTCACAAAGAGGCATCCTGCGAAAATTGCGGAAAACAGAGCAGACATAAGTTAATTGGTTTCTTTTAGGGCTTAGTTAAACAAAAGGCGGGCTTTGATATTTTAATCCTAAAGATAAACATTTAATTTCGAAGATTCGCCGTCAGGCGTACTTGCAGAAAACGGTTTATGACAAGTTTTCAATTGTACTGGGAAATGGGCATCGCACATATCACTGATTTTCAGGGATACGATCACCTATTGTTCATATTGGCCTTGTGTGCCGCATATTCGCCCCAAGAGTGGCGTAAATTGCTCATCTTGGTTACCGCCTTTACGGTAGGACATTCCCTTACCCTGGGATTATCTACCCAAGAGTGGATCAATGTGCCCGCGTCTATCATTGAACCTTTGATTCCCATAACCATTCTACTGACCAGCCTTTGGAATGTTTTCTTTGTGGAGAAGCAGGGGAGCAACCATCGCAATATTGCCTATCTCATGGCAGCAGGTTTCGGCCTGATTCATGGTTTGGGATTCTCCAATTACCTGAAAGCCCTGCTGGGGCAAGCGGAAAGCATTATCGTACCACTTCTGGCATTCAACCTTGGATTAGAGGTTGGGCAACTCGTCATTGTGCTGGGATGGGGGGTGCTCACAGCCCTAGTACTTGGCTCAAAGCTAATTTCTCGCCGAGATTGGACGGTTTTCCTTTCTGGAATCGCCGCAGGCTTGTCTATTTTACTGCTCTCTGAAACACTTTTTAATTCCTAATGATAATAAGTTTACGATTTACAGCACACAGTTTTCAGTGTTAGAATTTTAAAATTCTTGCCTAAAACCTATTAGCTATCACCTAAAACCTGACAACTCAATACTAAATAGCTCCTATCAATGATGAATAAATTTCCTTCCTCACTCCTGATCTTCGGCCTTCTCCTGGGATTGCTTCCTCAAGCTTTTGCCCAGGAAAACACCAATCAGAACAAGTTTCGTCAGTTGTACGATGTCCTGCCCACCCCCAATGTATACCGAAATGCAGCAGGCGCGCCTGGGCATAAGTACTGGCAACAACGGGCAGACTACGACATGGACATCCGCCTGGACAATGAAAACCAGCGCATTTATGGAACTGAGACCATCACTTATCACAACGAATCACCGGATGCACTGGAATACCTCTGGCTTCAGCTAGATCAAAACCGGCGCGCAAAGACCTCTCAAACTTATGAGGTTAGCACTTCTACCATTTCAGATCAAATGTCTACTTGGGCCCTAAAAAGCATTGAAGCACCTGATTTTGATGGTGGATTCAAGATTGAGTTTGTAAAAGATAAAGATGGAAACCCACTCCCTCATACCATCAACTACACCATGATGCGAGTGGACATGCCCAAGCCCCTTCAGCCGGGCGATGAGTACACATTCCAGGTTAAATGGTGGTACAACATCAACGATAGAAGCAAGCTAGGCGGGCGTTCCGGCTTTGAGTATTTTGAGGAAGAGAACAATTACCTGTACACCATTGCCCAGTTCTATCCTCGTATGTGCTTATACAATGACGTGGAGGGATGGCAAAACAAGCAATTCCTCGGCCGAGGAGAGTTCACGCTAACTTTTGGCAATTTCAAGGTAAAGCTCACCGTACCTGCGGATCATGTAGTTGCGTCTACCGGCACCCTTCAAAATGCAAAAGAAATCCTTACGGCCACACAGCGGAAGCGCATGGAGCAAGCGAAAAGTGCGACTGAAAATCCGGTGATGATCGTTACCCCAGAGGAAGCACTTGAAGCAGAGCAGGCAGAGAAAAGTGACCGGGAAAAAACGTGGATATACGAAGCTGAGAATGTGCGAGACTTTGCCTTTGCCAGCTCTCGGAAGTTTATCTGGGATGCCATGGCAGTTAAGTTTGGGGACCGCACGGTACTGGCCATGTCATACTACCCAAAAGAGGGAAATCCACTTTGGGAGCGCTATTCTACCCGAATTGTGGCGCATACCCTGGAGGTGTATTCTCGTCATACCTTCGACTATCCGTATCCAGTAGCCATTTCCGTTCATACTGATCGGATTGGCATGGAATACCCCATGATTTGCTTCAACGGCGGTCGCCCTGAGGCGGATGGGACGTATTCCGAGCGCACCAAATACGGCATGCTGGGCGTGATCATACACGAAGTGGGCCACAATTATTTCCCCATGATCATCAATTCCGATGAGCGCCAATGGACCTGGATGGACGAGGGCCTGAATACCTTCCTCCAATACTTGACTGAGCAGGAATGGGAGCGAGGCTATCCTTCCAGAAGGGGACCAGCTTATAAAATTGTGCCCTACATGAAGGGTGACAAATCGACCATTAGCCCCATCATGACCAATTCAGAGTCTATTTTCCAGTTTGGCAACAATGCTTACGGCAAGCCCGCTACAGCCATGAATATCCTCCGTGAAACCATCATGGGCCGCGAGCTGTTTGATCACGCCTTCAAGACTTACGCGCAAAGATGGATGTTTCGCCACCCAAGCCCAGCAGATTTATTCCGCACCATGGAGGATGCCTCAGGCGTGGACCTGGACTGGTTTTGGAGAGGGTGGTTTTTCACCAATGACCATGTGGACATTGAACTGGCTGATGTGACCTGGTACCAGATGAGCACGGAGAATCCAGAAGTGGAAAAGCCCATCGCCAGTAAAAAAGCCGAGCAAACGCGTGAATTTATCGGGGATACCCGTAACAGAACCTCGATTGCTTCTACGGTGACGGAGCGTGACACCAACATGCTGGATTTTTACAACCGGTACAATCCGTATGAAGTAACCGTATTTGACAAGCAGGCCTACCAGCGGTATCTGTCAAATTTTTCTGAAGAAGAAAGGAAGAAACTTGGTGATACCCGCCACTATTACCAGTTAGATTTTAAGAACAAAGGCGGACTGGTGATGCCATTGATCCTGGAATTTGAATTCGAAGATGGCACCACAGAAGTCAAGCGGATTCCTGCTGAAATTTGGCGGCTTACCCCAGATGAAGTTAGCAAGGTATTTGTGTTTGAAAAGCCCCTGAAAAGTATTCAGCTGGATCCTTTCCGGGAAACAGCTGACGTGGATACTGGCAATAACCATTGGCCGCCACAAGCTCAGCCTTCCCGCTTCAAGCTCTACAAGCGTAATTACAGCCAACCCAATCCCATGCAGTTGGAAAAGCGGGCCAAGGAGTTGGAAGACCAAACGGGAGCGATTGATGAGGATTAAGAGTTGTCGGTTAACAGTTCGCGGTTTTCAGTGTTGATGAATTGTTTCATCGCCAGCCTGAAGGAAGTTAGTTGTATCAGCTTAATGAATATTTCGCTGGTTAATACCTTTACTGGCGACTCGTTTAACAGTGAATTACCAGCTTCTGGAAAAAACTGATAACTGTTGAGTGAAGAGAAATGCCGGAAAGTGGGAATAACCGGAAACCGAAAACTCAAACTATGGTAGCAATTATTGGCGCAGGCATTACGGGACTGGTGGCCGCATGGCGGCTCAAGCAGTCAGGACACGAAGTGGTCGTGCTGGAAGCCAGTGATCGGGCAGGCGGTAATATTCGTTCAGTAAAACATGGGCCTTACCTCCTGGAGGTAGGGCCTAATTCGCTTCAGCTAAATGATCCGCTATTTGAGGTATTGAAGGAGCTAAAGCTGCACAAGGATATCCTCAAAGCCGAAAAGGCCGCCAAATACCGCTACATCCTCAAAAAAGGAAAGTACCGAAAGCTTCCTACTGGCCCCATGTCATTGGTGTTTGGTTCCACCTTTTCCCTGGGGACAAAATGGCGGATCATGCGGGAATCCAAGCAACCGGTAGAAGAGATTCCTCATGAAACGTTAGACCATTTTGCCAGAAGAAGACTGGGAGATGAACTCACCGATTACGGGGTGTATCCGTTCATTTCAGGCATATATGCAGGTGATCCTTCCAAATTACTGGTGGAAACAGCTTTTCCTCGCCTCAAGGTGTGGGAGCGGGAATTTGGGTCCCTCATCAAGGGGGTTTCCCATGCGGCCAAGCAGCAGAAACACCGAGGCACCTTCTCCTTTGCCAATGGACTGGAACATTTGGTACATGCGCTTGCTCATCAAGCCAGTGATGCCCTTCGTTTGAATACAAGGGTAAGCCAGATGACTGTCCTCTCGGATGGCGGGTACGAATTGACCTTGGAAACCCAGCGAGGTACTAATACCCTTCAGGCATCTCACGTAATTAGCACCATCCCGGCACATACGCTCGCTGGAATTCTCAGTCCAGATAACACAAAAGCCCAGGAAAGCCTCAACCAAGTACACTATCCCCCGGTAAGCATGGTCCATTCCGCCTATCGACGGGAAGATGTGGCCCACAAGCTGGATGGATTTGGTGCCTTGCACAATCGGCTGGAGCCCAGCAACAGCCTGGGAACCATATTTAGCAGCACGGTATTTAAAGGCCGATGCCCGGAAGACGAAGTGCTGCTGACCACCTTTGTAGGCGGTTCTATCGTTCCGCATCAGGCCATGCAATTGGACGACCAATTGCTGGAGGGCGTGAATGAAGATCATCGACGATTTCTTGGGATAACCGGTAAACCCATTTTTCAGCGGATCACGCGCTGGCCCAAGGCCATCCCTCAATACGACGAGGATATTTTGCCTACCCATGCCCTTGAACAGCCATTTGAGGCCCAACAGCTATTTCTGGGCGGAAATTGGATTGGGGGAATTGCTGTTCCAGCGTGCATCGAACGCGGCAAGTGGCTGGCGCAGCGGGTGGGAGATTTGGCTGAATTGAAGTAATAAAACAGCCCTACACCTCTCCTATCACCATTAACTGAGTCAACGTAGGCACCTTCGAACCCCCTTTTGGTTCAAGGGTAATGGCAAAGGCATCTGGATTTTCTATGGACGCCATCTGAGTTAGTCCTTCCCCGCGGCGGGGTAGTACGCCTAAGTCAACAGGCGTTCCATCTACCAATGCCCAAAGCTGATAATCCTGGTCGTCCTTCAAATCAGGCAGGGTCGAATTAACCAGAAAGGTAGATTTAGCATCAGGCTGCCACAACACACGAACGGTGGCATTTCCCGCAATAGGTTGCGGTGCCAACTCAATTAACTGATTCGCAGGATCAGCTAGCAAAGCCAACTCCTGACTTTGGGAAGAAAGCTTTTTTTCCAGGCTTTCTTGTTGGGTACTCAATTCGGCGACCTGTTGATTCAAGGTCTCTAGCTCAGGACTATTTAACTGATTGCCTAACCAAATTCCCAGAAGCAATACACCTACTGCAGCGGCAATTTGCAGGTACAAGGGAATCCCGGCTTTGCGTTTTTCCTCTTCCTCAGAAATCAGAGGAGTGTTGGAGGAAACAGGCGGAATCCTGGCTTCAGTGGACTTCGCTTCCTCGTCAAGGGCAGTCATGATTCTTCCTTTTAACGCAGCGGGCGGAGCCTGGTCAAATTGTCTGGCAAATCCCTCCATTCCCTGCTGCAAGGCTTCCAATTCAGCTTTGAGCTCAGGATAGATCTCCGTCAGACAAGCCACCTCACGCGCCTCCTCCGGTGAAACTTCACCGAGCACATAGGCTTCCAAGATGCCAGATGCTATGTAGGAGGGGATATCCATTAATGATTTGGTTTCATGTATTAAACGTTTCTCTTAAGAGCCGAAGGGCATTCCGCATTTTGGTTTTCACCGTTCCAACGGGCATGTCCAATTGCTTGGCGATTTCCCGCTGGCTATATCCTTGGAGGTAATTCATCGCCATGAGGGTGCGCTCCGGTTCTCCCAGAAATGCTAAAGCTTTATCCGCATCCAAAGCATGACCAGGATTTTCAGAGGTACTACCGATAATTGACTCGGCCGCTTCAGCAGTCAATCCGGGGGTAGCCTTTCGTTGCTGAGAACGCCAATGGTCAATGGCGGTATTTCTCGTCAGGTTCAATACCCAGGTAAAAAACCGCCCCTTGCTGCTGTCGTATTTATCAATGAATCGCCACACTTTGATAAAACTCTCTTGCAATACGTCCGCTGCCATCTCCTCGGATTTCACCACCTGAAGCACCACCCCGTAAAGAGAGGCGCTGTACCGATCATACAATTCTGAATAGGCTTCCTTCCGACGAGCTTTTAGGGCTTCGACCAGTCGCTTTTCATCTTCATCCAATCGTATGATTTTTGCCAACTGCCAGGAGGTTTGTTCGAAAGTACCTGGAATTCCCTTCTTTACAAAATAATGGGTACGCGGCCTATCACAACAATAATCCACGTACCCTACAGGATTTATTTCTTCACCAACCGAGGATCAAAAACGATAACTCACATATCCCCTAAAAAAGAAGGGAGTTCCAGGAGTTAGGTGAATCTCCTCCACTGGCTCGGCTTCCTCCCGCAAACGCGACTCAGTGGCAAACTGCGTTTCGTCCCAGTCCACATCCATCACATTCTCGATTGAAAAGCCTAATTCGAATGCTTTCCAGCGGTAACTGGCGTTTACATCCACCACGGTGTAGCCATTTGCCACAATTGAGTTGTCTTCATTTGCCGGACGGTCATCCAAATAGCGCATCCGCACACCGCCTGAAAGTCCTGAAGGGTGAATCACCGAAAGGCCACTGGTAAGCGTGAAATCTGGCGCAAGTGGGATAAAATCTTCTCCTTCGGCTTCATCAATCGCACGTGCATGAGAATAGGTAAAGTCTGCATCCCAATAGAGCCAACTCAGAGGCTGATACCTCACACTCAGGTCTACGCCTCGACGGCGGGTACGGCCTCCCGGCTCCACGATTCCTTCATCTCCTACATACACAAACTCCTGCTCGAGCTCAAGCTGCCAGTAAGCCGCATTGACCAAAATATTGTCAAGAGGTTTCCAGATAAAGCCTACATCGGAACCCAAAGCAGCAGGCAGAATTTCCTCTCCCCCTTGTGCAACCACCACGCGGGTATCATTGGAGTGGAAGCCACGTCCAAATTTCGCATATGCCTGAAGTTTTGAACTGACCTGGTACATCAGGTTCACCTTGGGGCTCACAAACTCTTTGTACACTGTCTGCTGGTCATAGAGGGCCTGCAATTCGTCCAGGTAGGTAAACTGAAAGGCATCTACTCGCAAACCGGTATTGATGGTCAATTTACCGAACTCCCAGTCTGCATTTGCATAGGCAAACAGGTTGGTTTCATTTACATCCCCAAAACTGACGCGCTCCAGGATTTCCTGGCGATTGGCAGTACGGGACAGCTCGTTGTCCTGCACCTGGTCATTTCGCATACCGATACCTCCCCGAAGGGTTCCTTCAACACTTCCCAACTGTAAGTTTTGGGTGTACTCACTGTTAAAACCGAACAGGTTGCGGCTTTCTCGCTGGGCAATCTGATCACCTTCAGTAGGATTATTCAGGAAAAAGGTGAAGTTGGAATACAGCTCAAAATCGTAATAGGTGTAGTAAAAGATATTTCTAAGTTGAGCATTGGGCGAAATCATCTTATCGTATCCCAGTCTCAGGTTTGCCCGACTGGTTTGTCCACCTTCGGTATCATCAATGGCGTCAAAACGACCGATGATTCCCTGATCAATGGCACGCTGGGGAATCTGCCCGGACGCATCCCAAGAACTGGTGAAATACGACCCGGTAAGAGAGATCCGGTCCTGGTTGTTGAGCTGGAGGTTGTATTTCCCCAGGAAATTTAACCGGTTGAAGTGCTGCGAACTTTCGAAGGGACCATCCGTCGTAAGGTATTCCAGGGCCGCGTAGGCATTTTGGTTGTCCTCGGAAATTAAGTCCAGCATTCCGAGTAAGCGTCGGGTGTTAAATTGTCCGGCTTCTAGTTTCACCATACTGGATTCCAATTTGTCTTTGGTACGAAAATCTACAAAGCCAGCAGTGGTAAAGTTGCCCTGATCTGCATAATAGGGGCCTTTTCCAAAGCGAATGCCTTCCACCGTTTCAGGAATCAGAAAGTGCAAGTCTGCATAGCCCTGGCCATGTGCATGAGAAACCATGTTCACTGGCATTCCATCTACCGTCAAGTTGATGTCCGTTCCATGGTCAATGTCAAAGCCTCTAAGGAATATCTGCTCAGCTTTTCCCCCTCCTGCATGCTGGCCGATGATAAGCCCGGGCACCCTTCGAAGAATCTCCTGGGAAGAATTAACTGGCTGGGTCCGCAGATTAATCCCTGCAAATACCTCTAAGGCATCCATTTCAGAGGCGATGACCACCTCTTTCAAGGAAAGCCTGCGCTGGGCCAATGTAATGGTTACAAACTTTTGGTCGTAAGGTGCCTGAATAATCTCTGATGCAAACCCTAAATGGTTTACCTGGATGGAGTCACCGCCTTTTACACCTTCCAAGATAAATTCTCCCAGGTAATTGGTGTGGCAGTGTTTGCCCGAGGGGAGATGGATCAAGTAAGCACTTTCTAGGCCTACTTCATCCGCATCGGTGACACGGCCAGTAAGTACATCCTGTGCTTGTAAGGGGTATGTAAGTGCACAACATATCAGTATAAAGTAAAAACGCATGGGTATCATAAATGGCTAGAATTAAAAAGGAAAGGAAAAGTAGCTGAGGGAAGCATTAAAACTACCTAAAAATTGGACGACACATTAGACATTCTGCATATTTAATATTTGCCTAACATTGCCGCATAACGCACCGGCCCTAATTCAAATCGGGCCTCCGATAATTCTGCTTTAATATCCTGGATATAGGAAAGATCGGTGACTGAAAAAAAGCTGACTTGTTTGAGGAGTAATTTGGGTTCGAAGGTCTGGTGCCAAATATGATCCTGACTCATGCGTCGTGCCTGGAGGGTATCCCCCTGTGAAAGGTAAACGTCTATCAGCATCGCAAAACTGGAGGGAACAGCTCGCTGACGAATTTCCTCAGATGCCAGTTCAAGTGCCTTTTCAGGCTGATCATTATCCAGGAAAAAATCACATAAAAATTCGCTGTACATACGCCCGTATTCCGGAGATTGTACGCGCATGGCAATTTCTGCGTGCTTCTTTAAGGCCAATTCAGTTGCTCCCATAAACATCCATATCTCTGCCTGTAGCAACTCAATGCCAGGGTCATCACTCCATTGACTGGCGGCTTCCAGCAGTGACAATGCTTCGGTGGGTTTTTCTTCGTGAGAATACAGGATCCAGGCGAGGCCCTTTACTGCATACCAATCAGCGGGGTTGATTTCCAACGCCTTGAGGTAGTGAGCCGCAGCTTTATCAATTTCCCCTGCATGCCCATAAAAATCCCCCAAGTTGGTATAGCTCCAATTAAGTAAGCTTTCCTGCCGGGTGGATATGGCCTTTTGCTTCACTTCTTCCATCAATTCAATGGTCTGATCCAGCCTCCCGATACCATCGGCCCATTTTGCCAACCGAATTTTGAGGTGAGCGTCCTCTTGTTCCCTGGCCAGTTGATGTAGGAGGTAATTCTCTTCTGCTGCAAACCCCAGCTCTGCATAAATGTCACACAGCAACAATTGGGTTTCTCGCATCCCACTTCCTGTTTCCAAGGCCTGCATGGCCACGTCCAATGCTTCACAAAACCGGTGCTGGGAGATGTACACCCGGGCCAATTGTCTCAACACAGGCGCATGATCAGGCATTGGGGTGAGACGGACTTTTTCCAATAATTCTTCCGCTTTTTTCAGGTGATTAATCCTGGCGGTTAGCTTAAACAGGG
>JBCDIQ010000112.1:0-14817 GCA_039024295.1 Bacteroidota bacterium | reverse complement strand
ATGCAGATTTGGATGCCTAAAAACTAAAACTGGACCAGGAATATACAGAGTTGAACCGCGCACATGAAAAGCTCAAAGTGCTGGACGATTTCAAATCCCAGTTTTTTACCAATATCTCTCACGAATTCCGAACTCCTTTAACGGTAATTTCCGGGATGGTCGATCAGATTTCCGCTCAGCCAGACCGGTGGCTTGAAAAAGGAAGCTACCTGATCAAAAAGAATGTGGGCAGCCTGCTAGGCCTCATTAACCAAATCCTGGACCTCAGAAAACTGGAGTTTGGAGGCCTGCAACTAAACCTGCTGCAAGCTGACATCATCACCTTTTTACGTTACGGAACAGAGTCCTTTGAATCTCTGGCAGAAAGTCGATCCCTAAGCCTCAGTTTTCAGTCTAGTGTAGAACAGTTGCACATGGATTTTGATCCTGAGAAGTTGATGCAAATTCAGACCAACCTCCTTTCCAATGCCATCAAATTTACGCCCAAAGGAGGCCAAATTTGCGTAAAGGTTAGGGTTAACCCAGCCGGCCGACTCGAGTTTCGGGTGCGGGATACGGGGAAAGGTATTCCCCCCGAAAAGCTTCACAGGGTGTTTGATCAGTTTTATCAGGTAGATAAAACCGATACCCGCCCAGGGGAAGGAACCGGTATTGGCCTCTCTCTTTCAAGAGAGTTGGTTAGGCTCATGGGGGGAGAAATTCGGGCAGAAAGCGAACTGAGGAAAGGTGCTACCTTTACCGTAGAGTTACCCATAACACAGGATGCTCCTGTCGAACCATTGACCTCTATGTCTCCTGAGGGTGCAGCTTCTCTCGTGACATCTATGTTGCCCGTAACTTCCAATGGTCCTGCACCAATGCCAGCAGGAGAACGCCCCAGCTTATTGGTCATTGAAGACAATCCCGACATCGTAACGTATCTGTATGCATGCCTGGAAGACCAATATGAACTATATGCTGCACCAGATGGTCAAGCCGGTATTGAAACTGCTTGTGAGCAGGTACCTGACCTGATCATTACAGATGTGATGATGCCCAAGAAAAATGGCTATGAGGTCTGTGAGACCTTAAAGCTAGACGAAAGGACGAGTCACATTCCTATTGTGATGCTCACCGCCAAGGTAGATCAGGGTTCTAAACTGGAAGGCTTCAAGCGGGGAGCGGATGCTTTTCTGCCTAAGCCATTCGACCAGCAAGAATTGGAGATACGCTTAAAGAAGTTGCTGGAACTACGTAAAAGGCTGCAAGATCGCTACCAAGCTGCGCATGCACCTGCCCCTAGCAATGACCCCGTGGTACAGGCGGAAGACACCTTTGTCCAAAAAGTGAGGGAATTGATCCTGGCCAATATCACCCATGCAGACTACCGAGGGGAAGCCCTTTGCCAGGAACTAGGCCTAAGCCGTACGAATCTCTATCGCAAGATCAAAGCTTTGACCGGCATGCCAATCAACCGGTTTATTCGCAGCGTCAGGATAGAGCGTTCCAAAGAATTTCTCCAAGATATCAACTTGCAAGTGGCCGAGGTGGCCTACGCCGTAGGCTTTAACGACCCGGGCTATTTCATACGAGTATTTACCGAGCAGGAAAAGATTACGCCTGGTGAATGGCGGGTTAAGCAAGATTTGCTGGTGAGATGATGCTGTAGAGCCAAGTCATGCCTTGGCTCTATAGCTGATTTCGAAGAAACGGAGGTTAAAAAAAACAGCAAAAAAAGGCCATTGAAGCCCATTAAGAAGGCTTGGAACATTTCTCCTATCATTTGGAACATTAGTCCAATTCATTTTAGGTGCCATTTGCCATCTTTGACTCAACAAAAGGGAAAATATTCAAATCTTGAATCATTCTTTTTGTAAGCTGGCTTCCTGGAGTCAAATACACACAACCTCAGCTCCATGATGAATACTGGAGATACCGCATGGATACTCATAGCAACTGCTATGTTGATGTTTATGACATCCCTTGGACTTGCCCTCTTTTACGGAGAAAGGACCAGAAAGAAAAGCCTAATGAACGCCAACGGAATGAGCTATACTGCTTTCTATGTGGCCTTCTTAGCTTGGGTTACGGGCGGTTATTGCATTGGGCTTAACAATGGAGAAAGCTTCCTCCCTTGCATATCTCACATGTTCCTTGTCAAGGTCTCAGGTGACTCTATAGTTGGGACCATCCCTGAGTGGCTGTTCGCTGCTTTTCAAGGAATGTTAGCGGCTACAGCCGTGGCAATCATTAGCGTAGTTGTGGTTGGACGAATCAAATTTTCCACTTGGATTTTTTTCTCTGCATCATGGGTACTGCTGGTATATGCTCCGCTGGTGCACATGATGGGGGGAGGAGTCATTTTTGAAAACCTGGGCGCACTGGACTATGCTGGTGGAACCGTCATTCATGTAAATGCTGGCGGAGCATGTCTGGTGCTTGCCCTACTTTTGGGCAAGGATAAAAAACGAGGAGAGGCTTTCCCATCTTCTGTCAAACTTACCCTCCTGGGAGCTGTGTTCCTCTGGTTTACTTGGTTCGGCATGAATGATGGCAAACCTTGCGTCTCCCTACCTGGATATTTGATAGAAGTCCCAAATGACTGGGGGGGCCTCAGCTGTTGGAACCCCTGAATCCGATGAAACCTGTTGCAGCCGCAATGCCTGTTCAAGGTATATCGGCCTGACTGGAACCACAAGGAAGGCAGCTGAACAGTTCTTGACGCTGCCTTCCGGTTCTAATCCTCCTGCCCTGAAAACCGCCTTAAATCATTTACCCGATGAACCCCGAAACAGAAAATACCCAAAGCTTATCAACGAGATTAGAAGAACTCAATCCGTTCCCCTGGAACCCCCGGCAGGGCATATTACCCAAGCGCCCTAAAACTCCAGGAGGCCGGAAGCGCCCTGTTCGCGCACGACGGATAGCCCGAAAAAGATAACTACTGCTTAGTTGAAAGATGAATGTGTAAGTTGGCTGGAGGAGTGAGACGACGCCTTTTCCTATGCCTTGAGTTCCCCTCTTCTATATGGAGAGGGGATTTTTGCATGTTCAGGAGGATAGTCCAATGGCAAGATGGCACTAACTCAGGGGATTGAGCCGGCACCTTTAATACCACTTTAGGTTTAACCGATGGCTGATGATCAACACCTGGGCCTTATTTGTGGTCAGCTTTCCTTAACCAACGGAGGATAGACTGCCTTCTTACCGCTCCAGGATAACCTTGGCAACCCCCTCGCCACACAAAACCTGCAACTGGGTTCATTTACCTCCTTGGGGACGGCAGTAACGAAGGCATTTTTGTTGATCCATCCCAGTAGGTAGTTCAGCCCTTAACTGATAACTGAGATTCGTTTTACGAATCAATTACGCTTGAAACTTCTTCACGACATTAGTACTTGTTTCTACTGTTCCATATCTGAATCGTATCAAGGGTTTCATCGTCTGCCTGTACATTTCGCAACTCTTCGAGCCTGACAGGAATAAGTAGGTCGTTGAGCTCAACCTTTACATAGTAAGCTCCTCCATCGAAGCTGGAATCATCCGTTTTATTGTTCACCACCATTACCTGCTTCCAGGCTTCCTCTCCTGATTTTTTTCGCTCCAGATATTCTGCTTCGAAGGGATAATTGATGTGCTCTTCCAAATAGATGGCCCATCCCATATTTGCCTCATACTCATCGTAGCAGTCTACCTCAATTTCATCAGTGATGATTTGCTGTATTTCTTCTGGGGTTAACACATTGGGGAGATTAATTGATTTTTTACGAATTCGTGTGAGTCTGAAAAATTGAGATGGGACTCACTATGTAACAGCAAAACAAGTTGGATAAATATTCATCTAGCTTCAGAAAAAACTGAGTAAATGGAAGTGTAACTTGTATCTTGCCTGAAAATTAAAATGATAACCTTAATTCTCCAATAGTCAATTTTCAAGTACTTCTTCCCCTCCCCTCAACGCAATATCCATCGTCCACCAATACTTTTTCTGGTTCAATGGCCATAGCTCATTCAGTACCTCTTGCTGACCATAATACATCCATTCCCAGCCAGCATAGGTGCGGATCAACATCCTTACCCGCAGCCGTTTTCTGATTTGAGCTACTTCTTCTGGTGGAATCCCATTTTTATAAAGCACGTCCAACGTTCTTTGCTGGTGGGATTCATCATATCCTGTGTCCAGAAATTCTTCACAAATCAGCTCCCAGTTATCTGTTGGGCGGGTAAACGGAATCTTTCCTTTTTGTTTGAGGGGAGCCAAGTCTTTTGTCTTCAGTCCTCGAAGAAAAATCACTTCCCGACCCTCTACCACGGCCGTAAACGGAAACGTATTGGTCCGAATTTCGGTGATGACCTCAAAAGGCAAATCCCTCCGATTTTTTAGGAATCCATATTTGAAATAATAGCCCCTCGGAAAATAGAAACAATCTCGTTTCACCTTGCAGGTATGAGCTTCTCTACTTTTTTGAATTGATTGAGAACTCCATTCATCCAGTTGTTTTTCAAAAATGATGATCAAGCTACATCCGACTGAAAAAAGGAGTGCTCCAAGCCCAAACCATGAAAAGCCTTCTTTTGCAAGGATAAAAATGCATCCTACTGTCAGCAAAAGGCCTGAGATGGTTAAGAAAATGCGCATGGGTAATGGCTGAATGAAACTTGAGGACTGGGTAAAAGAGAACTAAGTGGTGTTGAAAATCGAGATTTGAAGATAGTGCTTATTTTCCCTCATAAGGCTAACCTTTCCTCCAGCTAATAATCTCCCAGCATTTGCTCTGAGTGAGAAAAGGATTGTTTGTATCTTTGCAGCATTGCTAAGAAATAGCAATTACATATGGCAGAATAGGCACGTGTAAAGTTAGCTTACCATGCCCTTTCAATGTATCCAACAATCTTTTTAATGTCAGCCGAGACTTTGAATCCCCCTAAAACCTTTGTTGTAATCGACTTTGACAGCACCTTCATGAAGGTGGAAGCCCTTGAGGAACTTGCGGACATTGTGCTGGAAGGTAGTGAAGAAAAGGCGTCTGTTCTCCAAGAGATCAAAGACATCACCGATCTGGGCGTAGATGGAAAAATCGGGTTTAATGAGTCGCTCACACGCAGGCTGGGAAAACTTCAAGCAACCCGCAAGGATTTGGACAAGCTCATCGAACGCCTGAAAGGCCAGGTTTCCACTTCCTTTACAAGGAATAAAGCCTTTTTCGATAAGTACAAAGGGCAGGTGTACATCATCTCCAATGGTTTCAAGGACTTCATTGATCCGGTGGTGGCAGAATACAGCATTCCTGCTGAGTTTGTATTTGCCAACACCTTTACCTTCGATGACGCCGGTAACATCACGGGATTTGATGGAGATAACCTGCTGGCCCATTCAAAAGGGAAATCTCGGACGTTGAAATCTCTGGATCTGCCGGGAGAAATCTATGTAATCGGAGATGCCTACACCGATTATGAGATGAAAGAAGCGGGTATTGCTCATAAATTTTTCGCTTTTACTGAGAACGTGCTGCGCGAACATATCCTCGATAAGGCGGACCACATCACCCCCAGCTTTGACGAGTTCCTCTATGTTAACCAGATGCCAAGGGCCATTTCTTATCCCAAAAACCGGATCAAAGTTCTGCTCCTGGAAAATATCCATCCAGGTGCTTTTGCCTTCTTTGAAGAAGAGGGCTACCAGGTGGAGGTCATTTCTGGGGCCTTAAGTGAGGAGGAGTTATGTGAAAAAATAAAGGATGTATCCATCCTAGGCATCCGCTCTAAAACCCAGGTTACCCAAAAAGTCATTGAAGCAGCCAATCGTCTGCTGGTAGTCGGTGCATTTTGCATCGGCACGAATCAAATTGACCTGGAAGCTTGCGCCATGAACGGCACCATTGTATTCAATGCACCGTTCAGCAATACCCGGTCTGTAGTGGAATTGGCCATCGGAGAAATCATCATGCTCATGCGGCGCATTCCTACCATGAGCCATCGGATGCATAAAGGCGTATGGAATAAGTCGGCAGCTAATAGCTTTGAAGTACGAGGGAAAAAGCTCGGCATCGTGGGCTATGGAAATATTGGGGCACAGCTTTCTGTATTGGCAGAGTCCCTGGGGATGGAGGTGTACTATTACGATGTGGTAGAAAAACTTGCCTTGGGTAACGCCACCAAGATGGAGCACTTGCATGACCTCCTTCGCAAGGTAGATATTGTCACCCTTCACGTAGACGGCCGCAAGGAAAATAAGCTGATTTTTGGAGACGCTGAGTTTGAAGCCATGCGGCAAGGAGCCATCTTCCTCAACCTGAGCCGGGGATTTGTGGTGGATATCAAAGCCCTTACGGAGAATGTGACTTCCGGCAAACTGTTGGGCGCAGCTGTGGATGTATTTCCCCAAGAACCCAAAACGAATAATGACGAATTCGTTTCTGAACTGATCGGGCTGGAAAATGTAATTCTGACACCACATATTGGCGGCAGTACCCAAGAGGCCCAGCAAGATATCGGCAAGTATGTACCCAGACGAATTGTGGACTATATCAATACCGGGAATACCTTTGGCAGTGTCAACTTCCCGAACCTGCAATTACCTTCTTTAAAGGATGCTCACCGACTGATCCACGTACACAAAAATACCCCTGGTATCCTGGCGCGGATCAACAATGTTTTGGCCCACCACGAAATCAACATCGTGGGGCAGTACCTGAAAACCAACGAAGGGGTTGGGTATGTGATCACTGATATCAACAAAGCCTACAGCAAGCAGGTATTACAGGACCTGCGCGAGATTGAGCATACGATAAAATTCAGGGTGCTTTACTAGGTATTGGGTGATAGCGGTTAGGTGATAGGTTTGGGTGCTAACATCTGTTTTGTTAAAAGACATTATACACCTGTTCGTGTTGGATTACGGGAAAACCTGCTCATGTCTTTTCAGGGAATGGAATTATTTTTGATAAAAAATGATCCATGAGCAGGTATATCATTGTATGGGTGTGTTGCCTGGTAATTAGCCAGGTTCAAGCACAAGAAGTTTTTGGAGGGCTTACCTTACGGGTGGACCGGGAAATATCCCAATTGGATGGGCCGGACATCAACGATTTTTTCCAATCCTACAACGCTTACTACGGGAGCAACCTGGAGACCCCATTTTCCATCATGCGGGCAGCGGATTTCACGCACAACAATGTGGGCATGGGGATTCGAATGGGAACCGGGAGGAATTTTGGGTTTGCCTCCGGATTGGGCATGACCTATGGTCGGATTAGGAACCAGAATGTTTCCGTGTTCCGCAATGGGATTGGAACCGAGACAGAATTGACCACCAGAGACTGGACCCTAACTTTTGACATGGGGGTTCGCATCAAGTCCATTCTTTTCCTTCAGGTGCATATGGCAGGCCGCTTCCGGAAAAATATTCTGGAAATGGGCTACCGTTATCAGGATGGTTCCTATAGCCTGGGGGACGAATATGACATTTTAGGGATTTATGAAGCACCTACGACCACGCTTGACCTCGGAGCAAGTGCTGCCCTCAGGATCTGGAAGCTGTATATCCCCATTAGCATTTCATGGCCAACCAATTTTGCTTCGGATGAAAACCTGCTGACTGTTACAGATTTTGAAAAACGCCAAATCCGGTGGACCGATCTTCCCCGGGATTTTGAAACCTGGGCGGATGACCCTGCCAATTTGGATTTGGACAATGGATTCGTTCGTGCAAACAGCTTCAGGTCTCCGCGTGTGACCATTGGGGTAGAACTAATCATTGGAAAATTAGCCCCTTCAAAAGAATAATCGTCATGAGAAGTATAACATGGACCTTGTTGATGACCGCATTGAGCTTGCTTTTGATGACAGCCTGTAGGGCACCCCAGGTTAGATACGCCAATCGACTTGTGGGGGAGTGGAACATTGCCACCGAAAAGCGGGTGCTGGTCAAGGCAGACGGAAAGGAAGAAATACTCGTAGACACCACCAACGTCGGTACCCTCATGCTAGCTGAAACCGAAGAAGATGGTATTTTCTTGTCTTACACCCTTTCACTAGCCGATGGTTCATTTTCGATACAAGATCAACCCTTTAAGCTAGACAATTACGGTAAACGTGCATTTTTCTACTACTTCTACTGTAGCGAACTCTTTGGGTGTGACATGATTGCTACCATCGAAGAAGACCAGAAAGATCGCCAAGTATGGAGCTTTTTTCGTCGGGCGGGGACCACTTCCCAAGGACCAGAGCATCGTAAAACCACCTGGTTTTTGGAGCGGAAATGAGCAGTTCAACAGCTACTGAACGCTTCATGTGGCCATATGCCGATGGATTGCTGCAAAGTCTTCCCTGCCAAGCCCTCCTTTGACTGCATTGCCATAGAGTTCTTTTACCACTTCAGCGGTAAATAAGGGCTGGCCCACTTCTTCTGCCGTTTTACTGACCAATTTCAGGTCTTTGTGCATCAATTCCAAGGGGAATTGTACGTCATACAAGTCTGATTCGATCATGCCTACTTTTGCTTGGATGAAAGGTGCTGTAACGACGAGTCCGGGCAAAGCTTTGAGGAGGAATTCCCGGGAAAGTCCCATTTTTTCTCCCAAAAGAAAGGTCTCAGAAAATACGGCCATGGACTGAGCAAGGAGGGAATTGACCAGCATTTTAAAGGAGGCACCTTGCTCTACTGATTCACCAATGTGCAAGACCTTTTTCCCCATCATTTCCATGAGTGGCTGAACGATTTCCAGTGTTTCTGTTGCTCCCCCCACAAAAAATACCAGTTCTGCATTTTCAGCATGAGGCTTGGTGCCGGCAACCGGTGCCCCCAGGAACTTTATGCCATGCTTTTCAGCCTGCTGAGCAGAAGCCTTGGTGAAAGATGGGTTCACCGTAGAACAATCTATCCAGATGCTGCCCGCATCCATTCCGGTGAGAAAGCCACCATTCCCCCATGCAACCTCCTGTACCACTTCTGGCCTGGACAGCATCGTGAAAACGACTTCGGCCCCTTGGATAGCTTCCAAAGCAGTTGAAGCAACGTTTGCCCCATGGGCTGCGAGCTCTTGTGCCTTTTCAGTGGTGCGGTTGTAAACTGTAACATCTGCTCCTTGTTTGAGTAGGTTTCTTGCCATGCGATAGCCCATGATGCCCAGGCCAATAAATGCGATTTTCATGTTGATGTATTTTTGATATTGATACAAGGTAACCTGCCATTCGTATCAGGGATGACACAAAATGGGCAGTAATATCATTTTTCAGTCAAAAAATTGGGAAATCGTCTTGATGTTGGTTTTCAAGCAAGTGGCTACCCCTTGCTGAAAACGGCTCCCTGAAAATCTCCCGGGGTACAACCGTACTGTCGCTTAAATGCCTGGATAAAATGGGAGACGTGCTCATACCCCACCTGTAGGGCAATATCTGCCACTGCATCTTGTCGAGACTCTTTGAGCAGTTCATGCGCCTTGGAAAGCCGCTTTTCGATCAGCCATTGGCGGGGCGAGGTGCCAAAACGCTGTTTGAATTCCCGTCGAAAGGTAGATTCACTCCTGCCGGTGAGGTAGGCATAATCCCCAATGGTGAGCGGCTTGTCAAAATGGCGTTCCATTACCTGGCGAAGGTTTCCCACCGGCGTTTTCAGCAATGCATTAAGCCGGGTCGCCAATTCTCCTGGTGGCAGGATGGCATCCATCAACAGGAAAAACTCCCGGAATTTTATCTCTGCCAGCGCAGGTTGCCGTTCAAACAAAACTTGAGGGAGTGCTTCGTAGCTCTTAAGGTAATGCTCCACTACGGGGGGGACCGTAAGCGTCGGGTAGATGGTAGAGGGCTTTTTCGTCGGAACTAAAGGGGTGAGATCAGGAATAATACTGGATAGATAGGCATCATCCACATAGATCAGGTACACTTCGAAACCATTTTCTAGCTTCATCAAATCCGAAACCGTGTACATACCTTTTTGCAAAAAGGCCATGTTTGATGCCTTGACCTCATAGACGGCTCCCCCATCAGTCCGGAGGTGCTGGGTTCCCGCTGTGACCATGGTGATGGCATGCATGGACAAGTAACTGGTACGGGCCAGGACGGGTTCGGATAGCTCCTTTTTGATCAGGTATCCTCCTTTGATGTGATTTAGGATGGTAACATTAGGTAAGTCCAATAGCCTTTTAGGAACCGTGAGCATACCTAAAGGTACAGATCACCCCAGACATAAAAAAAGCGAACGGCTCGAAAGCCATTCGCATGGGAGAGGACAAAGAAAATATCTTCTCCTACTGCTGGAGTACCTGGAGTTTTTTCTGTAAGTCAGTTAGGCCACCGGTCACCTTGGTGACTTTTTCTGTTGCTTGCGCTTGTTCTTCAGCGTTTTTTTCCATGTTGGCAGCATTTTCTTCCAGCTTATTTGCTAACTCTTCCTGCTGCTTTTCAATATCGGCCTTCTCTTGGTCCAAGTCTTCTTTTGCCTTTTCCAATTCCTGCTTTTTAGCTTTGGCTTCTTCAACCAATTTCTGCTGTACAGCAATGGCGGCATTCAAGTTGAAAATGCGGGTATTCCGGTCTAGGTTTACCAAGAACTGAGAAGCAGCATCCATCTCTTCCCCATATTTATCTTTGGTAATGAAATTGTTGTTGCCGGCAGAAATAAACAAGGTTACCTGACACTGGTCTTGGTTCTCTTTGCTCACAGGACTGATTTTGAAATAGTAATCCATGTTTCCATTGGATATCTCTTGAAACTTTGCCGCTTCTGCTAAGTAGATGTCTTTTTTGAAAGACTTTACTTTGACATCAGCTGCTTCTTTGAACTTATTTTCAATGACCGTGAGAATTGACTCTGTACTTCCATCCAGTACGGTAGTCAGGCCTGGGGCATTTGCAGCAACTTTTTTGACAAATGGGTAGGTGCCTTGTTCTACCTTAGGCGCCATATAAGTAGGCATTTCTTCAGACATGAACTGCCCGGCTTTCGGAATATTTCCATTCTCTTGGGCCTTCAGTGCTGTTGAATTCGCCCATACAAATAGGAGCAAAAGTGCAGTAGAGGTTATCTTTTTCATTGTGTTTTTATGTTCGAGTTGCTAGTAAATTACTGTATAGACGATCTTGCAAACCGAAGGTCACATACCCTCATAAAATTTAGGAAAGTGACCGACTGGTTCGCATGCGTCCCTGACGCTTTCGAAAGTTAAAAAATTACATGTTTCGGCGGTATTGACCACCCACTTCGTACAAGGCATGTGTGATTTGGCCCAGGGTACACACCTTTGTGGCTTCCATGAGTACCTCAAAAAGGTTTTCGTGGCGGATCGCGGCCTCTTGCAAGTTTGCAACGGCCACCTTACCCTCTTCCGCCATTCCTTCATGGATTCGCTTTACGGTGCCAATCTGCGCTTCTTTTTCCTCTTCAGTGGACCGGATAACCTCCTGAGGCAACACAGTAGGTGAGCCTTCATCGGACAAGAAGGTATTCACCCCAATCAAGGGGAGTTCGCCGCTGTGCTTCAACCCTTCATAATACATAGATTCCTGCTGGATCTTTCCACGCTGGTACATCGTTTCCATCGCGCCAAGAACGCCGCCCCGCTCTGTGATTCGGTCGAATTCTGCCATGACCGCTTCTTCTACCAGATCAGTCAGCTCTTCAATGATAAAGGAACCCTGAAGGGGGTTTTCATTTTTGGCAAGGCCTAGTTCGCGGTTGATGATTAATTGGATGGCCATGGCCCGGCGAACAGATTCTTCGGTTGGCGTTGTGATCGCCTCGTCGTAGGCATTGGTATGCAGAGAATTACAGTTATCGTAAATCGCGTACAATGCCTGCAAGGTGGTACGAATGTCATTGAACCCGATTTCCTGGGCGTGCAGGGATCTTCCGGAAGTCTGAATATGGTACTTCAGCTTTTGTGCCCGTTCGTTCGCACCATATTTATGCTTCATCGCCTTGGACCAAATCCGTCGGGCTACGCGGCCAATGACCGAATACTCCGGATCGACTCCATTGGAAAAGAAGAAAGAGAAGTTGGGCGCAAATTTATTGATGTCCATGCCCCGGCTGAGGTAGTACTCCACGAAAGTGAACCCATTCGCAAGGGTAAAAGCCAGCTGAGAAATGGGATTAGCACCTGCCTCGGCAATGTGGTAGCCCGAGATAGAGACAGAATAGAAATTCCGCACATTATGGTCGATGAAGTATTGCTGCACATCGCCCATGAGGGTCAATGAGAATTCCGTCGAGAAAATACAGGTGTTCTGGGCTTGATCTTCCTTTAGGATATCCGCCTGAACGGTTCCCCGAGCACTGGAAAGGGCTTTGGCTTTGAGTTGTTCGTAAACTTCTTGCGGCAGTACCTGATCTCCAGAAACCCCTAGCAACATCAATCCCAGGCCGTCATTTCCTTCTGGCAGCTCCCCTCGGTATTGTGGAGGCTCCAACCCTTTTTCAGCATAAATGGCCGCAATTTTTGCCCTGACCTCTGCTTCCAGCCTATTTTCCTGAATATAGCGTTCACACTGCTGGTCAATGGCCGCATTCATGAAAAAGGCTAGCAGAATGGCTGCAGGACCATTGATGGTCATGGAAACCGAAGTGGTAGGATCGCACAAATCAAATCCAGAATACAACTTCTTGGCATCGTCCAGGCAGCAAACAGATACCCCGGAATTGCCAATTTTTCCATAAATGTCCGGGCGGTAGGCAGGATCTTCCCCATACAGTGTCACGGAGTCAAATGCCGTAGAGAGCCGCTTGGCAGGCATGCCCAATGACACGTAGTGGAAACGTTTGTTGGTCCGCTCAGGTCCACCTTCTCCCGCAAACATCCGGGTGGGGTCTTCATTGGTTCGCTTGAATGGAAACACCCCTGCGGTGAAGGGGTACTCTCCGGGAACGTTTTCCTGTAAATTCCACTTCAGGATGTCGCCCCAATCATTGAACTGCGGCAGGGAAATTTTGGAAATCCGGCTGTGAGAAAGTGATTTCGAATAGGTAGGTACGCGGATCTCTTTGTTTCGAACCTTGTACACGTATTCGTCAGCCGCATACCGAGCTTTTTTCTCCTCCCAGTCTTCCAGAATTCGCAGACACCCTCCATCTAAATCCTGCTTCAGGTGTTCGAAGGTAGTTTCGAGAGGAGAAATAACTTCAGCAGGTGCTTCTGAATTAGCAGATAGGACTTGCTTCGCTCCGTCTAGCTGGTACATCTGACGGGCAATCTCCGCCTGCTTTTCTGCCCAATTATCGTAATCACGGATGGTATCGGTAATCTCCGAAAGGTAACGAACCCTGCGAGGCGGGATGATGTAGATTTTCTCAGAGATGCCTTCTTCCACAGGGAAGTTTGATTGCAAATGTGTCGCTCCGGTCCGTTCTACAAGCGTGTCCATCAATGCCTTGTACAACTGGTTGGTGCCGGGGTCATTGAATTGGGAGGCAATGGTTCCATGCACGGGCATATCTTCCAGGTCTCGGTCCCAATATCCGTGGTTGCGTTGGTATTGCTTGCTCACATCGCGCAGGGCATCCAGGGCACCTCGCTTGTCAAATTTATTCAGGGCAATGACATCGGCATAGTCCAGCATGTCAATTTTCTCCAACTGAGAAGCCGCCCCGTATTCCGGTGTCATGACATATAAAGAGGCATTGGAGTGGTCCACAATTTCCGTGTCAGACTGCCCAATACCAGAAGTTTCCAGAATGATCAGGCTGAACTGGGCTGCAGAAAGAATATTAAGTACCTCTTTTATATGCTTGGAGAGGGCCAGGTTGGACTGCCTTGTTGCAAGGGAGCGCATGTACACCCGGCCGTTGCTGATGGCATTCATCCGAATTCTGTCCCCAAGCAAGGCTCCCCCAGTTCTCCTTTTAGAAGGATCAACCGATACAATGGCAATGTCCAGGTCAGGAAAATCCATCAAAAACCTGCGCACCAGTTCATCTACCAAAGAGGACTTACCCGCACCGCCAGTTCCGGTGATGCCCAAA
This sequence comes from Bacteroidota bacterium, assembly GCA_039024295.1. Taxonomy (GTDB): domain Bacteria; phylum Bacteroidota; class Bacteroidia; order J057; family J057; genus JBCDIQ01. Next base: position 881 of record JBCDIQ010000112.1, on the reverse strand, counting down.
ACAGGAGGCGTAGGAAGGCCGGTCATGCGTTGGCGGACGTCCTCCATAATGGGTTCCACCAATTCGGGGTTATTTTCTACCGCAGAAATGATCCTGGCAAGTGCACGGTCACTTACGGTTTTCTTTACCTGAATCAACACGCCACCGCTACCTTCGGCCTTCATGTGCGGCCCCAGCGCATCTTCCACTGCCTGCTTCCATCGGTCAACGTCAAGAATGCCTGTGGGGTAATCAGCCTGCTTGAGCAGGTCATTGATCATGCCTTGCAAGCCCATTTCGCGGCCATCATCGGGAGAATAGATCCGGGTGACGCCATACGCATGTAACTCTTCGATTTCCTTGGGAAGAATCACGCCGCCACCACCGCCAAAAATTTTGATGTGGCTGCAATTGCGTTCTTTTAGCAGGTCATAGATGTATTTGAAAAACTCTACGTGACCCCCTTGATAAGAGGTAATGGCGATGGCCTGCGCATCTTCCTGAATGGCACAGTTGACAATGTCGCTGCTGCGTTGTTTGATGGACATGATGCTGCCATTAACATCATGCGCCGGATCACCTCAGCACCGGAGGCCTGCATGATCCGGCGCATGATGTTAATGGCAGCATCATGTCCATCAAACAACGCAGCAGCAGTGACAACACGTATTTTATTCGTAGGCTGGTAAGGCTTAATTACTTGCATAGTGTGTTCTTGGTGGCAGGTAAACTAATGTTCGTTAGCTAAATTACGGCTTTTGGCTTTAACAATCAATTTACCGGAAATTTGGGGAGGTTTCAACAGGGGGTGCCTCTTAACTTTTCCATGCAGGGTTTCCCTTAGACCTCTCCGTTCGTACTTATGACAACTTTTTTCAAGTTGCTGATTATAAGCTTTTTGT
>JBCDIQ010000111.1:0-14844 GCA_039024295.1 Bacteroidota bacterium | reverse complement strand
GCAAAAGATCCCCTGCTGAGGGTTCCCTATGAGTTAGGCGATGAGGAAGGGGCTACCTGTCCTGTCCATTTCAACAATGAATGTATAGGATTCGTGGTCAGGACTCAATCGAATGTAAAACCTGTGTTTGTCAGTGCCGGGCACCTTATCAGCCAGAAAGAAGCTGTTTCCATCATTTTGGAGTTAAGGGGAAAATACCGAACCATTGAGCCTATCCGTAGGGCAGATCAGGCGGCAAGGAAGTTTGCGAAGGGAATGATTGAAGAGGAAACTTGGGTACTTGAATAAAAAATCCCCATTCCTTTAATGAAATGGGGATCGGTTTTTTATTGAAAAGGGTTTTAAGCCGCTTTCTTAGGGCCAGACAGGCCTTCACTTGCGGCTTTCTTCAATTCTTCATCACGAGCGGTATACCAACCGGGATGTCCAAAAAGGATTTTCCAGCGGGTTTTCCAATCGGAAGCATGGAAGAAGTCTTTTACGATATCCATGAACTCATGGAATACCAAATATGCCGGATTGTAAGATTCCGGTGGCTTGGTAATCCCATAGATGGCCTGCTCCTCTTCAGGTTGGAATGTGCCAAACATCCGGTCCCAAATGATGAAAGTGGAGCCATAGTTTTTGTCCAGGTACTTCTCATTGGTGGCGTGGTGAACGCGGTGGTGAGAAGGGGTGGTGAAGATAAACTCAATCGGGCGAGGGAGCTTCCGGATAAATTCGGTATGAATCCAGAACTGGTACAGGACTTCAATTTGATGACAAATGAAGAACACGACCGGATGGAACCCACATAAAGCAACTGGAATAAAAAAGACCAGTTTGATCTGCTGCACCCAGGAAAGGCGGAAAGAAACGGAGAAGTTATAATTCTCAGAAGAGTGGTGTGTCACGTGGGTTGCCCACCAGAAACGCTGCTCATGTGCAATCCGATGTGCCCAGTACCGGAAAAAATCCAGAATGACCAGACACAGGATGAACGACCACCAAGTAATTGGTACGGTCCAGGGAACAACATTGTAGAAAAACAAAATGATGGAAAACATCGCGATGTTCAGGAAAGCAGTGGTGATCAGGTTTCCAATTCCAATGAAAATGGAGGCCAGTAGATCTTTGCCTTCATACACTTTGCGTTTCTGAATTTGTGACAAGACAAATTCGAGCAGTACAAGCCCCAGCATCACTGGGATAGCGTAGATAATCAATGGGGGAAAAATCTCCGGATCATCCATCATCTTCTGGATCTGCTCCAGGGTGAAGTGCTGCTTTTCAAAACTGGCAAAAAATGCCTGCAGCGCAGGAGGAAGGTTTTCAAACATAAGTACGAGCCGTCTTAATCAGATTTCACAGACAATCAGTAATGGTTGTATGTCCGCCTCAGCTGCCAAAAGTACGGATTCAATAGGAAAAGTGGAAAAAAACATCGTACGAGAAGCCGTTAAATGAGAAAATATCAGGTTACGACTTCTGTATCTGTTAGGGGCTCAATTTTCATTTCCCTTAAAGAAATATCATAGCTTTCCCGGGTTCCATAGGCCACATAGCGTATGATCACTTCTGCGAGTACTGAGACCGTGAGCAAGACCAGGTTTCGGGCCAGGGGATATTCGGATTTTTCCGTTTCAACAGGATGGGCTTGAATGGCTTCGGCAGACCAGCAAATACGCGTTGAAGATCCATTAATACGGGTTTGCAAGCAGGGAATACCCGCTTCTTTGCACCATTCTCCCACCAGTGTCTGACTAGCGCGGTTGTCAAAGGTATCCACCACCAGCCTGCTACCGTCTAACAACTTCCCTACATTCGCCTTGTCTAATTGTCGCCCCACAGGTTCGATCCGAACCCCTACTGCCTGGTGCAGGAGGTTTGCGACCACCCGAGATTTATAGGCCCCAATATCCTGCTCCACAAATGGGTGAGTAGATAAATTATGAGGTTCAACTGTTGCAGGGTCGATGAGGCTGAGCAATTTAAATCCTGAACGCCCCAAGGTTTCGGTGAGGTTTGCTCCCAGTGCCCCGGCCCCACAGATGGTTACCGGGAAACTTCTGATTTTTTCCATCACCTCTGCAGTTCGGTAGGAAAGCTCGTGCTGAAATGCTTGCATATTGAAGGAATTGGAAGGTGCTAAAGAATGGCCAATCAGTGTATCGCACGTAGGTGTAAGAAACACATTCCATTTGGGAATGGAAAAAGATTTCGACGAGAAATTATTCACTCTTCCCTGACCTAGAACCCGATCCGGCCCTGGTTGCCGCTGTCCAGCAAATTGTCATTGTTTGATCCGAATTCTTGCACGTCTGCTAAGGTCAATTGCTGAAGGGCCGATTCGGTTCTCTGGTCCACCGGAAGAGAGGCCAGTCTTAAATGCTGGTTTTTAACGGACTTCTCAATGATTTTTCGGATTGCCCTCGCATTGCCAAAGAATTTGTTCCTTGTCCGATAAAGGTGAGTAAAGTATGCATCCAAATGTGCCAGCGCAGGTTCATCTGCTTGGAGTCCTTCCTGCTTCAGCAGGTAACGAGCGATTTGGAGCAAATCTTCCGGTTGGTAATCTTCAAATTTAAACCAATGATCAAAGCGAGATTTTAAGCCCGGATTGGCTTCAAGAAATCGCTTCATGTTACTGGGATATCCTGCCACAATCACAATAAATGAACCCCGCAGGTCCTCCATTCGCTTCAATAACGTATCAATAGCCTCCTGTCCAAAGTCTCCCTGATGGCCCGAAACCAGTGCATAAGCCTCATCGATAAACAGTACACTTCCTTTGGCTTCCTCAATGACTTTGGCTGTTTTTTCGGCAGTTTGTCCGGTATAACCTGCAATCAACTGCCGACGATCCACCTCCACTACACGCCCACGCTCAAGTATGCCGAGGGCTTTGTAAAGCTTGCCTAACAGCCGGGCTACAGTAGTTTTTCCCGTCCCTGGATTTCCGGTGAAGACCGAATGCAGGGAAAAGCGGTTGAGGACATCCTTGCCGCTTTCCCGGTAAAACCGAACCAGCTTCACGAGGTCTAGCACTTCTTTTTTTACGCTTTCTAGCCCGACAAGTCCCTGAAGTTCGTCCAATGCTTCTTTGAGCAAGGGCTCATCTATAGGAATGTGAACCTGAGCTGCATCCTTTTTCTCAAAAATCTTTTCCAGGTCAGTTACTTCGATGCGGGAAAGGTCTTCCAAAGTCAATTCGTCTACGTCACTCCGTTGCATGAGGCGCAAGCCCAGGTTCATTTTGGCTTCATCTACCAGGGAGTAGACGAGGCGTGCATTTCCGAAGCTTTTATCGCGTTCTCGATAAGCCTTGACAAGTTGTTTGTACAGTAATTCTTGTGCAGGATCCGCCAGGGTTACGCCCCGTTGTTCCGCTGCATATCCTGCAATTTTCGTAAGCTCTTTCGGGGTGTAATCCGGAAAGGAAAGGGTGATGTTAAAGCGCGATTTGAACCCAGGGTTGGCAGTGAGCATCTGCTCCATCTCCTTGGGATACCCGGCCACTACCACTGCCAGATCGCCATTTGTACTGGACATTTCACGTACTAAAATCTCAATGGCTTCAAGCCCATAGTCTTTTTTGTCATTTTCTGTCCTTGACAGGGAATATGCTTCATCAATGAACAGGATGCCGCCTCGCGCCCGGTCTATGGCTTCTTTCACCCGCGGAGCCGTCTGGCCAATGTACTCCCCAATCAAATCTGCCCGATCAACTTCCAGCACGTGTCCTTTTGAAAGCAGTCCCATGCTGTGATACAATTTGCCCAACAAACGTGCAACCGTCGTTTTACCAGTACCAGGGTTACCCGTAAAAACAGCGTGGAGGTTCAGCTGGCTTTCTTCCTGAATTCCTTTTTCCTTTCTGATCTTGAGAAAATTCAGGTATTGTGCATACTCCTGAACACGGCTTTTTACAGGTGCCAGGCCGATCAGCCCGTTTAACTCCTGGAATAATTCCTCCTTGCTTCTCAGGGGCCCACCGCCTGTTCCATCCGTGGGTGCTTGTCGCAGCAGTCCATCATCCTTCGGGATGAGCAGCTCCGGGTTTCCATTTGAATAGTAATTGGACACCTCAAATGGAACGGCACACACCAGTTGATCCATGAAGACCACCTCCAGGGTATAGCGGTCCTGGAACCAGGTCCCGGGAAAATTGGAACCCCAACCAGAGATGATTCTGATGCCTTCAGTTCCGGATTTGATCTTGACCAATTCGGTGGTACGGCCCTTGAGCTGACGGGCATCGTTGTAAAAGTTGAAGGTCAGCTCACACATCCACTCCACTTCCAGCTTATTAAGTCCCTGGAATTCCACAAAAATGAAGCGGGTGCTCTTGTAGTCAAATATGTTGCGAAAGGTGGGCTTCTCCTGGTAGCGGTCCTCTGCATTGGACTCATACAACATGACAGAGGTAAGTCGGAAGAAAGGATTTTCTTCCCCTTCCGGCCATCGTTGAGGCACCACATAAAACGTCATGTTGGCAATTACTTCACCATTCAAGAGTCCCTCCCACTGGTAGGTGCCGGTTTCCCATTCATGGGGTTGGTCGCTTACGGGCCATCCTTCCCGGACGAATACGATGTTCTGTTCTTTTGCCACCAAAACCTCTTCCTCAAATTCATGTAACAGTGTACGCTTTTCTTTTCCCAGTTGGAAGACTTTGAGCCCTGTCTGGACCTCCCAGTCTTTTTCGTCAAATAATTTGTTGAAAAAGGAAAACTCGACGAATATCTGCTTCAATTCTTCTTTTCCGAATACCCTTCGATACTTTTTCTGGCTGCCGGCCAGCCATTCCGGTGACCCGTGAACTTTCAGGTCACGAAATTTATAGGGGACAAAATGTGCAGGCTTTTCTGATGGCATGAACCTCTCATGTTGGTTTATGCCCGTAATTTACGACTATTGAGAAGATGTAAAAAGAAAGCTTGTTAGCTCAATTTCCTGTATCGTCCCTTCATCCATTTTATGCCCACAATTATCAATATGGCCAGCAGGATAATGCCTCCATATATGACCCATGGTCGATTTTCCATCTCAATCACCCCTCTGTCTCCGATGAGCACAAAATTTCCCCAGAAATACGGCTGTCCATGAAAGGCATCGGCATTTTCAAAGAATTCCCCACGCGATTGCTGAAGGGCAGCTTCAACGGGAATGCCTTGTGAGACAGAACGGAAAAAGCTGGTGCTAAGATCTGCACTGGATTTGTCATCTGCATGCCAAAGGGTGGTGAGCACTCGCTGGCTCCCGGCATATTGAAACGCCCGTGCCAGGCTCATAATACCTTCGCCCCTCAGCAATGGCCCTTGGCCGGTTTGGCAGGCACTTAGCACGGTCAGCGGACTGGGCAATCGAAGCCCATACAATTCGTGCATGTAAAGAATGCCATCTTCCAGGGAGTCATTTCCTGGATGTAAGAACAGCCTCGAATTCATTCGATTGTTCAGGTCGGCCACGGCATGGGTAGCAAAGTGTCGCACCAAATGGTGGCCATTTGACTGTTTTACCTGGACTTCGCTTGCCATACTGCCGGTGAAAGGTTGGCCCTTCATCCATTCGGCAGCTTGTTCCACTTCGGCTTTGTTGTAGGCTAATGCCCCCAGATCACTCCGGGTGGATGCCAATTGGTCACCTTGAAAATCCGGAGCAAAACCCACATAGGCAGCAGACTTATCAGTTCGCTTATTCTTTCGTTGTTGGAGCCAAATTTCCGCTGCATAGATATAGGAAATTGTGGAGGTTTTCCAAATCCAGGGCCATTTCCGGAAATCATCTTCTTGGGGCAAATCTGAAAGCAGGGTTTCGAACGGGAGGTAGCCTAGGGCGGCATCTGGGATAATGGTGAGATGATCACCAGAATGATAATCGGGTAGAAGTAACTTGCTGAGTTGGTGAGGCTGATTGGCAATCTGCTGGAGACTTTCTATGCCAACATCAGGTTTAGTTGAAATAATTGAAGTCCAACTGGCAAGCAAATCCTTGACAGGCTCCTTTGCAAAGGAAATACGGCTCATATTTACCCCTGCAAGTCCGATTCGAAAGATAAATAAGGCCGAATCTCCCATAAAATAGCTGTACAGGCAATCGTCATCGGTAAGTTCTGCCATAATCCTCGAAAAGCTGACCTCTTGGTTGGTATACCTCAGTTGATAATAGGACGGATATTCCACCTGCAGCTTGTGGAGAAATGCTTGATATGCCACCCGCAGTTTCCGTTTCTCGTCAATTTTTTCTCTACTCAAATCCGGCCCCGACAATTGAGCCAGTTTCCGACGAAATTCTCGTTCTTGTGCCACCATCTCTTCAGGTACGCCTGCAAATGCTAAGGCCCGTTTGCCTCGCAGGTAATCACGCAGGTTGGCAGCCTTGCTTTTTTCGGCCAGGGAAAATGCTTTTTCAAAGTAGATATCTCCTCTGGGCTTTCTTGACAGCATCCAGCATAGATGTAAAATTGTTTCATACTCGGGAATGAGCCGGGAAATGAGGAACTCTCGTGATGCATCAGAAGCGTAATAATACCGTTGGCTATCGGCCACTGCCAGCGCAAGTTCGTAACAGGTTAAGGCCGCTTTGAGCGAGGAAATGTTACTCGTATCCCGACGGTGAAAGTCTCCCATGCTGAGCAACAAATCCCTCATGGGTGGGACATCCCAAAATTTAAATACCTCACGGGTAGGGCTCATGTTAAATGCCAATTCCGGGGAAATGTATTTCCAGGCTTGATTATAGGCTGTTCTAGCTGAATCTGGGTTGCCTTTCAATTGCCAGGCTTCTGCCATTTTGGTGTGGGTATCTGCCAGGTTCCATTGCACTTCAGAACCCGCATAAACCTCGTTGGCCTGTTTATAATATGCCAATGCCTGATCGGGTTCTGCTTGTTTCATCCAAAGCTCTCCATACCATTCAAATACCCGGGCCCGATTTACGGCATTGGGTCCAAGAAATACCTCTGATAACCTCAAGGCCTCATCCAAAGCTTCACTTGCTTCCGAATAGCGATTCAACTGGGTCAGAATCGACCCTTTTCGCAAAAACTCCTGCTGCAATTGGTTGCTTTCCGGACCGTATAGTTTCGTCTGCTGTTCTAATGCCTGATTGACGTGATACAAGGCCTTTTCGGGTTCATCTAATTCTAAAAAAATAGTTGCCCGCTCACCGCTGATGTACACCGGAGCAATGGGAATGACATCGGGATATTGATCGATGATTTGTTCCACCTGATCAAAAGTAGCAAGGGCTTCTGGGAAATCCCGAAGCGTCATGTAAGTGGATCCCAGGTTCAGCAAGGTGACAATTTGCCCATCTTGCTGCACCTTGTCCAAATAAGGCAGACAGCTTTCATAAATGGCCAGGGCCTCCCGGCTCTCTCCCAAATCCGTGTACAAAATGGCCAGGTTAGCTTTCATCTTGAGCACTTGCGGATGGGTAGGGCCGAATCGTTTCTCCGTGATCTCGATGGACCGAATGACATGCGGTTTGGCCTCCTCGTAGGATTCTTTCATCAGGTAAACGGACCCGATCAGGTTTTCCCCGAATGCGAGGTAGATGTGATCGGGAGGCAAAATGTCTTTCCGAATGTCCAGCGCACGCTCGCTCCAGTACATGGCAGAGTCCCATTGTTCCATGATCATGGAGGTGGTTCCCATGGTGTGGAAGCAGATCGCTTTGATGGAATCTAATTTTGAGGGTAAGGCTTCTGCAATCTGGGCGTTTGCACGGTGAAGGGCTACCCCTTGCTCAAAGTCGCCTTGAGCCATGAAAAGGTCGGCCTTTTCACGTCGGGCGAGGATGCCTGCGGGATGTAAGCTATCACGAAGGGTTACAGCGGAATCTATTGTTGCCGTTGCTTCTTCGGTTCTGCCCATTCTGCTGAGGTACTTTCCTGAAAAGGTCAGCGCATATGCCAGGACTTCTGTGTCAGAATGGGCCAGTGCCTCGTTTCGAGCCGATTGGTAGTGAAAGTAGGCACTTTCATAATTGCCGGCCAACCACTGCTGATTTCCAATAAGAATATCTGAATGGGTTACTGGAGATTGACCTTGCGCTTGATCTAGGATACTCCACAAAGCGAAGAAGGCGACAAGAAAGCGAAAAGAAATGCACCACATGACCAGGAAGTTTTTGACTGATCCTAAGCTACTTTCTTTTGATGAGTTTAAAAAAAGTTTACGCCTGCTGTTAACCTGAACCCCCGAACCTGCATAGCTAAGGAAACGGGACCTCCCATTTGTCCACCAATCCTTATCTATCATGAACTCAATGAAAAACCTCACCTCTCTGCTGGCACTCATGGTGCTATTGCTGTGTCAGGTAGCTGCACAGACAGAAGCTGAACCCAACAACACCTTTGCGCAGGCCAACAGCTTTAATGAAGGCAGTACGGTAACTGCTACGCTCAATCCTGGAATGGGAGATCAGTTTGATTTCTTCCAAAGCGTTCCCAATGATGACGGAACCCTCATCATCCGATTTTTCTACACCAACGGGGCCGCAAACAACAGCATTTTTGTCAATGCCTTTGCCAAAAATGGAGGAGGCATTGGGTCAAGGACGATCACTAATACCTTGTCTGGTGTCGATAGCATCGTTGTAGCCTGCCAGCAGCAAGACACCTTTTACCTTCGCTTTACCTGTACGGGAACTTCCTCCTATCAATTTTCCTATCGGACGGTTTCCACCGGAGTTTCTGACATGGAACCCAATGACACCCGACAAACTGCCCAATTAATCGGTGTGAATGATACCGTTGATGGACGGCTTGGGTATCGTTCGGCTGTCATAGATGCAAATGATTATTTTGCTTTGGTGACACCCTCTACCGGGTCTGTTGAGGTAATTCTAGACTACACCAATACCTCCGGTGCTGTAGGCAGCAGTTTTATTGTACAATTTTCAACTGAGGCGGGCAGTACCTTAGGTTCTATCAATAGAACCAGTCTTGCTCCAACCACATTCAGGGATACCCTGTCCATTGGTTGCCTCAACCAGGATACCTTTTTGATTAGGGTAACAAATGCGGGGGCTTGTTACAGTTACCAGATGCACTTTGTGTTTACGCCTACCTTACCGGACGATCCGGAGCCCAACAACAGCAATGCAGAGGCCTTTCCCATTTCATTTCCCACACGGCTACAGGGGAACATTAACTTCCGGGGAACGCCATCTGATCAATTTGACTTTTACCGAATTGACAACGAAGGGTTGGCCACGTTTGAGATTGAGGCAATTGTAGAGAATCCCGGGTTACTTGCCCTGGTGAATTTTCGGGTGCAAATTTTTCCTGCTGGTGGCGGCGGTGCAATCAGAACGCTGGGCATTAATGGAATCCCAACAGGAGTGACCAGGGACACGCTCTTGATTACCTGCTTGCCAAAGGATTCATTGCTGCTACGCTTGGATGCCAGTGCTTGCCTCACGTATGACCTCCGAATCCGTCGGATAAGTGAAGCCCTCGATCCCGTTATTGAAACGGCTCGGTTTGGCAACCAATTCGCCTTCTCGCCTCAAGTCCGAAATACTGCCAGCATTTTCTGGGACTTTGGCAATGGAGACAGGTCCCGGATGCGGTTTCCTACCCGAACCTTTGTACCAGGGGTGTACAACATTCAACTGCAGGCTACCAATGCAAGATGTGGCGTAATTGAAACCGCTCGTGACACCTTTATCATTGAGGGAATAGAACGGTACTGGCCCCTGGAAGCCGGTACAGATGATGGGTTTGGCTTTTTTGTGTTGCGAATTTTTGGCGGAGGATTAGATGCCAATGCAACGGTGACTCTGACCCAAGGCTCGACCGTGCTTAGGCCTTTTCGCGTAGCTACTCAGGGACTTCAAGAGCTGGGGTGTGCCTTTAACCTGAGAAATGTGCCCCTTGGGCTGTATGATGTAGACATTACCCTGTCGAACGGGCAGACCTATTCTTTTCCTGATGGATTCACCATTTACGCTGATACAGACGACTTTGGGTTGTACACGCGCTTAAAGGGACCTGGAAGGGCTCGAACCGGGCAGTTTACCCCTATGTCTGTTGAGGTGATCAATGAAAAGGGCTTCATGGCCAGTGGTGTTCATCTGTTCATCGTGGTGCCGCGTGGCATTGAGACGGATTTGCTCAACATCATGCGAGATCGGACGGGAGATTTGTTGCTCAAAGGAAATGTGTGGGACAGCCTTGAGATTGACCGGACGGATTTCAGCAATACCTACTTTCAGGGGAATTTCGACCCCAATGTAGACACCTTATTGGTGCAGTACGATTCCTTGTACCAGGTGGGAGATTCCCTGTTCAGCTTTGAAATTGACCAGCTATACGACAGCCCGTTAGAGGCGCGGGTTTATCCGATTTATATTCCGTTTGTGAATGCACATTCTACCTACACCGTAAATTTCCAAGTAAGAAGTCCGGTCAGCACCAAGTTTGACATTCGATCTTATGTGTGGCCCTTTACCCTGAGGAAAAATCCCCCTACGGCTGCGCAGTTAGATTTCGTACATTCTGCAGGCATGAATGGGGCAGCCTTGGCCGAGCTTTCCCCCAATCCTGCCCTGAAAGCAGTGGGAAAAAGTGCAGGGTATGTTGATGTGGGTTCTAAAGTTTTGTTTGCAGAATTTTTTGATTGGTGCTACGGGACGAATGTGGCTGATGCCCAATTTTACAAAGAGCAAGGCTTCGCTGGAGTAGCGGAAGTAGCTGGCAGCTTTGCGCCTTTGAAGGGGGAAGCTAATTTCCGCAGTGCCACACGTCGCGCGCAAACAGCTCGTAACCAGCTGAAGGATGCTACCGAGTACAAACGTGTACTAGAGGAAACCATTCTGAGTGGCGGGAAACTGTCCCCCAATATGGCCGACCGGTTGCGAAAGGAGCTAAACATCAACAAAGAACTCATAGATAACCTCACCAACCTTTCGGATCAACAGAAACAGCAGGCCATCAATGCCGTGCGGCATTTGGCAGAGAAAAATGGGCTGAGCTTTACCAATAACCAGCTTTCACAGCTGCTGTTTCCCAAAGGCCAAAAGGTAAAAGACAGCCGCCCCAAAGACATTGACCGCAGAGCATTGGAAGCACTCACCTCATTCGATCCCAATGCGATTTATGGAAATGAAGGCATTGGCCTGGAGCGATACATTCGTGGGAATGAGCAACTCAATTACATGATCACCTTTGAGAATGCTGACACTGCCGCTGCGCCGGCGGGTATCGTGCGGGTGGTGGACACCCTGAACCCAGCAGTTTTTGATCTCCAGGCAACTTTCTTGGGAAATATCACCCTGGGAGACTCCGTGTACCAATTCGAACCGGACCGTCAGTCTTTCTTCCGCGAAATAGACCTGCGGCCTGCCCAGGACCTAATCGTTCGGGTGATGGGAAATATCGACACCACAACGGGCGTAATGGTGTGGGAATTCATTTCCCTCGATCCGGCTACCATGGAACTGCCCCTTGATCCGCTCATTGGATTTTTACCGCCGAATGTAAATGCGCCTGAAGGAGAAGGAAGCGTAAGTTTTTACACCCGTCTGCGTAGCGATGTCGCTCACCTGGATACCGCTTCTACCTTTGCGCTGATCTTTTTTGATGCGAATGATCCCATCAAAACTAACATCTGGAAACACACGGTTGACATGGAGGCGGCAATGGGTAGCATTGATCCTAATTTTGTGGTAAATGACGACACCACCTTCACGATTACCCTAAATGGAAATGATACCCATAGCGGCCTTGAAAGCTTCTTATTGAACATCAAGCCCGGTAGCGGCGTGTGGAATGAAGTCCGCTTTGAGGGCAAGGACGGTTTGGAACTGGAAATCAACGCAGAAATAGGAGAGACCTTCCAGATGTACGTGTTGGCAGGTGACAGCGTCGGGAATGTTTCGGACAGTATGGGTGCGACATTGATCCAGTTTACCCTCACAGATTTGCCTGAGAAAGATGGGCAACTGAGCTATTTGCAAATTGGTCCGAATCCGTGCAGAGAAGTACTCAAGGTGTTCACGCTAGGATTCTACCTGGAACAGATACAACTGATAGATATGAATGGAAGGGTGGTACAGACTCAAGCATGTGAGCCAGTAGAAACACATACCGTGAATGTAGGCCATCTCCCTCAAGGGATGTACCTTCTTCAAGGAAGTACACGAGCTGGGAAATCCATTTCCACCCGCTTTTTCAAGACCGAATAGAAGCACGTAGGATTGGTGCGAAAAGGCTGCCCGGCTGCATTTGTGGCCTGGGCAGTTTTTACAACTGACCATTTGCTGCCTTTTTCCTACATTTAAGGAGCAATTTTCGGTTGATACGATGAAAGAAGCTGCCTTTCAGGAATTGGTGAAGCTGATCCGGGCAAATGATAAGCGTGGACTCCAGCAGGTATTTGACCAAACCTATCGGTACTGTACGCGGACGCTGATAAAGAAGACTCGCTGTTCGGCAGCAGATGCAGAAGATATTTACATGGACGCGCTATTGGTATTCCGGGAAAATATTCTTTCAGGTAGATTGACCATCCTGTCCAATCTCAAGACGTATATGTATGGTATATGCTTTAACCTTTGGCGGACCCTGAACCGTCATCACCAAAAGCAGCAGCAGTTTGAATCGGAGATTGCCAGGCAGTATGCGTTGCTCACGCAAGAAGGTGCTGAGCAAACCGCATTGGAACTGACCGAGAAAGCCAATCAGGTAAAGGCTGCCTTAAAGCAGTTAAGCGAAACCTGTCAACAATTGCTCACCCTGGTGTACCTGGAGCAGCGGCCCCAGGAAGAAATTGCCCAGATCATGGGATTTGCCAGCAGCAATGTCGTCAAAGTTACCCGGCACCGATGCTATAAATACTGGATGAAAGCCCTTGAAACCCAAGCTTACCCCAATGGATGATGTTGCAGCCATATCGGATTACCTAGCTGGGGAATTATCCCCGGAAGAGGTGGCAGCGTTTGAAGCTCGGATGGCGGAAGACGAATCCTTTCGTGAACGGGTGGAAGCGCAGCGCCAGCAGCTGCTCCTCCTGAAGGCTGCGCATCGGGCCGACCTGAAAGCCCAGCTCCGAAAGGACCTCATCCCGATCTCGCCTGCTGCTCAGAAGACTTTTCCGATATGGCGCTTGGTCGCTGCTGCTGCAGCAATTTTACTGCTGTTGCTATGGTTTCAGCCCTGGAAAAGTCAGGATACACCAGAAGCACTGGCAATGTCATACCTGGAGCCCTACCCTGTGGTTACCGACAGATCAAATGAGTTTTCCGAAGATTCTCTTTTTTTTACAGCCCTTTTATTGTATCAAAATGGTCAGTATGAACGGGCGGCTCCCCTGTTAGCCTCTGTCGGTGCTGAGAATCCATTGGCTAAATTGTATCAAGGCGAATGTTTACTGCAAACAAGTCAGTATGAAGCAGCTCTCCCCATTTTTGCATCCCTTGAATCTGATCCTTTATTTGGAGAAGCGGCTATGTGGAGATATGCATTGGCAACTATATTGGCAGGGCAGCCTGAAGATGCACAGGAATACCTTAAAACGTTAGTTCGAAAGGAAGGCTATAAATCCAAGGAATCACAAGCATTGCTTGAAGTGATACCATAAACGGTTCATGGGCAAATAAAAAAACCGGACATTGCGAATGTCCGGTTACGGAGTGTAAGCCCAGGGCTTATCGGTGTGTGTTATGTTGTACTACTTGATGATCTTTTCGTTAAAAGTACCATCATTTGTATAAATACGGAGAACTACCAGTTCACCAGGGTATAGCCACTGAAGACTGATTTCATTTCCGCCTACTTGCTGAATAACGTTTCCCGCCATATCTGTAATCGCAAGACCTTCGATAAATAAATCATCTTTTGTGGAGGTTACGAATATACGGTCAGCGTTACGGTCACGGTGAATTAGAATAGGTTTTTCAGATGTGATGAAACCTGTATTAACCGTTACACTTTTGACGTCAAGGACAGGCTGCATTTTGTGGAGAATGTCAATCTCAATAATTACGCCACCACCGCCGCTGGCTACGTACCCATATCCTGACATATTTGTGGCATCCGTACGGAACATGTTCAAAGTCAGTTCATTATTTTCTTCGTCAATGCTTAGACTTCCTCCATAGTTCCCATCACCGCCGAACCAGGAATTTGATGCTACCGCTAACATTTCCCCTTGCCCTTCACTCAAGGTAAATCCTTCATAGCCAATGGTAATTTGAATTTCTGAAGCATTGAAAATAGGGTCATCTTGAGTCCCTACATCAATATTCAGTTGATAATCTCCTTTGCTATCAGTCACCAAATAGGCGGAAGCCTGCTGAGCGTGCAAGCCTGATCCGTTTAACAGGAGAGTGATCAGGGCAGAAAAAAACAAGGTAATTGAGGTTGGTTTACGAGTCGTTTGGAATTGCATGATATTCATATACTAGCGTTTGTAAAAAGTCCAAAAGGATAAAAAAGGGACCTTCCGCACAAAGGAGCAGGTGGTCCTGTGCTAGTATCAGGTAATTGGTATGGATTGATGGTTGGGGGCTAAGTCCCGAAAAAAGAACGTGTATTCAGGCAGAGGGAGGTTAAGTGGTTTACACCCTCATGGCTACATTTTTGGCTATTTTTTGAAACAGGTCTTGTGGATTAAAAGGCTTAGTGGCAAAATCATTCATGCCAGCCTGGGCCACCTCTTCCTGGACTTCCAGCAGGGCTGAGGCGGTAAGTGCGATAATGGGCGTCCGAGATTTTAGGGGGTCGTGCATACTCCTGATGGCCTGGGTGGCTTCAAACCCATCCATCTCGGGCATTTGCAAGTCCATTAAAATTAAATCGTAGGATTGAACTTCAACTTTCTCTACTGCCTCACGGCCGTTGTTGGCAACTTC
>JBCDIQ010000110.1:0-14924 GCA_039024295.1 Bacteroidota bacterium | reverse complement strand
GTATTTTGGAGTGGATGCCGAAGAAGTTTGGGAAATTATTCAGACCCACTTACCGGAATTAGAGGATAATGTTGGACAATTGGTTCAGAAGTAATTAGGGTGCTTTTTGGTTTGTTTTTGAATCTAGAAATCCTCCTTCCCCAATTCTTCCCTATCTTGCACGAAAAATCCCATGATCCGACAGTTTATAAGTGTACTGTGCCTTTTGGCAATGGTAAGCTGCCAGCCGGGAAGTCAGTCGGCCCAAAGTGAAAATTCCATCCTTCCTGCAACCTGGGAAGGAATTGTTGAACAGGCCAAGGGCCAGCAGGTGCAAATGATGATGTGGACGGGAGACCCTCTGATTAATGCCTACATGAAGGAGTACGTGGTGCCGGAAGTTAAGAACCGGTATGGCATTGACCTGGACATTGCAAGCGGGCAAGGAAACATCCTGGTGCAGGTGCTGCAGGCAGAACTGGAGGCCGGAAAGAAAGCAAGTGAGCTGGATTTGGTCTGGATCAATGGGGAGACCTTTTACCAACTGCGTCAAATCAATGGCTTGCATGGGCCGTTTACGGATCGACTGCCCAACAGCCAGTACATCGATTTCGAGAATCAATTTATCGGACAGGATTTCCAGCAGCCGACAGAAGGGTATGAATGTCCCTGGGGCAATGTGCAGATGACCTGGATTTATAATTCCAAGGAAGTTGCTGATCCTCCGCAAAATCGGGAAGAATTGGCGGCCTTTGTAAAAGCGAATCCAGGGAAGTTCACCTTCGATACCCATTTCACGGGCCTCACCTTTTTGAAAGCCTTGCTGATTGACATCGCAGGCGGAAAAGATGCCTTAAACGGTCCCTTTGACGAAGCAAAATATACTGAGCATAGCAAAGAACTGTGGGCCTACCTGAAAAGTATTCAGCCCTATCTGTGGAAGAAGGGGGAAACATTTCCCGAAAGTGTGGCCCCAATGCACCAGATGTTTGCCAATGGTGAATTGTGGTTCACCATGAGCAACAACGACAGCGAAGTCGATAACAAAGTCGCTCAAGGGGTCTTCCCCCCAATGGCTCGGGCGTATGTTTGGGAGCCCGGAACGATTCAGAACTCTCATTTCCTAGGCATTCCTCATCTTTCCGGCAAAAAAGCAGCAGCGATGGTGGTGGTAAATTTCATGATTTCCCCAGAAGCCCAGTACCGCAAGCGCGATCCCCTGGTTTGGGGAGACGGAACCGTGCTGGCAACCGAAAAACTCCCAGATGAATGGCAGGAAAAATTCCAACAAGTCCCTAACCGGCGTTATGCCCCCCTCCGGGAAGAAATCCAGGACCGCGCCTTAATGGAATTAGCCCCTGAATACATGATCCGTCTAGCCTCAGATTTTCGTAAGGAAATGCTTTAATAGTTTTCGGTTTTTCCCGCTTCGCGGGATTTCGCTTCGCTCAACGGTCTACAAGATGGCATGGAAAGCGTTAATGCAAAAACCTATCGCCTAAAACCCAACACCTAATACCTCAAATGCGCCCTCTCAGCCTATCCCTCTTCTTCCTTCTGGCAGTTGGCCCACTGCTGTTGGGAATCGGGTATGCATTGGCGTATAGTTTGGGCCTCGTGGGACTGATCAGTGAAGGGATGACGGCAGATCACTGGGTAAAAGTCGTGGGTGGCGGTGAGTTCTGGGCATCTCTGGGAACGAGTGCATATGTGGCCACCATGAGCATTGGGATTGCATTGTTGATTGCGCTAATGGCCACGACGAGTAGGTACCTGAACTTCCAGGAAGGTACGGCCTCGTATGCGATTTATTTACCCTTGACCCTGCCAGCGATGGTGACAGGATTTCTGATTTTCCTATTTCTGTCTAATGCGGGGATCATCTCCCGGGTGAGTCACAGCATAGGACTGATGGAGGACATCCAAATGTTTCCGAATCTGGTGAATGATGTGTATTCAATTGGCATCATCGCTGCGCATACCCTTATGGCGACACCCTTTTTCATTATCCTATTTGCCAATCTGTACAAAAGCGAACGAATCGCAGACTATGCGCACCTGGCCGCTACCCTCGGAGGAAATCGCTCCCAAATCTCCCGGAAGGTGGTGTTTCCCATGCTGTTGCGTCCGGCCTTCCCCACGCTGGTGTTGTACCTGATCTTTGTCATGGGCTCGTATGAAATCCCGCTCTTGCTTGGGCGGCAGTCACCGCAGATGGTTTCTGTGCTGGCCATCAATAAACTCCAGCGGTTCAACCTACTGGACAAACCTCAGGCATATGTCATCAGTCTGGTGTACACCTTCATCGTGTTGAGTACCTTAATCCTTCTATTCTGGCGAAGTAATACGCGTCTGAAGGCTTCCCGATTATGAAACGTCTGTTGTTGATCATTCTGTTGGTGGTTATTTTCATCCCATTTTTGACCTTACTGGTCTTTTCAGTTGGGGGAGAATGGAGCTATCCGGCGATTTTGCCTGGGAACATTTCTTTGAAACATTGGACAAGCCTATTCTCCGGAGCTTCAGGTACAGGTAAGGCGTTGACGATTTCACTGGTGGTTTCCTTGGCCGTGGCCACCCTGGCAACCGGGTTGAGCTTTTTTACAAGTCGTTACCTGGCGTACCACAGGTTTCGGGAGCGCTTGCTGGTACTGGCTTATTTCCCATATGTATTTTCACCAGTAATCCTTGCGGCCTGCCTCCAATTCTATTTTATTCGTTCAGGATTATCGGGCAATGTGTTGGGCATCGTCATCGCCCAGCTCTTCATTACCTTCCCCTTTGGCGTGATCTTTTTCATGGGCTTTTGGAATGAGGAAATGAAACGCATGGCAGATGCGGTGTCTACTTTGGGCGGGACCCCGCTGCAAGGATTCCTGAAAGTGTTACTGCCCATGGCGAAGGGGGCTCTGCTGGTCTGCTTCTTTCAGACCTTTTTGATCTCCTGGTTTGAATACGGATTGACGACCCTGATCGGGGTAGGGAAGGTGCAAACCCTTACATTGACGGTCTTCCAATACGTAAATGAGGCCAACATATTCCTGGCTGCCTTGGCAGGGCTTTTATTGGTGGTGCCGCCCGCGCTGTTACTTTGGTTTAACCGCCGTTTTATTGTTCTTGCGGATTGATGAGTTTGCTCCATATACATACCTTGAGTAAGCAGTTTGAGGGTGAGTCTGTATTGTCCAACCTGGAATTTGAATTGGCAGAAGGCGAAATGCTGAGCATCCTGGGTCGTTCGGGCAGTGGCAAAACCACCCTGATGAAGATCATTGCAGGGCTTGAAACGGCTGATGCCGGTGAGGTGTGGCTGGACGGCAACAACATCAATTCAGTTCCGCCGCATAAACGAAACATTGTTTATCTCTACCAGGAAGCATTGTTATTTCCCCACTTAAATGTCTTTGACAATGTGGCCTTTGGCTTGCGCCTTCGAAAGGAACCCGAGGCAACTGTCAGCCAGCAGACCGCAGAAATGCTGGAGGCTATCGAACTTGCAGACCAGGCAGAAAAGATGCCCCAGCAATTATCAGGCGGGCAACGCCAGCGGGTGGCTTTTGGCCGGGCCTTGGCGATTAACCCTCGGGTGTTACTTTTGGATGAACCATTTGGGGCTTTAGATACCGAGACCCGAGCCTTGATGCAGGGGTTTTTGAAAAAAGTGGTAAAAGAGTTTCGCATCACCAGCCTGTTTGTGACCCATGATTTGAAAGAGGCGTTATTAATGGGCGACCGAATTGGACTGATGCAAGCTGGTAAACTCAACGTATACGCTTCAAAATCCGATTTTATTGACGACAAACAAACCGGGGTACAGTCAGAGTTATCTTTCTGGGAAAACCTTCGCTCAAAAACATAAATTCACCGTATGGCAGACATAGCAATCAAGCAAGATTTCACCCATTGTGAATCTGTATACTGGGTCTTTACCCAACTGTGTAACGATACTTGCGCACACTGTTACAATTTATCGGGTCCAAAAGGGGAGCGAATCACAGAAGAGGAATGTTTGCAGATCATAGACAACCTGCCAGAGAAGATGGATCGTTTGATTCTTTCTGGTGGAGAGCCTTTGGCGGAATTGAAGAAGCTATACATGATCCTGGATCGGGTTCGGGAGCGATATGGGGATGAAACCCAACTCATGCTTCAGACGAATGGAGACATCTTGAACGAGCAAAAGCTGGATACCCTGATCGAAAAAGGAGTAACCCGATTTGACATTGCCAGTATTGACCGCTTTCACCGACATAAAGGGGAACGGTTGGAGCAGTTGGCCAAACTGTTTGAATCTCGTGGGGTGAATGGAGACGATAAAGACCCCTTGATCGACAAAGGCAGTTACCTGCACGGGCACCGACTAAGCTGGGGATACTGGGGTGCAACAGACGACATGTGGTTAGGGGGCAACTGGGCCAGAGGCCGTGCCATGGAAAAAAACATCTGGAAGCGCGATCCTGAACATAACTTCTGTACCATCCTTTCTGGCGCACGCAACTTCCTAGGCGGCTACGAAGATATTCCCCAAGAAATCTCTATTCAGTTGTGGAAAATCAATCCTTGCTGCCCCGGTACTTTATATCCGATGGGGGATGCCCGCACCGAAAAAGTTTCGGAGGTGCTACAACGGCTTTCCAAGATGGAAGTTTTCCGCAAACTCAACGAAGGAGAACCTTGGGAAATGGGCGAACAGCTAGGCATCAGCCGGGAACAGGCAAAAAAGGAAACCCGAGAAGCGAAAAACATCTGCCTCTATTGCGACAAATTTTTCAAAAAGCACATGCAGGACTTTGCGCCGAAGCCCAAGGAGGTGGTTTAGAGAATCAGTCTCCCAAGGACTATTTGTTCATCTTCTCCTTGATCCGAGTGATTAGGGCCTCTGTTTCTTGGTACTCCTTTTTCTCCTGTTTAGCAACTGCTATAGCTCTTTCGGCCTGTTTCAAAGCTGACTCATAATCTCCCAATTTGTAAAGCAGAGATGCATAGGTGTCGATATTGGCATAGCTATCGTTCAGCTCAATAGATCGAATTGACCAAGTTTTAGCCAACGCTAACCGATCCTTATCGTCATACTTCTTATAAAAATTCCAAGCTATAGAATTTAGCTCATAGGCGTCATCCCAGATTTTTCCAATGAACTGCTCCAGGGCTTCGTTGTATAGCTCGGTACTACCAGACTTTTCATAATAGGCCATCTTAAACTCTAGTATCCAACTTTTACTTGTGAACATCCCCGTCTCTCCCCCGTCCATTTTTTTGTAGAAGTACGCCTTTCCATTATCAAATTCTCTCAGCACCTCTATCGCTTTATTGAAGGTAGACTCATCTTGTTCTGTTACTGCTTGTTGAGCAGCTAAAATCGCAGTTCCTGCAATCCTGGTTTCTACTTGCTCAAGTTTAAAGTATTTGCTAAAACTATTTCTGTTCTCCAACATAAAATGAAATGCACGACCCCCAAATTGAAGGGTAGGATTACATTTATGCAACGTAAATTCGTATATGAATTTTAGGTTATGCTCTTCAGCCAACTCTTCGAAAGATTGTGTCCTCAGGTATTGATTGATAACAGCAGAATCGACCTGATTGGCGTCCCTCAACCGATAAGTATAGTCAAACAGAAAATCAGGTGCTCGATTTCCCTTTTGATAGGATTCTTTCATTACGCGAAGGTTTTGGGTTGGACTCAAAGCCTTTTGAGCGTGTGAAATAAGTTCTTGAGATGTACATGAACCAATGAATCTATTCAGGAGGTTTTCATTTTGGTCAAAAAATAAAAAAGCGGGATTGATTTTTACTTGATGGGTATTTTTTACTTCAATGCCCGCTTCCTCCATTGTATTTATTTTTAAGCAAACAAAGTTTTCATTGTAGAAATTTGCTACCTGCTCATCAATAAAAACGGTCTTTTCCATTTCCCTACATGGTCTACAACCTTCAAAGTGGAAATAGAGGAGCACCCGTTTGTTCTCTTGTTTAGCAACCTCAAAAATTTCTGAATAGCTGATTTGTCTAAAGTTAATGGTCGTGTCAGCACCAAATCCTGTGCTTAAACCAAGGCAAATAGTTGTTAGAATAGCAATGAGTTTCATGAAGGTTAGGTTGTAAAGTCCCAAATTACTGCTTGATCACCCTCGCCGAGTGAATCAGTCGCTGACTATCCGAATACAGCAATATGGTATAATGACCCGGAGTCAATTTTTCCAGGTTTAGCAGGACGTTGTTACCCGCCTCTTTTACCTCATGGTATACCGTTCGGCCTTGCAGGTCATGTATCGCCACGCGAACCCTTTGTTTCACATCCGAAAGATCAATGTTGAGCTGCTCGGAAAATGGAGAAGGATAGATGTGAATGTTATAGCTGGTAACATCATCTATGCTCACGGTGGTGATAGAATAGCACGCAGAGGTATCCACACAGCTATTTTCTGTTAGCTGAACGGCATAAATTCCATTCGCAGTAGGCTCAAAGGTTTGGCGAGTTGCTCCTGGGATTGCTGCGTAATTTGCATTGCAGTCGAGCCATTGGTAGGTGGCGGCGGGGGCGTTGGAGGTTAAGTTTGAGCGGTTCAATGTGACCGAGGTATCTAAAGCCGGATACACTTCAATACGAATGGTGGTATCCAGTCTACAAATACGGCTATTTGCGAGGAGGTTCAGATCAAAGATTCCAGCAGTATCCGCAACCCAGGCCAGACGCTCTGTACTCGTGTTCAAGATAGAATTGATACGCCACGTATTTTGGGTCGAGTCGAGGTAGAGAGGGACATCTCCCGTCAATACATCCCCAAAGCAAATGGATTGCTGATCTACATTGGCAGACAGGTTGGCACAATCGAAAAGGGTGTGAAGCGTCGTATTGGTGATAATGGGCGGGTTTTGATCAAAAAAGATTCCTGCCGAATTCCTGATCTCTGTGCCAGCTGGAAGCCCTTGATTTAGGTTAATCCGAAATTTGACAAACCCCTGACTTCCATTGAAGTTGGCACCACTGTCAGGTAACTGAATGTCATTGAAGATAAAAGACACCAAGCCGTTGGGAAGAAAATCAAATTCCATTGGATGACTCGATGCCAGCGGAAGGATTGAGGTCCATTCCAGGTTAGGGTCGAGCTGGTCTTCAATGATTACCACAAAGGCTGTATCATTTCCGGTATTTTGGAACCTGACCGTATAATCGATATACTCTGTGGTGTAAGGTAGGTAGCCTTGAGACCCAACTACACTTGGTTCTGCCAATTTATCATTGGGATCATAGGCGCAAAGCAGTACTTGGTACAGAGAGTCATAACTACTAAAAGTGGTTGTTCCTAAGCTATCAACTAATCTGGTAACAACACGACTTTTCAGCGTGTCTCCAATACTTCGAAAATCGGGCATGGCAGCCTCATATTTGATCATTTGGTTTTCGAAATAAAAAAGGCTGTCAAAATGCCAATAGACATCTTGCCCCACAATGGAATCTGGCATAACTGAACTTGAAACAAATGAAATTTTAGGATCAAGCCTTAACTGGATAATGCCTGAAGGAAAGGTTGTACCAGTGTTGGTCACATTGATCCAGCTATTGATGACTGTATTACAGCGCGAAAAGGAGCCAACCAGATCTGATCGCGTTGAATCACTCCTAATTATAGGATACATGCCAAAATCAAGGCTATCGGCTATGAATAAGGTACTATCGACTGGGAGATCGTAGCTTAGGGAATCTGAAGTAATTCCCCAGTTAGGTAACCCAATTGGCGATATTTGGTAAGTGAAAGGAACCGTCACGTCAAAGTTCATGAAGTAATTCCCATCAACCCCCGAGTACGCAAGGCCTATATTCGGTGTTGTGGCTATTGGTGCCTGGTTGAATCTTGGTTCATTTGGGTCGAGCATTCCGTTTTGATTTTCATCCACAAACACAGTGCCTCTAGCCTGGAATGGACTTCTTGATCCATTCGAAAAAATGGAAATCTTCCCTGCATAGGTTGACGGAGTTCTGGTGGTTAAGAGAATATCGTTGACTCCATCGTCATCTAAGTCACCGACTGTTGCTGAGATGGGATTATAATTGGTAGACTGGATGTTAAGCACCTTTTGGGCGGATAATTTCCCGTTGACATTTTCATGCCATGCTACCTTATAATCTGCACTTGAAACCGTAAGGACGTCTAAATCTCCATCCGCATCTAAGTCGGACAGCTTTAGGGTTTGTATAGAATTGACTTGATTTGTAAGTAGTCTTGCGAAGCCTGTGAACCCTCTAAGATTATCGAGATAATAGATTTCATCATTAGACAAAGCATAGACGAGGTCTTCATCCCCATCCCCATCGACATCTCCAGCATCCACCATTTTGAAGTCGTTTTGAAAAACCCTTCCGGAACTAAAACTACCTCCTTGATTAATCCACCAAACCATGTTGCGATCACCCACTACTACTATATCTACCAATGTATCATTGGTAAGATTTGTAAAAATTGAAGCATTGCTGTTCCCTCCAAGTGAAGAAACTGTTCCTACGGAGGTATATTGCCCTCCTCCAGTGTTTTCAAAAACATAACCCTGGGGAGATATCAGCATATCTTTATCTCCATCATGGTCATAATCTTCTAGTTCGATTGACGATATATTATTTGAAGACCCGATTCTTTGTGGTGTCCCAAATGTTCCATTTTTATTATTGGAAAGCCAATAAGCTCTACCCGTTGGCTGACTGGTAAAATATATGATATCCTCAAAGTTGTCACTATTTATATCGCCAGCTTGTAAAAATCCAAAGACCTGGATTTTAGGAATGATATTCTGAATTGGACCAAATTCCTTTCTCCCTAAGTTTTCGCTCCATTTTATGTATCTATCTGGAGCTGGGCCTATCATTACGACATCATCCAGGCCATCATTGTTAACATCTACCAGGATTGAATTTGAGAGTCCAAAATCTCCTGTCACCTTGACTGGAGCATGGAATGAACCAACAGTACTATCTCGAAAAACCTCTATAAAGTCAAAGTCGCTATCTGACCATATAATATCAACCCCATTAGAGCCATCAATATTTATTGCACTTACCTTATATAGGGTATTAGAGCCCAGCCTGAGCCTAGATTGAACCAAATGTTTGGTGGTAAAATTCGTTCCTCCTGTATTCTCGACCCAGCTTATCTCAATAACATTGACCGATGGATCTATTCCGACTATGTCCTGGTCTCCATCCCCATCGATGTCTGCACAACTAATGGCTTGGGGCGCAATAAACTGCGAGGTGATTCGTGAGAGTGTCCGAAATGTATTTGATCCATTGTTTCTTGCCCACAACACATCCCCACCCAGGGGCAAAACTATATCTAATAATGAGTCTCCATTTATATCCGCAAAATCAAATGATGAATAAGCAGAACTTCGACTGACCAGGCTTCTAGGAAGAGCTATTGCTCCATTCACATTTTCGTGTAACCTGATTATATGACTCCCTGAAAAAAGCCCCTGAGAGATCAGGTCATCATCGCCGTCATTATCTATGTCTAAAGTGAGAAGGGTGATCTGGGTTGATGCATTCCCAGGGAGCAGTCGATGAGCTCTAAATGTGCCTCCCAGGTTTTCGTACCACCTTATTTCAAAACCGCTGCCAGAACTTTGGCAAGCAGCGACAATATCAAGGTCACCATCACCGTCCATGTCCATCCCCACAACACTTGTGGCACCATTGGCAGTTGCATCTACAACCTCTTCATATCCAAAAAGACCTCTTCCATAGTGCTTAAACCAGGAAATCTTGTTACCCGCTTGAGATGCTGCAATTACGTCCAAGTATCCATCACCATCTAAATCCGAAGCTGTAGCATCATATGCCCCAGTTGAACTTTGCGAAATATCTTTTCTCGGAATAAACTCACCATTTCCAATATTCTCACTCCAACCAATTCTATTGTCTCCTGGAGAAGCAGTTAATAAATCCAGGTCTCCATCTCCATCAAGGTCAACTGTCTCAAAATTTTTTATTCCTACAGTGGGTTGTGCTGCAATCACTTTCTCAGGTTTGAACTGAGCATGAGAATATGAGATTGATGCTAATAGAGTGGAGAGTAAGAGGGATAGTGAAATGATGTAACGCATATTCAATTTATATATGGCAAAAATACCATATTTCAGCCAGAAAAACTCTACCCTGTTTTACGGATATATGAACTCTTTTTTAGGTGAATGTGCAAAGCCAACAACTAGTTGACTCCTTATTTCCCTAGAAAATAATCTTCCTTCGCACCACCCCATCCCCATATTTCACTACCAAAAAGTAAAGACCCCGATTGAATCCAGAAAGGTTAAATTGAGCCTCGCTATTTCCCGAGATTTTGTCAGATACAATCAATTGGCCATTGGCTGAGAGGATGCTGTATTGAATGGGAGTAGCACCAGTCCGATCCCATTGAAGGGAAAATATCCCATTTTGAGAGGGGTTGGGATAGACCATTACCTGCGCTGATGGAATATCAGCAGATAGGGTAGAAGTCACGTTCGAACAGTTCTGGGAGATATAGTTCTGAAAGAACAAAAACTGTTCATACCCCGTCTTGGAATTGGGGACGTAGATGCAATCGGGATTGCCACTATTGTAGCAACTGGGATGGTAGTTTTCTGAAAAATGGGTCCAGGCATTATTGGTATCGGGAGAAAGGAGCAGCGACGCATCAAACCCAAACATGGAGCCTGGGAATCCATCTCCTTCCTGGCCCCAGAGGTAATAGTCCGTTCCACAGCGGAAAATCCCTTTGTAGTTGGCAGGGGTATTGGCAAACCACAGGTCCCAGCTCTGTCCGGCATCAATGGAATAAAAGATGCCGCATTGGTAGTAGGAGACAAATAGCAATAAGGTATCCTCTGATATTCGATGTAGTTGGTACAAACTCTCATCGGCGATGATCCGATCCTCATATACGGGCTTGGTAGCCGCAAAAATGGAAGAATCCACCGTCCAGGTGAGTCCTTTGTCGAGGGTCTTGTACAGGAGAGATGCTCCGCCCCAATTCCTTCCGCCAAAGATTGCATACCAAACGTTATCTGAAACGATATCAAAATCTCTGATGTACATATTGCCATCTGGAGTCGAAAAATCACGAATCAGTCTGGTCCCTCCTGAGGTCTGGTAATACACCTTTGTTTTGGAGACAACTATCGCGGTATCTGGGTTTAAGGTGTATGCAGTCGAATCGTTAAGGTCAAATTCCCGAAAGTTCTGCTGGGCGATCAGGCTACAGGAGAAGCCGACAATAAGCAAGAGGGACAATGTCTTTTTCATGCTTGGAAGGGTTAGCGGGCAAGTATTCTTTTTCTAGAACGAAGTACAAGACTTGCAAGTAGTCTATTGGACTAAATCAAGAAAAGGTTGAGCTTGGATGCTGAAGTATTGGAGGAATTCCTAAATTTGAGGATTATGGAAATGAATGAACTTTGCATTATAGGTTCTACAATTGGAGAGCAATTTTTATATGTATACTTCAATATGGTTGGAGCTAGTATAGATTAAAAGTTTAACCCTGGAATTGGTGAATTTGAAGGTTAAAAAGTGGATATACGTTACCATCGGCCTAGTCATATTGGGCTTTGGGGCCCTCTGGATTTTCAGGCATGTTAACCTGAATCTCAACTTTGAGGTAGGGCAAAAAATTGACGAATTGAATGGCGTTTACGTGTATTACAATGGAGGGGTAGGGAATGTAACGGAAAGAAATACGACTGCTGACGGCTATAATTTGGGATTGAAGTACCAATGTGTTGAGTTTGTGAAGCGGTACTACTACGAGCATTTGAACCACACCATGCCCGACAGCTATGGAAATGCAAAAGACTTCTTTGACAAATCCTTAAAGGACGGCCAACAGAATACACAGCGGAATTTGACTCAATACACCAACCTGAGCCAAACCCAACCTCAGGTAAACGACCTGCTAATATTTGAAGGCACAACCTTGAACAGGTATGGGCATGTCGCCATTATTTCAAACGTCACTGAGGGGGAAATTGAAATCATCCAGCAAAACCCAGGGCCCTTGGGCCAATCGAGGGAAACCTATCAACTAGCACTGGAAAATGACAAATGGAGGATTGCCAATGGCAGGGTGTTGGGATGGTTGAGGAAGGAAGATTAAAGTATTGACCCTTGATTTATGTGAAAAACGGCTCATGGAACCAAGCATGAAGATTCTCACTCCATTTATTCCTAAGGATACTGACCATGAAACAATACCATAAGACCCTGATATTTGGACTACTTGCAATTACCCTTTTGGACACTTTAGGCTCAGTTGCTTCCAGGCAGTTGGGATTCAACTACGCGTTTTTATCCCCCATTTCATTCCTCATCTATGGGGCAACTGCCTTTATTGCCACCAAACAAAAAGATTTAAGTACTGGGGTAACCTTTGCTTCAATCCTGGGCCTTTTTGAATCTACGGTAGGATGGCAACTGTCCATATTGTTTCATGCAAATACAGGAGAATTTGACAATCAGCCCACAATAGGGATGATGATCATTTCCGCTGTTTTTATGACCGGCTTTGCTGCGTTGGTTGGGCTTGCAGGCGGAAGACTGGCAAAGGGAAAAAACCCGATCTCTTAATTGACCTCCTTTAAAATCGCTAAAATGTCTTTTTAAAATCCCTACCCGAAAATCAAAAAGGTTAATACCGCCAGTACCCCGATGGAAACCACCAACATGTAGTTCTGGATGAGGCCGCTTTGGAGTTTGCGGAATACCTCCCCAATTGATCCAGTAGAATCT
Organism: Bacteroidota bacterium; assembly: GCA_039024295.1. Classification (GTDB taxonomy): domain Bacteria; phylum Bacteroidota; class Bacteroidia; order J057; family J057; genus JBCDIQ01. Next base: position 2,185 of record JBCDIQ010000110.1, on the reverse strand, counting down.
CCAATTCCCCTCACCGCCCCGTCGACCACATTTTCATCAAAGGGTTTGATAACGGATTCTGAGAACCACATGAAGGGCTTGATGAAGAAATACTGGTACAACTCATCCACATAAAATTTCTGCTCCATGGCACCGTAAAGGCCGCCCAGACGCTGCATGAGGATGTCATCTCCGCTCAAGTCGTGTTTGCGGTACAGGTTTCTGGCTGCCAATACGCCAATGATAGCTACCAGCGCAGAAAACCCAATGAGAAACAATTCCATGCTCGTAGTAGCATGTTCTTCCATCATGGGCATATTGTCAATTGATTTTCCCAGCCAGCCATGGCCAATCATGTTGTATTCCCCATGTCCCATTACGTAGGGAAGGCCCAGGTAACCCGCAACAATTGCAAGGACAGCAAGGACCCAAAGAGGCAGGGTCATTAAAGCAGGGCTTTCGTGTGGTTTTTTCTCTTGCGGGAAACGTTCCTTTCCGTTAAAGGTAAGGTAAGTCACACGTGTCATGTAGAATGCGGTCAGAAATGCAGTCAGCATACCTACGCCATATACAAAGTAGTACAAGGAGTTTTCATAGCCATAGAAAAAGACACTGGCCATGATTTCATCCTTGGAGAAGAAACCAGATAAAAAGGGGATCCCGGCAATGGCTAGGGTGGAGATCCAAAAGGTTCGGCTGGTAGAAGGCATATATTTAGAAAGGCCTCCCATGGTACGAATATCTTGTGGGTCATCAACTGTGTGCATGTGTTCCATGGCATGGATCACCGATCCAGAACCGAGGAAGAGACAGGCTTTGAAGAAAGCGTGGGTCATTACGTGAAATATGGCAGCAGTAAATGCGCCAGCCCCAAGTGCCATGAACATGAATCCCAATTGAGATACGGTAGAATATGCAAGTACTTTTTTGATGTCGTTTTGCGCCAAAGCAATTAAGGCGGCTACTATTGCGGTAAGGGCTGCAACGATGACCACAACGGCCATCACTTCAGGAGCAGCCACGTAAATAGGGTGGATACGAGCAATCAAGTAAATTCCTGAAGTAACCATGGTGGCAGCGTGGATCAAGGCAGAAACAGGAGTAGGACCTGCCATGGCATCTGGTAACCAGACATACAAGGGAATCTGAGCAGATTTACCCGTTGCTGCTATAAATACCAAAAAAGCGATCCAGAAGGTGGTTTCGCTGCTAAAGCTGCCAACTGCTGCGTTTAAATCAGAGAACATCAGGCTGCCGGTCTCTTTGAAGACCAGGAACATGGCGATCAGCATGGCAAAATCACCAATCCGGTTGGCCACAAATGCTTTCTGTGCTGCCTTTGCCTTCATCATATCTTCGTACCAGAACCCGATCAGCAGGTAAGAACATACGCCTACCCCTTCCCATCCAAGGAACATAACCACCATGTTATCCCCAAGGATGAGGTTGTTCATGGAAAAAATGAAGAGGTTGAGGTATGCGAAGAATTTATAGAACCCCTTGTCTCCATGCATATACCCAATAGAATAGATGTGGATCAAGGCACCGACCCCGTTCACAATCATGGCCATAAGGAGGGAAAGCTCGTCAAGGGTATAGCTGAAAGAAATGTCCAGGTTTCCTGCCTGCATCCATTGGACGGTGGCAAAATCGATGGGCGTTCCCTGATAGGAAAAGAAGTTAAGGACCACGATGCCAAAGGGAATCGCAACGGCCAAGGTAGCCAGGCCACCAATGAGTTTTTCCTGACGGCGGAATCCTTCGCTGAAAAAGCCCCCCATGCCAATGACAAGGGCACCAAGGAAAGGCAGCAGGACAATCAGGGTATTCATAGAAAAAGCTTTGGGGTAGGGTAGGGTGAAAAGGATGTGAGCGGGAGGATCACCACTTGAAGAGGTTGACCTCGTTGATGTCTACATCCAGCCTGTTTCGGAACAGGGCAATGATGATGGAGAGGCCGACTACTGCTTCAGCGGCCGCTACACACATCACAAAAAATACGATCATGGAACCGCGCGGGTCATCGTACATATTGGAAAAGGTGACCAACGCCAAGTTAACCGCGTTTAGCATCAATTCGATGCACATGAACAGAACGATGCCGTTTTTGCGGGTCATCACCCCAATAGCCCCCAAAACAAAGAGGACCACGCTCACCATGAGAAAGGAAAAAACATTTGGTTCGAGCATTGCCTGGATATTTGGG
>JBCDIQ010000109.1:0-14939 GCA_039024295.1 Bacteroidota bacterium | reverse complement strand
ATTTTACCCTGCCTAATGATTAAGGTAAAGGCTCTCCGCTTTCAATAGATTAGATTAAAATTTAAATCAGGAGTAAATTTGCTAATGAATTAGGCTGTTACAAATCGAATTTTGTATAATGCTTGGTGCTTAAAATAACTTTATCCAAGAATTTGAAAAGAATACCAAAACCATATTGGATAGTTGTTCAAATTCTCCTGATTTTGATTTCTTTTCAAATAGCGAAAGGGCAAACAAACCTTAACAAGGATGAATTGATAAAAGCGGTGCTACATGCTAAGTCTGACAGTATTGCAGTAGATTTATTTAATGACTTAGCTTGGGAATATAGAAGGATCAGTACGGATTCTTCTATATTTTATGCGAATAAAGGACTCCAGTTAGCTATCAGATTGGATTATTTAAGGGGGCAATCCGATTCTTGGAATCGTAAGGGGAATGCTTATGAGCTATTGGGGAATCTTATAAATGCCGAACAGGCGTATTTGAAGGCGTTAGAGATTGATAAGAAGATAGGTGATTCTTATAGAGTTGGTAGAGATTACCATCAGGTCGGGGTAGTAAACTCGAAAATGGGAAACTATCAGAAAGCAAAAGCTTATGAAATATTGAGTATAGAGAAGCTAGAGGCTCTTCCATCGAATAGAAAAAATGAGTTAGCACTAGCAAGTATATATAATAGTACAGGGAATGTATTTAAAAAGCTTGGAGAATATAAAGAGGCACTTCGATACTTTAGAATTGGGCTGAGCAAAAGAGAAGAATTAGGTGATTCTATCGGAATATCAAAGTCGTTGAATGAGGTTGCTCTGGTATATGAATACTTAAAGATATATAGAACAGCCTTAAGGATCCATAGGCAAAGCCTTAGCATTTCCGAACGAGCAACATATCTTCCTGGTCAAGCAAATTCATTACAGAATATTGGTAATATTTACACTACACTTGCGGAATTTGACTCAGCACTAATATATTATCAGAAAAGCCTAAAACTAACGGCCTCATATACCGATAAAATTTATTATCAAGATTTAGTACACAACATAGGAATTCTCTACATGAAGAAAGGCGAGACGGAAAAGGCACTTGAACAGCTTCATCAGAGTCTTGAAACTCGACAAGTTATTGGTAATGAAATCAAGATTGCTGAATCGTACTATTACATTGGCCTTGCCCACTTTTATGAGGATACTTTGGGACAGGCATTAAAATATCTTGAAATGGCTAGGAAAACACTACAAAACCATAGGAGTCCTTTATTGGAAGCGAAAATTTTACAGAAAATAGGGGATTCACACACTTTGCTTGGAGATTCTTCAGAAGCGCTCAATTTTTTTCTGAAATACTCTGCCTTAGCAGATAGCTTATCAGAGAAAGAAAGATCGGGATTAAAGTTAGATCAAGAGCTTATAGCCAGCCAGTACCAACTGAAAATAGCTAAAAATAAGCTAGAACTAGAAGTTCTAAATAATGCCAAACAAAGAATTATATTTTACTCGATAGTAGGAGGGGTGGTCCTTTTTTTAGCACTGATGATTTTTTCCGCCCTGAATTATAAAAATAGACAAAGGGCCATCATTGCAGAGCAAGAAGTTCAGCTTAGGCAAAACGAAATTGATAACCTACTTAAAACTCAGGAGCTTGAATTAGTTACAGCAGTTCTTAATGGACAGGATGAAGTAAGGCACAAAATCGCTTCAGACTTGCATGATAGGCTGGGAGGAATTCTTTCCATGGTTAGGCTTCATTTCAAAGAATTTGAGAAAAACATTTTGAAAATAGGCGACCGTTTGGAGGAACAATATAGGGTAGCCGATGACCTCCTTAACGAAGCTACAGAAACTGTAAGGAACATTTCTCATGAGATTGGCGATAGATTATTATTAAATCTAGGGCTATTACCTGCAGTTAGAGATTTAGCGTATAAAATTGAAAGTAGCAGACAGCTCTCAGTAACAGTCGTAGCTCATGATTTTGACGACCGATTACCTCCTAAGGTTGAAAAAAATCTCTACAAAATCATTCAGGAACTTCTTTCCAATATTTTGAAACATGCAGATGCTCAAAATATTACGCTCAATTTTCTTGATGTTGATGATCATTTATCTATAACTGTAGAGGATGATGGTAAAGGCTTTGATACGAATACAGGTTCTGCGCAGAATGGAATGGGAATGATTTCAATTTATTCGCGGGTCGAGGAAATAAATGGAAGTATTATCTTTGATTCTCAGATTGGACATGGGACAACAGTAGCATTGGAAATTCCTTATAAGTCGATTAATAGTACCCAACAATGATAAAAGTTTTTATAGTAGAGGATCAAAAGCTGGTATTAGATGGCTTGAAATCTCTATTAAAATATGAAGAGAACATAAGGGTAGTAGGTGAAGCATCTGATGGAGAGGAAGCAATAAAGTTAATCAAAGAGACTCAGATAGATGTCGCTTTGGTAGATATTGAACTCCCTCTTTTAAATGGTCTGGAGGTGACAAAGTTTATAAAGAAAAATTACCCCAATGTAAAAGTTCTAATTATTTCGATGTATAAAACCCCAGAATATATAAATACAGCAATAGATTTTGGAGCTGATGGATACATGCTAAAGGATCATACAGATAAGGATGAGATGATATTTGCCATCAATGAAGTAAAAAAAGGAGAACTCTACTTTGGAAAGGAAATAATAAAAATTGACATTAAGGGGAGGCGAATCGCATCCTCTAAAGAGAATACAAAAATAAAATTAACAAACAGAGAGATTGAAGTTTTACAACACCTTTCTAAAGGACTATCTTCTCAACAAATCGGGGAGAAGCTTTTTATTGCTTCAAGTACTGTTGATACACACCGAAAGCACCTGCTGAAAAAGTTTGGAGTTTCCAGCACTACCTACTTAGTCCGGAAAGCCATGGAAGGTGAATACTTAAAATAATGAATTTTTTATGAGGACACAGTTATTAGCTGGCGTGTAGCCCGCCCGTGACCGAGATTTTAACCTGTGGCTCAAAAACGACAGTTTTTATGTGAGTTTCAGGGTTTTCTCCATCCTAAAATTCTCCAACCATTCGCCCTTCCGTTCCACTTGTTGGGCCTTGACTATACAGAATCCTTTATGTTCGAAAAAAGGTCGGGCAACTCTGCTTACATCCGACTTGAGCACAGTTATTCCATGCTTCTTTGCCCGATCTTCTATGGCTGCCAGAAGAGAGGATGCCACACCTAACCTTTGAGAGGTTGGAGCCACGTACATCAAATCGAGGTAATCTGGTGATTTAAGGGAAGCAAACCCTTGCAATTGTGTTCCTTCCAATGCCAGGAGAAACTGATCTTCCTGGACTTTTTGTTGCCACCTGGGCAGATTATCAGCAGAACTGCTCCAGGCAGCGAGTTGTGCTGAGGTATAATGCTCAACTCCGCTCTGGATGACTGATTCCCTAAACAGGTCAAGGATCTTAGGCAAATCTTCAGGAGTGGCCATAACAATTCTGGGCATAGTCAAAGTAGGGGTTTAAAAGAAAGATCCTATGTACCTTTGAATAGGTTAAAGCTAACCTAACGCTACCTTTTATTTTGAATCAGGATATGTGAATTTGCCTAAAAATGAGTTATGGATGCATCCTCTTTGCAAATTGACGGTTTTCCTTTGAGCACCTTTGACAAAATCAGGTATTCAGATACCGACAGGCAAGGGCACGTAAACAATGCAGTTTTTGCCAATTTCCTGGAAACAGGTCGAGTGGAGGTCTTATATAACCCTCAGTTTCCAATTCTTACCACAGGGGCGAGCTTTGTAATTGCCTCCCTGAATTTGGCATTTCTGAAAGAAATAACCTGGCCAGGTACCGTGGAAATAGGCACGGGGATCGTAAAAACTGGAAACAGCTCCATCCGAATTTATCAGGGATTATTTCAGCAAAATCAGTTGGCTGCAACAGCAGAGACGGTGATTGTTCAGGTAAATGCCCAAACGGGGAAGGGAGAACCCCTGACTGATCTTGCAAAAGATACCCTTAAAGGCTGGCAAATGCCTAACCCTTTCACCTAAAACCCAACACCTATCACCTACCCTTCCTAATTCGCGGGCTGCCCCAAGCTCTGCTGAAGGATTTGCTCCCCAATTTCACTACCAGTAAGGACCTTCACCTGGTCCGCCAATCCACGGGCCGTCTCCAGCTCTCGTTGGTTTGCATAAAACTGAATGGAAAGTAACAGGCCATTGAAATGAAAGTCTTGCTGGTCAATTTGCCTGCCTGCCGCCTTGTAGCGTTCCAATGTTGCAACTGCCCGTGGAACCAACCATTCAAATTCTTTTCGGGCCAAGTCATTGACGCCAACCTGGAATAACAACTGGGCTTTTCGGAGCTGCTGGGCAAAAGGTGGTTCAGCCACTTCATGGGTTATGGATTGCTTACCGTATACAACCACCTTTCGGAGAGAATCTTTGAGCTGTGCGCCCGTTTGTTGCATGTTCCTGATTTCTTCCTGTAACGCGGTAAGTCTCTCCGTATCGGTTTCCTGTTGCATCACACCAGCCACTTGACGGATACGCGTATCCAACTGGGTAATCTGGTTCGCATAGGCATTGCTCAGGCGGAAGAATACATTGCGGTAGTTGCTTAAGATAATGTCCCGAATGTGTTGGTCAAGGTTTACGGTGGGGTCATCTAGTCCGGTAAACTGATAGATGTCAAGGAGCCGTTTTTTGGTGCTATCTATTCTCACAGAGCCGGTGAAGTAACGGTTTTGAGGGGTCTCGACCTTTTTTACCGGAAGCACCCGATAGGCCATACCTTCCATGTGAAGGTAAGGGTCCAGGTTCAGGTAGCTGCTGGGGGCCATGGTATTGGCAAAATACACCGGACGTTTCCAACCATTGGTAGCAATATTTTGCAGCAGCTCGATGATGACCAAATCTTTCCGGTAGATGTATCGCTGGCTCCTGGGCTTAAAATCCCAAACCATCAAACTGTCGGTTTGAGCGGCTTCTTCTGGGCTGATAATTCCGTCTCGGAGAAGTTGGTTCTTGTTTGAAGGGAGGAGGATGTCCTTGTCGTAATTTCCATACACCACCTGGCCTTTAAGTCCGGAATAGTCTTTGGGCTGCATGGTAAGGGGGATGCCCGGCGTACCATTACGCGTACTGGTCATCTGTTCGATGTACCAATCAGAAATAAGCAGTTCCAGGTTCACTACTCTCACATCTGTACGGTAGCCCTCTACTTCTTGGGCGTACCACAATGGGAAGGTGTCGTTATCACCACCGGTGAAGAGGATGCCATTTGGGGCGCAGCTGTTGAGCAGGTTGTAGGCAAATTCTACATCAATCCACCGACCTTTTCGGCTGTGGTCATCCCAGTTTTCAACGGCCATCAATGCGGTAACTCCCAGGCAAAGAATCCCGGCAACATAAGGGGCGGCGGCTTTCAGATATTTTCGCCAAACTTCATACAGGAAAATCACGCCTAGTCCTATCCAGATACAAAAAGTTTGGAAGGACCCTGCGTAGGAGTAGTCCCGTTCGCGCGGCTGGCTGGGATATTGGTTGAGGTAAACAATGATGGCAATGCCGGTGAAGAGGAATAATGCCCCTACGATTAATGCCTGATTTTTATTCACGGAAGCTTGCCAGACAAGGCCCAGGAGGCCAATAAACAGCGGCAGAAAATAATAATGGTTATGTGCTTTATTGTTTTGGTAGGGCTCCCTTTGGGCGGCTGTCTCAAATCCTGACTGCCAGTCTGCTTCTTTCAGGTCACTTGCCCTGCCCACAAAGTTCCACATGAAATAGCGGAAGTACATATGGTTAAGCTGGTAGGAAAAGAAAAAGGTGAGGTCTTCTCCACGTGTGGGGCGGTCATCATATGGGCTCTTTTTGTCAGCACCCAGGTTACTTACGTAGTTAATGTACCCATGGCGGCCAGAACTGTACCGGGAGGGGGTGTACATTCTGGGAAACCAGACAATGTCCCGATCGGCATATACATATTCCCTTTCTTCTCCATCTTCCACGTATCGTTCAGCCCCGTCCACCTCAATGTACCGCATCCCCTGGGTTTCCATTTTGGTAACCCGTTGGTTCCCTTTGATTTCTGTTTCAGGCCGTGCATTGTACAAAGTCCCTCGTAGCAGGGGGCGATCCCCGTATTGCTCCCGTTTCATGTAGCTCAGGAAAGTGAGCAAATTTTCGGGGTTGTTCATGTCAATGGCGGGGTTTGCCTGCGACCGTATGAAGATTACGGCATAAGACGAAAATCCCATCAGAATGAGCGAAAAGGCCAGAACAGCGGTGTTGAGAATTACTAGTTTCCGTTTTTGACTAACTACGAGGAGCCCAACAAGCAGGCTCACCAGCAGCAATCCTAAAATGGTAGCCCCAGTTCCTTTTGGAAGTCCCATTCCACCTATGGTTGCTCCACTAGCCTCCATGGTGCCGGTAAATATTTTCTCAAACTGCCAGGCAAGGTCAAACAGGTACTGGATGATTCCATACTGGACCAATGCAAGAATCACCACAGAAATCCCTAGGGTGGCAAAAAGCCCTTTCCAGGAGAAATCATATTTGCGGAAAAAATAGATGAGTGCCAATGCCGGGATGGTGAGCAGGTTCAGCAAGTGCACCCCAATAGAAAGTCCCATGACGTAGGCAATGAGCAAAATCCATTTTAGGTGGTTGGGGTTATCAGCCCTGGCTTCCCATTTTAGCATGAGCCAAACCACCACTGCAGTAAAAAAGGAACTCATCGAATAGACCTCTGCCTCAACAGAATTGAACCAGATAGAATCGGCAAACGTACACGCAAGCCCTGCTACAGCCCCTGCAAAAAGGATGGCAGTTTCTTTTGAAGATTTGTTGTGCAGGTACCCTTGCATCGCCCGGCTGGCCAGCATCGTGGTGATCCAGCAGGTCAGCATAGCGGTAAATGCGCCCGATAGCACACTTAGCAGGTTCACCATAAAGGCAACACTTTCCGGCCCGGGCGCAAAGAGGGAAAAAATCCTTCCTAGCAGCAAAAACAGCGGCGCACCTGGTGGGTGGGTCACCTCCAGTTCATACGAGCAGGCAATAAATTCGCCACAGTCCCAGAAGCTGGCAGTCGGTGCCATGGTGGAAAGGTATACGCCCAAAGCCACTGCAAAAATGAGCCAACCCGTTATATTGTTCAGTTTTTGGTAATTCATGGGGATATTATATCTGGAACTGTCAAGCAGTTTGGAATATTATTTGTCATGTATTTCCTGAGCAATCGCTCCGTGTAAATCCATGGTGAAATTAGCCCTTCCGACGTGAAATATCCTAACATTCCTGTTTTACTTCTTGCTCTATTACTAATTTCCGTAAGCTGCAACAACGATAATGGTCCCATAGATGAAAGTGTGTTACTGCCTAATGTGCAGGAGATGCCCATCAGTGAGTCTGTTGTCAGCCAGCTTTTCGGAGCCTATGTATATGAGGGTGAGGGGGGTAGCAAAATTTTGCGGCTCGCCCCTTACAAAAATCGCATCATCGCCACCTACTACGAAATTCAGGGAGACCTCCCTACAGTAGACAGTCTCCGGACCATTGGCATGATCGATGAACAATTTAATGGTGCCTCTCTGAAGTTCAGCTTCATTGAAGAGGAAGGCACGTTTACCTCCAGCCTTGGAAACGGTCACCTTTACAAACGAATAGACAGTCATGGTTACAATTTGGCCCTATACTCCCTTTCAGACACCCTAGCAGGTCCCCTGGTGTTAAACTATCGTCCGGATTACAGTGAATACTTCGGGCAATACCAGTAAAATCACCGCTTCCTGTTTTGGGAAATGCCTTTTGGTCATCCATTCTTTGTAGTGTGAGGTCCTGAAACCCTTTTAATGGTTTTAGGTTCTTCTGTCTACTCCCCCAATTGAGTTTTCATGACCAAAAGAGAAAAAGCAGATTTTGTTATTCAGACCCTGGAGGAACTCTATCCGGAAACTCCGGTTCCACTGGACCACCAAGATCCCTACACGTTATTGATTGCCGTATTGCTTTCTGCGCAGTGCACGGATGAGCGGGTCAACAAAGTAACCCCTTACCTGTTTGAGAAAGCCCAAACCCCTCATGAAATGATTGAACTTGAGGTAGATGAGATCAAGAAAATCATTCGTCCGTGTGGCCTTTCTCCCCGGAAGTCCAAGGCTATCCATGAGCTATCACATATTTTGCGGGATAAACATAATGGCGAGGTGCCTGTGAGCTTTGAGGCATTAGAGGAATTGCCGGGAGTAGGACATAAAACAGCCTCTGTGGTCATGTCCCAGGCTTTTGGGATCCCCGCATTTCCGGTAGACACCCACATCCACCGTCTTATGAACCGCTGGACCCTTTCAACCGGAAAGAATGTGGTTAAAACCGAAAATGACGCCAAGCGCCTCTTTCCCAAAGAAAAATGGAACGCCCTTCATTTACAGATCATCTTCTTTGGCCGCGAACATTGCCCGGCGCGAGGGCACAATCCCTATGAATGTCCCATTTGCAGTAAAATAGGGAGGAAGACGATGTTTCACGAGTTTGATAAGAAGGTTAGGAGGAAGAAATAGAAGGCTTGATTTAGTGTGCCAGGTCTCATGCTGAGTCCCAAGGGCAAATAGGGGGCTGTCAAAAATTAATTAATTGATAGTCAATTTTTTATGAGATATATTTAGTAGCTATAGTCAACCAAGGCAAGTCTTGTGAAGATTAGGTTGGGCACCGAACCCTGTACCGCCGTTATCCTAACGGCGTATTAGTCTCCGGTCGGAGACCGGAGGTACATGTTATACAGGATGATGAGGGTTGACCCATAACATCCCCAACGATCAAAAATCACATATCCTAACTTGGAAAACTATAACTACTTCGGGAACTCAGTTACTACCTCAACCTCCGTACACTTAAAATGTCCTTCCGGACAGGCCTTATGACCATGCAACCCACATGGCCTACAAGCCAGTTCCAACTGCGTTTCCAATACCTGGCTGTCATCTGAAACAGGCGTAAAGCCGAACGCCGGGACGGTAGAGCAGAAGATGGCACGTAAGGGGGCGTTCATGGCAGAGGCCAAATGCAAGGGAGCGGAGTCGTTGACGTAATTCATATTGGCTCCTGCCATGAGGGCTGCAGATTGAAGCAGGGATAGCTTGCCCGCGAGGTTCGTTACCTGGCTTCTGCCCGCTTGTTGTTGGATGTATGTGCAGGCTTCTTTGTCTCCAGGGGCACCCAACAAAAACACCTGGGTATCTTCCGAAAATTGCTGGATCAATCCTACCCATTTATCCGCAGGCCACTGCTTGGTAAACCACACAGAAGTGGGCGCGAGGCACACATAGGATTTGGCTTTGGGCAGGGCTGCATAATCCGCTTTGGAGGGATAGAGCTTGGGACGGGCATACTCGCCATCTGTCAGGTGGGCAATTAGCTGCTGGTTGCGTTCCAGTTCGTGCTGTCCGGTCCCGATCTCGTGAGGGAACTTTTTGTCGTAGGTAAAAGACAGTGGGTTTTTGGCAAAGCCAATTCGCTCTTTTGCACCGGATAGCCATGAGATCATCCCTGAGGAGGCAAATCGCTGGACATTGATGGCTAAGTCATACTGTTGTGGGCGTAGCACTTTGCGAAGTGCCCACATGCTCGCGTACTTCTGTTTTTTATCAAAGGTATATACCTGCCCAAGAAAAGGATGCCTTTTAAGTAAACTTTCATTCCCCTTCCGAACCACCATGTCCAGTTGAGTCTCTGGAAAGTAGGCGTGCAACTTCTCCAATAGGCCTGTCGCCAGGATTACATCTCCGATAAAGGCCGTTTGTATCAAAAGCACCCGCTTCATCGGGTAAAATTGGAGAAAGCGGGTGCGAAATAAAAGTTTTGATCAAAAACCTGACAGGCCCCTTATTCCAGGAGGCCCGTCAGTTTGAAATGAGAATGCAAATTATTCCTTCATGACCTTGCTGATTTGCTTGAATTCGCCTGACTTGATTTGCAGCACATACAGTCCCTCTGCTACTTTGGGCAAAATGCTCAGAGATGTGCCATCATAAGCAAGGGTAGCTTCAAACACCTTTTGGCCATGCAGGGTGATCAGCTGCACTTGCACCTCAGCACCTACCTCCAGGGCTTCAGGAACAGGAATGTTGAGTTCTGCTGAGAACGGATTGGGATAAGGTATTTCTGCTACCGGCTGGAGGTCAAAAGAGGTATCATCCAGATTAGGAGCTGCGTTATTATTGGCATCATAATGGAAATAGCCATTGCAGTGGATCATTTGGCTCTGCTTAAAGGCATCATTACAGCCCCCATTTGAGGTCCAGGTACCGGTGGCCCAGGTGTCGCTGGCCTCACTTTGGAAGGTCGTGCTGCCAACCCGGACCCAGTCTACTTCCAGGTCACGGTTGCTGGCATCGTTGTCAAAATACACCCGAAGCCTGCTGGCCGTTACATTGGCAGAGAAGGTTACGGTATAAGTGGTCCAACTGCTGCCCACGGTGTAGGTCCTGGTTTCCAGGGTGGTATTGGTTCCCTGGTAGTTGGTGCCGCTCATCCTGCGAACGCGCATTCGGGCGCTGCCGTTTGAACCTCGGGTACGTGCCTGCACCTGTACGGTATTGGTGCCACCGCCACCGCTTCCACCTGCAACCCGAAGGTCATCTACGCACATGTCGCCTTGCCAGTCGCTGACGCCTGATCCACTGGTGCCGCGGAACCGAAGCCGAAGGGTGGTCGAGCTGGTATAGCTGTTCAAACTGACCGAAGCTGACTGCCAGCTGCTGCCTTGATTTCCGCTTCTGGACCAAAGCTGTGTCCAGGAAGTCCCATTTGTACTGGCCTCTAACCGTAGCGTACCTGGATTACCAGAAGTACCTCCCAGCATATGGTACCTAAAGGTGAAGGTAGGGCTGCTTACACTGCTCAGGTTGAAGCATGGGCTGTTTAGGATAGCGGTTTTGGACGGAAAATTAGGGCTAGACACTTCCATGTAGGCATAGTGACTGCCTTGGGCAGCACCGCTTGGTCCCGTGCCACTGGAAGGAGTGCCACCCGTTCTGCGGGTCCAATTGAAATCATCTCCGGTTGCCTGGCTCCACCCCAGGTTACTGTCAAAAGTGTTGGAATAAGGAAAACTGGAAACGGTGCTGGAACATCCATTGCCCCCACCGCCACCTGCAGCTACCCGAAAGTCGTCCACGCATATATCTCCTTGCCAGTCACTTGCCCCTGATCCACTGGTGCCTCTGAACCTCAGGCGTAACTGAGTAGCATTGGCGTAACTGTTGAGACTTACCGACGCAGACAGCCAGTTGCTGCCCTGATTACCAGTTCTTGACCATATTTGGGTCCACGAAGTGCCATTGGTACTGGCTTCAAGGCGCAGGGTCCCTGGATTTCCAGAAGTACCGCCTAGCATATGGTACCTAAAGGTAAAGGTTGGGCTGCTCACGCTGCTGAGGTTGAAACACGGGCTGTTTAGGATGGCGGTCTTGGAAGGGAAGTTCGGACTGGAAACTTCCATATAAGCGTAAAAGCTTCCCTGTGCAGCCCCACTTGGTCCTGTACCAACAGAAGGGGTTCCCCCACTTCTGCGTGTCCAGTTAAAATCATCTCCGGTTGCCTGACTCCAACCAAGGTTGCTCTCAAAGGTATTGGTATACGGGTAACTTGTAACCGTGCTGGAACAGCTAGGGCCACCGCCGCCTCCACTAGCTTGAAGCACTGCTTGGTGCGCATTGACCCGGCCATGACCATATATATCGTCCCGGCCAGCTGCGCCCATGTCTGTGGCAGAGTTGTACAAGATCGTCTTTACCTGTGCTTCAGTGAGGGTGCTGTTTACTGAAAGGACCAAAGCTGCCGCACCTGATACCAGGGGGCAGGCCGCAGAAGTACCACCAAACCCGCTGTAGTAATCACCGCTTGTGTATCCGGGGGCACCTTGCCGGTCTGTGGTATAAACCCGGCCACCTGATCCTCCATAGGAGCTAGGCGCCGATATATCCGTCGCTGGACCGAAGCTTGAATAAGTAGATCTGGCACCTCGGTTTCCCATGGCACTTACCGCGATGACCTCTTGGCGGTTACCTGGATAGTTCACGCAGTTGCGGTTGCTATTTCCGGCTGAAAATATCACCACGCAGCCTCTGCCGCTTCGTCCATTATTCACTGCATACTGAATTCCGCTCGTTATCGTAGAGGAACTGAACGTGCAGGAATTGTATCCCCAGGAGTTAGAAATGATGTCCGCGCCATTGTCGGCTGACCAAACAAAGCCGTCGCCGATGTCAGTTGCAGAGGTGCCGCTGGCAAAAATATTCACGCCGCGCACTCTCACGTTGGGTGCCAATCCTCTCACACCGATGTTGTTGTGATTGGCAGCGATGATACCAGCACACGCCATACCGTGTGCGCTGGCACTGGTGGTGGGCGTTCCATTGCCGTTATTGGCTGGCGTGTAGCCTGGAAGGGTAATGTTCACATCAGGATGAGACTCAGCCCCTTCATCTATGACCATGACTGTTACGCTGGAAGAACCCAGTGAAATTCCCCATGCCTCAGGCGCATCGCAGTCAATGTCGTTTACTCCAGTTCTGCCCCCTACGCTTTGGCCTGTGTTGTTCATTTGGAACTGCTGGGGGTAAAAAGGGTCATTGGTGGTTTCGATTTTGGCATAAATGTCCGGAGTGGCCCAAGCAGTCAGGCCACTTTCTTCGAGGTAATTGGCCAGGGGCAGTACCTGGTCAATGTCCTCGACATCAAACTCCTGCCATATTTTGGCTGATTTTTGATGGGTAGCACCATATTGCTGCAAAATCGGTTCGATATCCGTCAGCGTAACTCCGGCTGTCAATTTGGCCACAACCTTGTGGGTAAAATAAATTGGCATGCCATCTTCGAGTTGTTGAGCAAAGGTTACCGAGCGGATACCTTGAGACCGGATGCCCAGTTTCTGAATCACATCCGCCTTGTCCTGAGCAGGCGTTTCAAACTCCACAATGATCCGGGGCTTAAACTCGTGTACCTCCATGCTCACTCCATCACGCGCATAGTCGGTGAAGGCAAGTGCTTCCTGTTGGGTGTTGAAAGTGATGGCTGCCCTGTACCTGTCCTCGGTAAGGAAGATTTTCTCTCCATCAGCCCAGTAATAGTCACTTTGCGCTATAAGGTGGCCACTCAGGAGCAGGACCAATAACAGACAACAGTTCGTAAGAGATTTGATGTTTTTCATTACGTAGAAATTAGGGTGTGTAAAAAGTGCGTAAGGTGTTGAGGTTTGGTATATGCATACCTCTCCCAGGGTCATTTTTAACAAGATTGACCTATGGAAATTTTCCTGGACTTTGTGGTGGTGTTGCTTAAAAAATCTGAGAAGCACCTATAGGGGCAACTCCCCCTGAACTGAGGATTACTTCCCGTATTTACCCAATTGAGTCCGGTGCTTTGGAGGGGTAAAATCTCGGATTGCTCCGGATTAACATGTGGGACAGCATTTCGTGTAGGGTGTTTGTGTGTGTCATGGAGAGATGAATGATGGCATGAGAAGTATTCTCCCCTATGATTAAGGGGAATGTCTTTTTCTCAACAAGAAATTGGGAATCAGGTCGGAAAGGCTTGACCGAGTATCTGGCTGTTCAGGGAGTTTATTACTGCTCAATTGGATACTTTCTTTATCTCTAGCGGAATAGAAAGTAAAGATTAGTAACTGAATTACTAGGGAAGCTATCCATCCAATAATGCGCTAATTCAATTAAATAAATCTTGGCATCATATCAAAAAATATTCATATGATGAGGTGGATTTTTGTGTTTGCGAATAAATCGAAATTAGAAACCCTAGAAAGAGTTCATTGAAGCCATTAAATCTGAATCTGGTAAATTATTGATTCTCCTTGGTGTACTTCTGCTTCAACTCCTGAATAAAGCCCGCAGACTGGTAGTAGAGATTTCGAAGCCCATTGTCGTGAGAAGTAAACTTTTCGTTAAGTTCTTCAAGGCTGGGATTATTTGGAAGATCGGTAAGGCGGTTGCTTGAAAAAACAAACAGCTTTCCATCCGGCGTCACCGAAGGACACATTTCATGGCGGGAGGAATTGATCTGAGGTCCGAGGTTCTCCGGGGCTGTCCATTCTCCTTCGATATTAAAGCTGATGTACAAATCTCCCATCCCATATCCTTCCCTGAAATATCCCCTGAAAATGAGATAATCTTCATCAGGCGAGATAAAGGGATCGCCCACGTCTCTTCTGCCATTTATGGCATCCGGCAGTGCTTCCACAACATACCCGGTATCGGAAGGCGTAGCTTTGTAAATATCTCCCGTTTGCCAAATGTTGAAATAGATGGTGCCTGTGCGAGTGACCGAGCTGTGATAATCTCCTTTTGTTGTTAAGAACAAAGGTTGAGGAGCACTCCACCCTGTTTCCTGCCGGTCCAGGTACCAGATGTAGGCATTCCCCGTTTCCTCCGATTCAGGCAGCGGACGACGGGAAGTGAAATAGAGCCGATTTCCATCAGGGGAAAAGAGGGGATCATACTCCGAATAAGTCCCTGAGAAAGGGGCTATCTCAGGAGAGGTCCATTGATTGTTGGGCCCCATTTTCGTGAAAGTAATGTATCCCTTTCCGCCAACCTCAGTGGTGTAATAAAATTCAGTACCTGGAGGATTGAAGGTTCCGTTATATTCCGTTGTGCTGGCGGAGAGAATGCCAGGAGCCAGGAGTTGAGGCGTATCGGCAGGAGCTACCCCAAAGAAAGGATTCGTTAGCCCTTCTTTAGGCGTTGCTTTTTCTGTTTTCGGCTGGCTACAGGCGGCAAGTGCCAGACAGCAAGCTAAAATAAGGAGGACAGGAATTGGGGAGAAGTTTTTCATGGAACATTTACGCTTTCATCGTCCACAGCATCGTCTAATGGCAGGTCAAAAACAATGCGCACAGGGTAAGGAGTCAGCT
>JBCDIQ010000108.1:0-14951 GCA_039024295.1 Bacteroidota bacterium | reverse complement strand
ACGGTTAAGGCTGCAACAATCATTGACCAACATGGGAATAGCCGAACGAAAAGCGAGAGAGAAAGCCCAAAAGAGAGAGTTAATATTAGCAACCGCTCGGCAGTTGTTTCTCAAACATGGGTTTGACGCGGTTTCTTTACGTAAAATCGCTGATGAACTGGAATATAGCCCAGGAACCATCTACCTGTATTTCAAAAACAAGGCAGAACTATTTTTTGCCATTCACCAACAGGGATTTGATGAATTTTACCTGCGCATGAAAAGTGCTGATACCATTGAACATCCCTTGGAAAGAATGCGGGAGTTAGGCCACATCTACCTGAAATTTGCGATAGACAACCCCGAATTTTATGACCTGATGTTCATCAATCGCATGCCGGTCAGTTTTGAGGAAGGCGAGACCGGATGGGAATCCGGCATGAAAACCTACTCTTGTCTTAAGGAAACGGTTGCTGCCTGTATTGAAGCAGGGCATTTTTCTTATCAAGATGTAGAGCAAACAGCTTTTTACATTTGGACACATATGCACGGCATGGCTTCCTTGCTTATTCGCGACCGTTTGACCATGCACGGAGAAACCAATGTTGATCACCTGATGGAGGAGACCATGCGGAGGATGCTGGATATGTTGGTGGGGGAGGGAGAAAGATCGTAATCCACTTTCAGCCCTCTTGTTCAATCCCATAATTGGGCTTCTGCGCATACGGGCTATGGGGTCCGAACACCATATATCCCAGCAGCAAAAAGGCGGTAAGCACGGCAGCAATTACTCCAATCCATAAATGCGGTTTCAGGCGAAATACTTCCTTCCGGAAAGGAATGATGGTTGGCATGCCTTAATGTACAAAAATTAGCCAGTTAGAATGACTACAAATTCCAGAAATGATGAACAGGTCCGCGTCCTTCCCCAATTGCGAGGTCTTTTCCATGTGCCAGTGCTTCTGTCAGATATGCTTTGGCCTGTTCTACTGCATGGGGTAGCTCCAGACCGCTGGCCAGATAAGTTGCAATCGCAGATGAGAGGGTACACCCCGTTCCGTGAGAATGTGGGGTGTCGATGCGTGGAGCAGAAAAGGTCATAAGGTCACCGTTCTCATACAGCACATCTACACTTTGGTCTCCCTCAAAATGTCCACCCTTTACCAATGCGGCTCCTGGTCCCATACCGCCTAGTTTTTGAGCTGCCACTTTCATATCCTCAAACGTTGATATACGCTGGTTGATCAGTACACTTGCTTCGGCAAGGTTGGGGGTAATCACAGTTGCCAGGGGAAACAACAGTTCCTTCATGGCCGCAGCGGCATCTTCTGAAATGAGGCGATCCCCGCTGGTTGCCACCATGACAGGGTCCAGTACCACATAGGAGGGCTGGTATGCCTTGAGCTTTTCTGCAACCACTGCGATAATTTCTGCTGAAAACAACATCCCAATTTTTACCGCATCGGCTCCAATATCGCTTAATACCGACTCAATTTGGTCCCCTACAAATGCAGGAGGAACAGGATGGATTCCCTGCACCCCCAACGTATTCTGGGCTGTTAGTGCAGTAAGTGCGCTGGTTCCGAAGCCGCCTAGGGCAGAAATGGTTTTCAGGTCAGCTTGAATACCTGCGCCGCCTCCACTGTCAGAGCCGGCGATGGTGAGAACAGTTCCGTGGTATATCATTTCATAAAAATTGCCCCGCAAAATAGCGGGGCATTCGTTTTCGTCCAAGTTCGAAGCCAATCTCCTCGTAGGTTAAGCTTTTCGAAACCCGAATCCAAGCACAATACGGCTCCTCTGACTCGCCCTCGCCCATCGACAGGCTCTGGACTCGAAAATACGCGTAAGATGTGCTTGTCGAAACCCGAAGCCAATCAATATGGCTCCTCTGACTCGCCCTCGCCCATCGACAGGCTCTGGGCTCGATATTACGCGTAGGTTGAGCTTGTCGAAACCCGAAGCCAATCAATACGGCTCCTTTGCTCATCCGCGCCCATCGACAGGCCCTGTGCTCGATAATACGCGTAGGTTGAGCTTGTCGAAACCCGAAGCCAACTCAATGCTTGATCCGAACAGATTTACTTCCTGTACCGTGGGGAGTTACCAGTTGCAACTGATACAAGCCATCTGCAAGTCCAGACACTGGAATGGCCACCGAGGTACTTACAGCAGCTGGGAAATATTGCCGCCAAACCGTTCTTCCCATATAATCTGTCAGTACCAAACGGACTGAAGTTGGTCCAGAAAATGATGCCTCTACCTGAATTTGACTGCTTGCTGGGTTCGGGAAAAGCAGGAACTCCTGAAGCCCATCAATCCTTTCCTCAACCGAATTGACAAGCCCCACAAAAATGGTGTCACTAATCACACATCCACCGGCATCGGTAATCGTTACAATGTAGCCTCCAACAAAAAGCCCTGTAACGGTTTGGCCGGTCTGCCCGTTGTTCCAAAGAAAATCATAGGGGGGAGTACCTCCCGTGACATTCACAGAAGCAGTACCGTTTCCAGTTCCATCATCTGGAGTAATGGTGGTATTAGCTGTTAGCGGAGCGGGATTTCGCAAAACAAACGGCTCAGTTTTGGTACAATTGTTACCATCTGTGATGGTGACCACATAAGTGCCTGCGGCCAAGTTGTTCAGAAAATTTGCTGTTTGGCCACCGACCCATTGGTACGTGTAAGGTGGGGTTCCACCAGATGGGGCTAGCAGAATTTCTCCATTGGCATCGCCTGCACAGCCCACCGGCGTAACCGTGGCATTTGGGACAATTTCGGTTGGCTCTGAAATGATGACCGTATCTTCCTTTCTGCAATTATTAAAATCTGAAATGGTCACGGTGTAGGTGCCTGCTGTAACATTATTTAGGCTGGAAATCACAGTTCCATTGGACCATTGATACTGATAGGGAGCTGTACCGCCCGTGACTGCCAGGCTAGCTGAGCCGTTTGCGGCTCCAAAGCAGGAAGCGTTCACTACTGTTGGGCTAGCCACGATGTCCCTGGGTTGCGTTACACTGATGCTGGCATTTTTGGAGCAGCCATTGGTGTCAGTCACTGTCACGGTATACCCACCTGATGGTAGGTTCAAGAGGTTTGCCGTGCTGTCTCCATTTGACCAGGAATAAGAATAACTTGGGGTTCCACCCGAGGCAAAAACACCGGCTGTCCCTGTGCTGTCGCCAAAGCAGAGCGGTTCGGTAAAATTCGTCACCAAGGCCAAATCTGCTGGTTGGCTGATAATAAAAGTGGTATCGGTTTGACAG
The DNA here is from genome assembly GCA_039024295.1 of Bacteroidota bacterium. Classification (GTDB taxonomy): domain Bacteria; phylum Bacteroidota; class Bacteroidia; order J057; family J057; genus JBCDIQ01. The sequence continues at coordinate 11,703 of JBCDIQ010000108.1, read as the reverse complement.
CCGAGAGAATCTGTAACAGTTGCCCGAATGGTTCCTGCTATCAAACCGGAGACAGAGTCACTGGTAGCTCCTGTTGTCCAAAAATAGGTGTAGGGAGGGGTTCCCCCGGTCATGACCACTTTGGCTGTACCCGTGTTGCCGCCAAAGCAAGCCACATCAGTTGCAAGGGTAGTGCTGTCAAACATAGGTCCAGGGAACTCCTGAATTCGTGCGCTGTCTTTGGTTTCACAATTGTAGCCATCCACGATGGTTACGCCATAGTTCCCGGAAAGGAGTCCGGTTATCCCAACTCCGGTAGCACCTGTTGACCAGGAAATCGTGTAAGGTCCGGGGTTAGTTCCTCCAGAGATGATCACAGAGGCACTACCATTGGAATTCCCGCAAATGGCATCTGTCAAATCCAGGGTGTAAGCAAGGGGAAGTCCGCTACAGGTAGGGAAACACAGGACTGAGTCTGTAAAGTCCGCGGCCTGGTAAATGATGTTGGGAAAGTACCAGTAAGAAACTGTATCAAGCAAGCTTCTGGTAGGAGACTCCATCCGGTAAACGGCTGTCGGAACCCGAAAGGAAGTACCAAAGTCCATTGCCGTATTGGGAACCATTGGGGTTAGGACTTTACCTGCCCAGGTGGTGTCATTTGCCGTCCAATTGGTTACAGGGGACATTAAATTGGTGGTCAGGTCATAGGCCCGACCTAATAGATCAGGGGCATTGTTACCCTGAGCAGGTGTCCAGTTTCTCAGGGTGGTATCCGTATCATTCCAACTGTAGAAAATCTTATCACCTGTAGCATTTCGGGTCACCTGTAGCCAGCTTTCAAAAATGAGGGAACCGTTGACCACGCCTGTATTTCCTATGGTAGCACGCTTGGTATTTTTGTCTGCTACAAATTTCCCTACCCAGTTCCCGAGGCTGTCCTTGGTAAAATCTAGGAGCATAAATTTTTCTTGGGTCATCGTATAGTTGACTGCAGAGCTGTTGTTGCCTACCAAAGCAAAAAGGTGTGGATTTCCGTTAGCGTCTACGGTTAAGTCAAGTCCGGTAGGAATGACCGTGCCACCCGTGTAAAGTTCTCCAAGGGTAAGAGTTGGGGCAAAAATACCGGCAGCTCTAAAGGTGTCCAGGAGGGTGGGGAACAACGTCATATCCACCTCTTCAGGGGAAGACCACGTATTTCCACCATTGGTAGTCGTCAGGAAAATAGGGGAGTAGTTCCCACTAGAAGTCAGGTCGCCTGTCATGGCGATGTATCCCGTTTGACCATCAGGCGAAAAAGCAATTTGGTTGCCTTGGGGTTGCTGAGTTCCTGCCGGAAATCCTGTGGCAATGGTGGTGTCCACTCCCCAAACAACCCTTCCTGTGCCTGCTGCATAGGTGCCACGGTACACGAAGAGGTCACGTGCGTTGTTTTGAAAATTGACATAAAAAAATTCTCCCGGTACGCGCTCCACAAGCGATTTCCCTATCCGATTGGTGAAATTGGTGGTACCACTTCGGTAGGCGTAAGTTTCATTCCGAATGGCAAATCCCGGAAAAGCAGCACTGTCTACTGTAACATGTAGATGGCCTTCAAAGGCGGTTCCAGCCAGGTCTAGGGTAGGGGTGACGATACAAAGTGCCAAGTCATTAACCCCTGTACTGGTGGCAGAGGTGTCTTGATCAAATAATGCCACCTGCGGGTACCTGGCCAAAAAGGAACGACCTGGATTAATCCTGCCCAGTTCACTCGTCCAGGAAGTTCCGCCATTGGTAGATATGGCATACCTGATGTTACCGGAGCTACCTGCAGTACCGTACAGATTGGCATTTTCCCGATGGATAAATGCAAGGGAACCCCCATTTGTGCCGGTTCCAGGTAAATGGGACAGGGCATGTGCAGAATTTAGGTAAGTGCTGTAGGCATTACTGGCCGAGCCTATTTTTACCGCATTTATACTTTGAGCGGAAAGAAAAGAGACAGATCCTATGGCTAAGGCCACAAACAAGTAGAAAGATTTCATAGGTAGGAGCTTTTTGGTGATGTTTCACGATCTGGAGAGAAAGCCCCTGAGGCAGGTGGAGTAAGGGAAGATCTTACCTTCTAAGGGGTGCTAATCGCTCGAAGATCAATTCATAAGATATAAGTTTTTCAGTCTCTTGGCAAATTTGAATAAGGGCATTTTTACGTAAATTCATAGGGAAAAATACGTATATATCCGTCATTGAGTGATGATTTATTATTTATTAGACCTTTTTTATAACAGTTTGTTAAAAATTGAACCCTATTGCTCTGCTGAAATTGTTCGAGCTTTCAACCTATAGAGAGTATATATTTGTAAAAGGCCAATTCCTGTGGCCTTAGGTAAATTCGAAATGAAGTGGCAGGAAGGAACGCTTGGTTATTGCTTCGCAAAGCACTAACTTTGCCCCCAAATTTGAGCACAATAGCATATGTCAATTTCAGCAAAAGATGTTGCCCGTTTACGTAAAACCACAGGTGCGGGCATGATGGATTGCAAAAAAGCCCTTGCCGAAGCCGAAGGGGATTTTGATAAAGCCATCGAACTCCTCCGTAAAAAAGGCCAGAAAGTGGCTGGGAAGCGAGCCGACCGCGACGCGAAAGAAGGAGCCGTATTCGTAGAAATCAACGAGTCCGCTTCCGAAGCAGTATTGGTAGAACTCAACTGCGAGACAGATTTTGTTGCCCGCAACGAGGACTTCCAGAAAATGGGCCAAACCATTGCCAAGATCGCTTCAGACAGTCAGCCTTCAGATGCAACTGCCTTGAAAGCACTGGATATGGATGGGAAAACTGTCGAAGATGTGCTGGTGGATGCCATGGGACGCATTGGGGAAAAAATCGACATTCGTTCTTACGAGGTGATCAAAGGAGATAAAGTCGTGACCTATATCCACCCAGGTGCCCGAATCGGCGTAGCCGTTGCCTTTTCTGAAGCCAATGGTTCTGATGTAGAGGGAGTAGGAAAAGATGTAGCCATGCAGATCGCCGCGATGAGCCCCGTGGCCATTGATGAAACAGGTGTTCCATCTGAAATCATTGAGAAAGAGCTGGAGATCGGTCGTGAGCAAGCGCGCAACGAAGGCAAGCCTGAGCAGATTATTGACAAAATTGCTCAAGGGAAGTTGAAGAAATTTTATAAGGACAACACCTTGATGCACCAGGAGTACGTAAAAGATCCTTCCAAAACTGTGAAGCAGTACATCAAGGAATCCCTGGGACAGAACGCAGAAGTTTCTGATTTCAAACGCGTACAGCTTGGTGGATGATCCATCACCGAGTGAACATATTGCCTCCGGTAACTTTATGTTACACTTGGAAGCAGGAATGAAATTTTTTCATCTAAAGAGAGTTTTTTTCAAAACTCTCTTTTTTTTGTTTCGTACTGGCGTTGCTTTTGCAACAAGAAGAGGAACCATTCATCACCAAAAACCAAAAAGCGTTACACCATGCCAAAATATTCCCGAATCCTTTTAAAACTTAGTGGAGAAGCCCTTATGGGCGAGAAGAGCTTTGGAATTGATTCTGCGACCATCCTGGATTATGCCAACCAGATCCTGGAGGTGAGCAAAATGGGCATTGAAGTTGCCATCGTGGTTGGCGGTGGGAATATCTTCCGGGGCATTCAGGGAGCAAGCTCAGGCATGGATCGCGCTAACAGCGACTATATGGGAATGCTTGCCACGGTCATGAATGCAATGGCTTTGCAGGACGCCCTCGAACAACTGGGAGCTGTGGTCCGTGTGCAATCTGCCCTGGAAATTAAGGCCGTTTGTGAACCCTACATTCGCCGTCGTGCCATTCGCCACCTTGAAAAAGGACGTATTGTAATTTTCGGTGCCGGTACAGGGAACCCATTTTTTACCACTGATACTGCGGCCAGCCTTCGCGCAATTGAGATCGAAGCAGACGTGGTGCTCAAGGGAACTCGGGTAGATGGCGTGTACAACGCCGATCCAGAAAAAGACCGCAAAGCCGTCAAATTTGACAATGTTACGTTCGCAGAAGTGCTGAGCAAACACCTCAAGGTAATGGACATGACGGCTTTTACCCTCTGTCAGGAAAATGAGTTATCCATCATTGTCTTCAATATCAACGACGGTGGCAACCTTAAGCGAATCGTAGAAGGGGAAGCTGTGGGGACGCTGGTTTCGTAGCGGTGTTAGGTATTAGCTGGTAGGTTTTAGGGGAAGGAATCAATCATTCAGGAGGTCTTTTCAAAGATATCCTTCCACCCATTCTTTCAGCGGCTCATACTCAAAATCCTGTTCCTTAAACTGATACGTACTGTCTGATTGACGTACCAGCAGCGTAGCAGGAATAGCGCCTGACCATTCAGGGGAGATGGTGGGAATCCACCCTTTTTCGGTTAATGCATCTAGCAGAACTATCTCTGATTGGAGTTTCTTTTTCTTCAGAAACGGTTTTAGGCTACGATCCACCTGCTCGGGGAAATCCAGGCTCACAAGAACCACTTTGACCTTTTGGTTCTCATATTCTCCCCTTAGCTGCTCAAAATAAGGTAATTCTGCTACGCAAGGCCGACACCAGGTGGCCCAAAAATTATATACGTACAGGGTATCGTTTTCTTGTTGCAACCGCTTTTGAAAAGTAGAGAAATCTTCTTTGACAAACTGTGCTCTCACCTGGAGGGAAGACACCGAGAAAAATGCTACAAAGAATACAGCTAGTCGGAGGTTTTTTTTCATATACCATCTCAACGTAAAAGATAGGGATTAGTTGGAATATGGCGACCATGTAAAAGTCAGCAATTGAGGCGACGACTCCCTGAGATTAAGTTTGATGGTCTCAAGTATTTAGAACGATATGAAGATATTTAAGGCTGAAAAATTCTGATTTTACACTTCCAGTGGAATTTTATTTCATTAATGGTCTTGGGAGGTATTGCCTATTTACGTAAACTTTGTCTGATTTTTAGGGTATATTAACCTTATCTCATCCTCTCTTCTATAAAATTAAACGATATGATGGTTTTACTCCATATTGACGATAATAAAGCATTTCATCTGATGAAAGTGTTGGAAGAATTACCTTATGTAAAAACTGAGCCTCTTACACCTTACAAGGCTGAAATACTAAGAGGGCTAAAGGAATCAGTTAATGAACTCAATCTGATTCAGCAAGGAAAATTAACAGGTATTCCTGCGAAAGAGTTATTGGATGAACTTTGAAATTATCGCTACTCCGCATTTTAGACGGGAACTGAAAAAGCTTGCCAAGCGGTATACTTCGATCAGGTTAGACTTTCAAAAATTGATTGAAAGCCTTGAAAAGAATCCCAAACAAGGAATTGATCTAGGACGAAATTGCTACAAAATCAGAATATCTATCGCTTCTAAAGGAAAAGGGAAAAGTGGAGGTGCAAGGGTAATAACAAATATTGTGATAAGACAAGAAACAGTTTATCTGCTTTCTATCTATGATAAGTCAGACAAAGAAAACATCACAAAGAAAGAGCTTCAAAAACTGTTGGAGCAGATTGATGAGTAAAACTTTTTATTAGAAAGAGTATGCTTGAATCAAAAAGGATAAACAGCTAACTCAATCCCCCACAGTACTGGGAGGAGTCCATAAATGGCAACGACCACCAAAAGAATAGAAATCACATTCAGGAAAAAACCTGCACGGACCATGTCTGACATTTTTAGGTAGCCCGACCCAAACACAACTGCATTTGGCGCAGTAGCCACCGGCAACATGAACGCGCAGGATGCTGCCACACAGGTTGCTGCCATCAGTCCGTAGGGATGGGCACCTATCACCTGGGCAATCTCTGCAAGGATGGGCATCATTAGGGTGCAGGTAGCCATGTTTGAGGTGATTTCGGTGAGGAAATTTACCACAGCCACAAGGGTAAGTAAGAGTAGGATAAATGGAATAGTAGCCAAGGAGGTAAGCTGACCGCCAATCCAGGTAGCCAGCCCTGAGGCTTCAAATCCTGCTGCGATGGCAAATCCGGCACCGAACAAGAGAATCACTTCCCAGGGAAGCCTAACAGCCGTTTTCCAATCGATCAAGGCACCCTTGCTTTCCTCCTTGGAGGGAATGACGAATAAAACCAATGCTCCAGCCAGGGCGATGATGGTGTCATTCAGGTTGGGGATAAACTGGCTGAGAAGAAATTTCCTGGATACCCAGCAAAAGGCGACCACAACAAAAATTGCTAACACCCATTTCTCCTCGTATTTGATCGGGCCAAGCTTTTTCAATTCTTGCTGGATAAGCGCCTGACTTCCGGGAATCTCTCCATTTGGCAGCCGGAAAGTTACCCGTACCAGCATCTGCCAGGCAATGATCAGCATCACCAATGAGATGGGGAGTCCAAATTTCATCCAGTCGATAAAGGCTACTTCATAGGAATAGTACTTTTCTACCGCCCCTGCGAAAATGAGGTTGGTGGGCGTTCCCACCAGGGTTGCCACCCCACCTATAGAAGCTGCATAAGCAATGGCCAGCATCAAGGCTTTGCCAAATTTAGTCTGAACCTCGGCATCGGTGTTTTCCAGTCCCTTAAATTGCCCAATGATGGCCATCCCGATGGGAAGCATCATGACGGTGGTGGCGGTATTTGAAATCCACATGGACAGCAAGCCTGTGGCCGCAATGAATCCAAGAATGAGCCGATGGCGGTTTGTCCCTGCCAACGCGACAATGTTCAGAGCAATCCTGCGATGTAGGTTCCATTTTTCCATGGCCAGCGCAATGATGAACCCTCCGATAAACAAAAACAGCAGTTTATCCGCATATGGCTTGGCGGTGGCTGCCATGTCAAGGGCACCTGTAAGCGGAAAAATAACGAGTGGCAACAAGGAGGTTGCTGCAATGGGAAGGGCTTCTGTAACCCACCAAATGGCGACCCATGCGGTGCAGGCAAGTACCGCCCGCGCGGCCATTGGCATGGCTGATTCTGGAACCCACATTAAGATCAATCCGAAAACCAGGGGGCCAAGAAGCAACCTGAAGGCTTGGGAAATTGTCATAAACACATCAACAAATTTGCATCCGTAGCATTGAAGGTATAAATTTTTGGTTTATTCTCTTTAGAAGAAGCTTATATGATCCCACCCGAATCTCTGAAAATTGGTCTCGCCCAAATCAGTCCTGTATGGCTCAACCGAGAAGCCACGTTAAAGAAAGTTCAAAATTATATGCGCCAGGCTGCCGCCGAAGGATGTAGGCTGGTGGTATTTGGAGAGGCCTTGTTACCTGGATATCCCTTTTGGGTGGAACTTACCGAAGGCGCAAGGTTTAATTCCCAAAAACAGAAAGAAATTTTTGCCCATTACGCTGCTGAGTCTATTCAAATTTCTGCTGGACACCTCGACCCTGTGTGTAAGACTGCCAATGAACTTGGTATTTCCGTGGTACTGGGCATCGTAGAACGCCCTGCGGACCGGGGAGGTCACAGCTTGTACTGCTCACTGGTGCATATCGATGCGGCCGGCAATGTCGAGCCGGTTCACCGTAAATTGGTTCCCACCTATGAGGAACGATTGGTATGGGCGAATGGAGATGGCCACGGACTTCGGGTACACCCCTGTGAAGGGTTTTCGGTTGGCGCGCTGAACTGTTGGGAAAACTGGATGCCCACCGCACGAGCTGCCCTTCATGCGCAGGGGGAAAACTTGCATTTGGCCCTATGGCCTGGAAATGTCAGAAATACCCAGATCATTACCCCGTTCATGGCCTTGGAGGCCCGATCATTTGTGGCTTCTGTCAGTTCGGTGCTCCGTGCAGAAGACTTACCCGATACCCTACCGTGGAAGGCAGAAATGGTAAAAAAATCTGGAGAATGGCTGGCAGATGGGGGTACCTGCCTGGCTGCGCCAGACGGCTCCTGGATGATAGAACCTTGTGAAAAGAAAGAGGCCTTACTAACGGCCACCCTTGATCACTCGGTCATCCTGGCCGAAAGGCATAACTTTGACCCGACGGGGCACTACGCTCGCCCGGATGTGCTCAGGTTAAAGGTTAACCGGGAACGCCAGCGTATGGTGAATTTTGATGGAGCCAATGAATCTGAAACTCCCTGGTTTTGATTTGAGGTTCATTCATGTTAAACTCACTTATCACACGGTGCCTTTTACCCTGTCTAACCCTTTACCCCATGAGGTACTTTTTCTTTTGGATCATTCTATTTCCACCGCTGGTCTCAGCCCAGAACACCAACCTCTCCCAAAGCCGAATCTTTGATGGAGAACCGTTCATTGCTGTCAATCCATCGGATGCCCAACACATGGTGGTGGCATGGATGGGATTTGAGCCAGGACAGCAATTTGTCATTCATACGCGGGCAACTTTTGACGCTGGAAAAACCTGGAGTGGGCCAGTCCTGATTCCGCATGAAAAGCTGGGCTACAGTTCCCCTGATCCTTGTCTGGCATTTGGCCCTCAAGGGAGGGTCCACCTTTCGTACATTGATTTTAATCCCGGGATAGACTCAGGAGAAGTGTATGTGAGGACGACTGTTGATGGAGGCCTGAGTTGGGGGCCTGCTGCTTTTGTTATTGGAATGCGGTCTGATCCGGGCAGCAAACCCATTGATCGCCCTTGGATGGTGGTAGACCGATCAGGTGGGCCGAACGATGGCAATGTGTATGTGACCACTATGAACCTGGCTTTTGGTGGGGGAGTTCCACCTCCTTACCATGTATATATTACCCGCTCGACAGATGGTGGAGCCTCCTTTCAACCCTGGCGGTACTTGGATTCGGCGAACTTTGAGGTAGGGTCTATTCTAGCTGCGCCTATGCCCACACCTGCCATGAGTTCGACCGGAATGTTACAAATCGTTTATCCAACCTATGTACTAAGAGCCAGCCGTTTCCCCCGATACATCCTCGCAACTTCTACCGATGGAGGGCTAGGCTTTTCTTACCGGGAAATACTTGAGTACCGAGAAGGAACGCCTGATTCCCTTTCTAAAAAAGGATACCTGCTGCGGGTGAACCCTGCCAACGATCAACACTTGGTTTTTTGCTACTTGGGAGCCCCAAATGGGGATACAGATGTCTTTCTACGAGAATCTCTGGATGGTGGCTTAACTTGGTCAAATGCCATGCGGGTAAATGACGACCCAGCCCTCGTTCCCCGCGTACAAGATATGATTTGGGCGGATTTTGACCTGGATGGGGATTTGGTGGTGGTTTGGCGGGATCGGAGAACTGGAATGGGCAATACCTATGAAGCTGCTTCTGAAACCTGGGCGGCAGTGAAAAGAAAGAACCAGCCTTCCTTTGAACCCAATTTCCGGGTGTCAGATGCATTGATTCCGTATGATTCGGTACTAACCTCAGCAGGCAATGACTTCATGTGTGTTAAGCTGATGAATGACACCTTGAATGCCGTTTGGGGAGATACCCGGGACGGTAACATCAACATTTGGTTTCAACGAATGGGATTGGATGGCACTGTGATGTCACGACAACAACTGGGACGCGGTTCCCTGCCCAGTGTGAAGGTGTATCCAAACCCTGCCCAAGAAGAAGTTACGGTTTCAGGCATCCATCTCAAACATATTCACCTGATGGATTTATCAGGGAAATTGGTCCTGGAGAAAAAGCTTGTCAACCAACCCAATGAGTTCTCGCTGTTGCTGGCAAACATTTCCCCCGGAATGTACCAGATAGTTGTAGAAGACAAATTGGGAAAAGTGGTGCAAAAGTTAGAAATTAAGTAAAAAGTGTACCAACATGCAACACGATACTTCTCATCCTGAAGCTTATTTGACCAGTTTAGACAATGACTGGCGCAAGAAAACCCTGGAGGAAATTCGGGCTCTCATCCTAAATGCATCTCCAGGGGTACATGAATATATTGAGTATAAAATGCTGGCTTATGGAGAAGGGGATAAAGCGGTTTTCCACCTCAACGCACAGAAAAACTACGTCAGTTTGTATGTCGGAGATTCCTCTGCGGTTGATCCTTCTGGAGAACTGCTCAAAGGACTGGATTTGGGAAAGGGCTGTATCCGTTTCAAAAAAACTGTGCAGGTGACCGATACCCGAATCGAAGAGTTTATCCACCAAGCTATTGCCCTTTCAAAATCTGGAAAAGACATCGGTTGCTAATCCATTAACCCATTTTTCTCATGACACCAGAAGAACTACAACAACTCTCTTCCGAAGACCTGGACAGGCGTGAAAAAGCCCATATTATCGGGACGATTGGAAGTGCCGGTCTGGCCTTGTTATTACTAGGATTTGCCATACACAATTTTACTATTGGGGAGGAATACTTGCCCATCGGAGTTATAGGATTATCTTCACTGTCCATTGTCTTGTGGTACATGGAAGCATTGAAAAAAATCAAGGCTGAAAAAAATCGAAGATCTGGCACGTAGGCAGGGTACGATTCTTACGGGATTTTACCTGGAAAAACTTTGTATGAACATTTATCCAGCCTTGGCAGTATATGAGAGGAAAATTGTAAGTTGCCTCCCATGAATATTGGCATTGTATGTTACCCAACCTACGGCGGCAGTGGGGTAGTCGCTACGGAACTGGGAAAGGCCCTTGGCCAGCGCGGTCATAAAATCCATTTTATCACCTACAACAGGCCCATCAGGCTGGATGTATTCTCCGAGAATATTTTTTACCACCAGGTAAGAACGCCCAATTATCCCCTATTTGAGTTTAGCCCATACGAATCTGCCCTCGCAAGCACGATGGTAGAGGTTGCCAGGTTCAATGAGTTGGATGTGTTTCATGTCCACTATGCAATCCCACATGCGTCGGTCGCCTTTTTGGCGAAAAATATCCTCAAAGGATTTGGGGTAGAAATCCCCGTGATCACCACTTTGCATGGCACGGACATTACCCTGGTTGGAAAAGACAAAAGCTATACTCCGGTAGTAAAATTTTCTATTGACCAAAGCGATGGGGTTACAGCAGTCTCACAGTTTCTCAAGGAAGCCACACAAGAATATTTCGAGGTGACCAATGACATTCAAGTGATCCCCAATTTTGTGGACCTGGAGCGCTTCCAACGGCACAACAAAGACCATTTTCGGCAGATGATCGCCAACCAGGGAGAAAAGCTATTGATCCACACCTCTAATTTCCGGAAAGTAAAGCGGATAGGAGATGTGCTGAGGAGCTTTGCCATTGTTCGTGAAAAGGTAAAGGCCAAACTCTTGATGGTGGGAGACGGTCCTGAGCGTGGGCCTGCTGAGGAGATGTGTCGTGAACTCAAATTGTGTGATGACATCATCTTTCTGGGAAACCAAAGTGCGGTTGAAGAGATATATTCCATTGGCGACTTATTCATGATTCCCTCAGAAAATGAAAGCTTTGGCCTTTCGGCATTGGAAGCCATGGCCTGTGGAGTACCCGTAATTGCTTCAAACGCAGGTGGCCTCCCAGAGGTCGTCGTGGATGGCGTAAATGGATACACTGCTCCCATCGGAGACATTCATGCCATGGCAGAAAAATCCCTCCAGTTGCTCACAAATGAGGAGCGTTGGAAGTCATTCTCAGAGGCCGCTGTTGCTCATGCTCAAACTTTTGATCGTAACCATATTATCCCTCATTACGAACAATACTACCAAAAGGTAGTGGAGCGAAATAAACTCGAACAAGTTCCTCCCTTTTCTTAAGAACGTTGCGCAAATATGTTTTGATGGTTATATTAAACCATTGACGAAGTGCCACAAAACGATGTACTTATGGGTTTTTTCGGTTGGT
>JBCDIQ010000107.1:0-14983 GCA_039024295.1 Bacteroidota bacterium | reverse complement strand
GTGGCAGTGGCCTGACCAAAGCCAGCTAGTAGGTAATCGGTATATAAATCAAATGCGTCGCGACGTTTCATATTCGAAAGCTAATTCCGCTAATAATTTCTCACAAAATTTCCTAAAAAATCGTGAGCGAAAGGTCAGTTAGGAATTAGCAAATGGAAGAAATAATTAAAGAAGCGTACAGCTTATTTGAAAATTACCAGGCACAAAGTCCATTGGATATTTGTACAGATTGCTGTATGGATAAGAAAGATGAAGGTGTACTTGCTAGTCTTCCTGTTAAGGAAATTCCTAAAAGCCTATTGATGGAATATAATGATGGTGCTGCAACGGCAAAAACACCAATCAACGAATTGAAACATTTTCTCCCACGATATATTGAGCTGATTGTGAACTTTGATTTTCCTTCTCACTCAACAGAAATTTCATTAAAAAGATTAAAACCATTTGATAGAGAAGAATGGACTTCTGACGAAATAGAATTTCTGGAAAAGTTTGCATTTACATTTTTTAAAAAATGTATCTCAATTCATCCATTGCCTAAGAGTGAAGTAATAGACAGTATTTTAATAATGTTTTGGAGAGGTCAGTGTTCTAGCCCCCTAAATACCCGGACTGAATTACAGATAAAAAACTGTAATTTAAGTTATGTCCACCAAACGAAGATGGAGCAAGTCAGAGAAACTTGCGATTCTGCAAGAAGCCCAGGAGTTGGGTATCCAAGAAACTTTACGCAAGCACGGAGTTTATCCTTCGACTTATTATAGCTGGCGCAAACGTTATGAAGCCTCTGGGGAAGTCGGTCTGGATGATCATGCCCGTCAGCGAGCAGATCGTCGAAGGATACGAGAGTTAGAAGACGAGGTGTCTCTATTGAAAGAGTTGCTGGCGAACAAGGAAGTGGAGCTAGCCTTAAGAGATGAGCTGCTAAAAAAGAAGTATCCCTGGGCGAGAAAAAAGAGTTAGTCCGCCGTTACCTGCACCAGGGATTAAAGCGAGATGAAGTATTACGGGTATGCGGACTGACCAAGCATCAGTTTTATTACGAGCCAACTGGTGGCAAGCCCGGCCGTAAAAAGAGCACCTATACCCTTCGGCTAGTTGAAGGGAGGTATATCCGGGTGGCTAATCGAGAAGTGGTAGCCACTATTCGGGAGATACTCCAAAACCCCCGGATAGATTATGGCTATCGCAAGATGTGGGGAGACCTCACCCTGAAAGGCTACCTGATCAATCACAAGAAGGTGTACCGGCTGATGAAACAGGCGCGTCTATTGAGGCCTAAATCCAGAAAAGGCCTAGCCAAAGACTATGTGAAATATCGGATTGTCTGCCCGGAAGAACCGCTCAGATTGCTGGAAATGGATATTAAGATGGTTTGGCTCAACGGCAGCAGACGCTATGGCTATATCCTAAGCATCATAGATGTGTTCACCCGAGTGGTACTCAACTGGCAAGTAGGGCTGCATATGAGGCAGCAACATGTCGAGCAAGCCTGGAAAGAAGTCATCCAGCAACACTTTGAGCCGCACCATGCCTTCGGATGGGAAACCCATATCGAGATCAGAAGTGACAACGGCCCTCAGTTTTGTGCCAATAAGTTGAGACAATTTTTCAAAGACAACTACCTTATGCAAACCTTTACCCACCCTTACACCCCACAGGAAAACGGGCATATCGAATCGTTTCATGCCATCCTAAGCAATGACCTCAACCGAAATACCTTCTTTGAGTTGGACCAACTCAAAGCCGAACTCACCACCTTTTTTCCCTTTTACAACTACAAAAGAATACATGGTTCCACCCTGAAATTACCCCCGATCACCTTTTGGAAACTATGGCAAGAAAATCTCATTGATCGAAAAGTCATATGCCCAGAAAAACGGAAAGTAAAATTTTCCCTGAAAATAGAAAGACAAAATGTTACATTAGTCAAACTTTCGGATAATGTGAGCCTGAGGCTGCTTTCGGCTCACATCCCTGAAAAACACAAAATGGGTAGGCAGGCCTGCGCTACTCCAGCAACCTTCGGCTGAATGATCGCCTTCGGCCACTTTCGGCTCACAACAAATTTACTTACTTTTAATTCCATTACTAAACACATCTGTAAGATTGTCCGATTAATAGGGGGCCAGACCACATCAAAAATTCTTCACGAAAATCAAGAGTATGGAAATGCAATTTTCCTACTTCAACAAGGAGTTGAAAAACTTACAAAATCATATGGATTGATAACTAAAGCAATACAGCCAGATGGAGTTAAAAAGATCTCTCATAATCCAAAACGGGTCTTTGAAAAGCAAATGGAAATTCAACTGGAAAAATTTGATAATGCTGCTTCAATAGAAAAAATTTTTCCAGATCTATTCAAATTCCAGATAAATGATCAGGAAATAGATTTAACTGGATACAATGAAAAGTTTAGAGAAGCATCTCACTCAATGACTAAGTTAAATCCTGAGGACTTTCTTTGGATTTCAAGTGAAGCCCTTGATACCATCAAATCTCAAATCAATGAAATTGATACAGGAATAAAAATAAACTTTGAAGATTTTAGAAAAGATTTTCCTGAATTGTTCATGAGCATAATCAATCAGATAGAATCAAAAACTGGCTCCGAATTAATAGAATTAAAGGAATTTATAAATAATGAAATATTTCCCACAACAATGGAAGGCATTCTGAAAGAGTTCATACCAATGAGTCTCAAAATAATGAAAATTCATTTGAGTTTATTTTTCTTTTCATTAATTACCTCAGGGCACAACCAACTTTCGAGATACCCTTGCCTATGTTGCGGAGAGATTCCCAAAAATAACTATACCAAGGAAGATGTGATTGTCGATAGATATGATGAAATTCATGAAATCATGATGATGACAGTTGGATTGTTTGATGAGATATTTATAAAAAAAGGAGCCAGCACACAACAAAGTTCTTGACTTACGTAGGGACTTTCGGTCCGCAGCGTAACGTACAAGAAACTTAGACCACATCTAAGCACTCAATCCTCCCCCAACCCCATGAACCTGAAAGTACATTATGACCAATTGTACCGCGATTCGATTCAAAAGATCCAGGCAGACGCTTATCAGGTTGACAAGCTAATTGATTCGGAGCACGATACGAGATTCGGCCTTACGCTTTTGGTGCGACCGGATAAGGCCACAACACATCGTGTTCAACAGGTGCTGTCGAAGATCAGGGCAGTAGAACCCCAGCAATACTATTACCGAGATGCTGATTTGCATGTGACCGTCATGTCGATCATCTCCTGTTATGAGGGGTTTACCCTGGGTCAGATAAAGGTTGAGGAATATGTGGACACGATCCAGAAAAGCATACAGGGTGTGGGAAGGTTTGATATTGAGTTCAGGGGACTGACCGCCTCCCCTTCCTGTTTGATGGTGCAAGGATTTTTCACCCATGATACCCTCGACCGGATTCGGGATAACTTAAGGGCCAATTTTAGCGCGACTAACCTGGAACAAACATTGGACAAACGATACCCTACCCAAACTGCTCATTCGACCATTTTTAGGTTAAAAGAGACCTTAGCGAACAAAGAGCAATTTCTGGAAATAGTGGATACCTACAGAGACTTCCATTTTGGCACCTTAACAGTGGATACATTGGAGCTGGTCTACAATGATTGGTACCAACGCAGGGAAAGGGTGAAGGTCTTGCACAGATTTGAGTTGAGGTAAAAATGCGGGCTGTGTCGTTTAGACAAACAGTTTGACAACGCTACAGATTGGTTAAGCGAACTTTACCTTTGATGAGAATAACAAATATTGGGGAGCTATGAGGTATAATTGAAATAAATCCTCAATATTACGGGAGTGCCCTAATAAGGGATAAACCATAGTGGTTAATGAAATTTTCAAGGAAAGATAACAACACGGGAAAATGGGGATTTTTAGCTATGACCTTAATTGGCTTGGGGGCTATGTATGCAGGATACAGTGAGCTATCTTGGGCATGGAACTTTCTTGTCATGCTGATTGGCGGGTTCATGGCCCTCATAGGGTATCAAAACTATAAGAAAGCCAATTCGGCAATAGCCGAAATCGGATTTCAACAAAAAGAAGTCACATTCCAATTTGTGGATGGTGAACAAAAGCAAATCAAGCAGGAAAAACTGGTGTATGCAATTCTGGTAAAAAGATCTCATCAACCCGTTAAAGCCATAGAATTCATAGAGAAAGGGAAAATCCCTTTTACCAGTGGGAAGAAGATTGGAGAGCTGCGGGTATCCAAGTGGCCGCAACTAGAAAACATTGCCAAATACCTGATTGTAAATGAGTATGAGCGAAAATCTTGGCGTTTTAGTTGGACATTTGGAGAATTATTAATGCTATTTGGGATGTTACTTGGCGCAACAGAAGGTATTGCGGGGAATTACATTGAAGAAATAAACAGCGGGATTCCTCATGATACAATATCCATTGGGGAATCAATAGATGACGAGGAGGAAAGAATAAGGGATTCCCATAGAAAATCCGAACAGGATTTTATCGAAAAGACACGGAACTCAACAGATGAAGGCAGAGACTCCATCAGTTGAGACTCTAAGGCACCTTACTCTTAATGCCAAAGGCTGTTAAGCTACAAGGTTCTATGATCAAAACTTCAAATATCGGCGATTGGAGATGGATAATAAGGATGCCAACGCAATACTGAGTATATGTCAACCCCCGAAACGAAACAAGACCCCACATTTTTAGCCTATGTGTACCAGCTAAATGAGGGATTGGAACTCAAAGAAGCGCTTGCCCTGAGCCTACAAGCAATTGACGACCTGGATATTGACCAGTTAAAAAGGATTGGATTAAAAACGTATGAGGAAGGCAAATGGACGGTGCCTACCATCTTGCAGCACCTCATTGATTGGGAGCGAATTTGGGGTTTCAGGGCCATCATCTTTGCGCGTGGAGAAGGGACCATTCCGGTCGCCCATGATCAAGAAATAATGGGCCAGAATTCCAATGCAGACGAACTGCCCATCGAGCAATTGGTAAATGAGCTACGAATCGTGCGCCAGTCCACCCTCATGATGTTTGAATCTTTCAATGAAAAGATCCTGGAAACCAGCTGTAAATTTTTCGAATACGAAATGCCCCTTTCTGCAATTGGGCTCACCATAACAGCCCATCAAATCCATCATTTTAACGTCATAAAAGAGAGGTATGTGCCTTTGGATGGATAGGTGCTAGTCCATAAAAAGCTGGTAGGGGCTTATCTGCTTTGGGCTGTAGCAGCTAAAAAAAGATTTTTGCCGAAATATATGCGGGCTGGCCCCCCAAATTGCGGGGGAGGCGTTGGAATGTGGGAGGCAGCTTAATTTGGGGGAGATTTTTGGATACTTTTCATCGATTGGAAAAGTATCGAATCCCAACCTTTTCACTGCTATTGGTATCTTCCTAATTTTGATCTAGAATACTAAAAAAATATCCCGATTTCATTTGGGTACTTACTTAATTTACAGATATGCTTGCACTTGGTCGTTAAAACAATGTAAGTAACCTTCACAAAAAGCTTCCAGGTACCTGAAAATGAAACGACAATGAAACTCCCCGTCCATCTCCTGCTTTTCCTCACCCTGATGATGTGCGGGGAACAGGCTTTCCCACAACGCATACTTGAGCAGTACGAGCCAGCAAAAAATGACAGCCTGCGAATCGGGACCGGAGATGACGACTTTTTAGCTTTCATTCAACGCGGGTATACCCTGATGCTGCCAAATGAGCAGCCCATCAAAGGCGTACTTATTTTCCTGGAGGATTCAGGATATGACAAGAAGAACCGAAACGCTCAGCAGTTATATCCTCAAGCTGCTGAAGCAGGCTTTGCTGTGTTGTCCGTCTCAACGGAAGTTCCTTTTGATTTCTATTTTACCGAAGCCTCTTTGGCCTCCACCCATGCTCAAGTTCAGGAAGCCTTTTCGAAGCACAACTTATCCAACGAACATGTTTTCTTCCTGGGGGCAAGTTTGGTGGGCCACCGGGCAATGAAATATATCGAATACGTGAGAGCAGGGGATCACGCATTTACCCCGAATATAGCAGGAATTGTCATCTGCAATTTCACCTTGGACTGGACGAGGAAATGGCGCCAACATGAACGCGATATCCGACTCAACCGAATTGACCTGTGGGAACCGAGGTTCATGAATTATATGCTGGAAACCCACTTGGGGGGTACGCCCCGCACTACGCCTGAAAAGTACCACGAATTCTCCTCCTACAGCTACTTCGATCCCACCAACAGGAATATTGACACCTACAAAAACTATGCAGTGAGGGCCTACACAGAACCTGCCATAAAATACCGACTTAAAAAGTACCACCGCACCTTATATGAAAACAATGCAACGGATATCGTGGGATTTCTAGCTGAACTATCGCTTGCAGGAAATGACAACACGGAATTAATTGTTATCCAGCCTGAAGACAATCCCTCTCCCAAAAAGAATGCCCAAGCTACTTGGGATGCGATTGATAAGGATGAACTCATGGAGTGGATTCTGCGACAAACAGAAAGGTAACCAACCTGAATAAGGAAGAAAACGAGTACGTGGACTCCCAATCGGCAGCGAAAAAATGAAATACCTCCTCCTCATTCTGCTTTCTTTCACAGGAACCATCCAGGCTCAGGAAACAGAGATTCAAGCCCCCATCCGGAATTTTGAGAAACTGTGGGACACGTTTTCTGAACGATATGCCAACTTCTCCGAAAAAGGAGTGGATTGGCAGCAGGTATACCAGGCGTATCGACCCCTGATTGACTCCAGCACCACAAATGAAGAGTTATTTGAGGTGTGCTGCAGGATGGTACAGGAACTAAACGATGGCCATGTAACGATAGATCCGGGCTTCAATTCCGAAATCGAATGTGGCCCTCCCTATGATTTTCAGTTTGAAGGGGAATTTCCAACTGCTCAAGACCGAATGAAATTCGCAGCGGTACTTGATAAGACCTTAGCCGCTCATGGCTTTTCAGCACCTGTCCGTATTGAGCTGGACGAAGAGACCAACTTTCAATACCGGGTATCTGATGCTTTCGGTTACCTTCGATTGGATGAAATGACCGAAAAAAACACCTACGGCAAATTTGCGCGGTCTCTTGATCAAGCCATAGGTGCCTTCCAGGACAAAGAAGCAGTCATCATTGATTTGCTATTCAATGGTGGAGGATGGGACCATATCTCCTACGTGCTGGCAAGTAGGCTCATCCTCAAAGGAACGGAGGTTGGGCATTTCGTGAGGACAAGGCAAAAGGGAAAGGATACCTATACTCCCATGAAGTTCAAACAGGTAAAGGCTCGCGGGAAAAACCAGTATGTTCAACCCATTGTCATTCTGACAAGCGACTTTACCGCAAGTGCCGCAGAGGTGTTCCTGTTGTTAATGCTGGACCTGCCCCATGTGACGATTGTGGGAGATACCACAGAAGGCATTTTCTCTGATATGTACGAATTTAAGTTGCCCAATAATTGGGAAGTCAGCCTTTCTCATCAGCAGTTTTTCTCCCAGAAGATGGTCAACTATGAGGGAAAAGGAATCCCCCCAGATGTACGTGTGCTGAATACCCGGAAAGATATCCAGCGTCAAAAGGATGCTGTAATGGAAGCTGCAATTTCCTTTTTACAGCAGGGAAGCGAATAGGGATTTCGCTGATAAACCTTAGGGACTTTAATCCTTGAGGTACCAACTTAGCACTTGGTCTGCTTCCCGGGAACAGGTGGCAAATATTAATCCTTGGAATACAGGTGCATATTGCATTTTCACATTAGCCTGTGGCCTTTAACTGCAATTCCAACTTGTTGTATGGCGATTATGAAATCTTGCAGGAAGAACACCCCACCGTCTATGCATTTACCAGAACCTTAGGGGAGGATAAGATGCTGGTCCTGTTGAAT
The DNA here is from genome assembly GCA_039024295.1 of Bacteroidota bacterium. Classification (GTDB taxonomy): domain Bacteria; phylum Bacteroidota; class Bacteroidia; order J057; family J057; genus JBCDIQ01. Next base: position 7,065 of record JBCDIQ010000107.1, on the reverse strand, counting down.
TTTTCACAAGAGACTTCCTTGATTGATCTCCCAGGCTTTGGCGATTTTGGGAAGGCAACCATTAACAATTATGAGGGGTTAGGAGTCGAAAATAGTAAGGTGAGTCTTTTACCGTACCAAGCCGTGATTCTGAAAATCAACTAGAAAGGAAAAATGTCTTAAAACCGAACTTGCACAGTATGACCACCATAAGCTGGTCATGCTGTGTAAATAGGCCATTAGACAATTTACCAAACCATAAACCAACCAAAACACCAGACACCTATGAACCCAAGCGTTTTTGTCAAGAAGCTCAAAGGAAGGATTTTCAGTTCCCTGTACCTCCTAGTGGCACTGGTGCTGTTATCCGGCCACGACCTGTACATAAAAATGGAAACCTACTTCCTACAGCCCGATCAAGAAGCGACCTTAAGCCTGTATAACGGGACTTTTGAAAATAGTGAGAACCTCATTACACGGGATCGTATGCTGGACGCTTCCGTTATTACTCACGGAGAGAGGGTAGCCATTAATCCCAACCAATGGCAAGACCAGGACAGCACCATCACCCAGTTAACCTTTACCGCGGGAAAAGCGGGTACCTACGTAGCTGGCGTCTCTACCAAGGCCAGAAACATAGAACTTACTGCCGAAAAATTTAACCGCTACCTGGAACATGATGGAGTGTTGGATATGCTCGAATACCGTACCAGCAATAAGCTATTGGATCAAAATGCTGTAGAGAGTTACCAGAAACATGTAAAAGCCATTTATCAGGTAGGAGATGTCAAAACCGACGACTGGAGTACAATACTGGGCTACCCCATAGAGTTTGTGCCACAAGCCAATCCTTATACAACCTACAGTGGTGAAAAGCTGGAAGTGCAGTTATTGTTAGACGGTAAGCCCCTTCCGAACCAGCTGGTGTATGCGAACCACATTCAGCAGACCCACAGCCACACGCATGAGCACGATGGAGAAACCCATTCCCACGAGCATGCACATGACGATGGGGAACATGCACATGACCAAAACTCACAGGTAGAAGATACCCACAGCCACACGCATGAGCACGATGGAGAAACCCATTCTCACGAGCATGCACATGATGATGGGGACCATTCCCATACCCACAACTCACAGGGAGAAAATACCCACAGCCACACACATGAGCACGATGGAGAAACCCATTCCCATGAGCATGCGCACGATGATGGACAACATGCCCATGCCCACAACTCACAGGGAGAAAATACCCACAGCCACACCCATGAGCACGATGGAGAAACCCATTCCCATGAGCATGCACATGACGATAAAGAACATGCACATGCCCACAACTCACAAGCGGGAGAAACTCACAGCCACACCCATGAGCATGATGGAGAAGCCCATTCCCATGAGCATGCACACGATGATGGGCAACACGCACATGCCCACAAATCACGGGAAGAAGAAACACATACGCATACCACTGGTCAACAGCTGCGAACCAATGATAAAGGAATCGTCACAGTGGATCTACCACATGATGGCATCTACTACCTGCGAACCATTCATATGGTTGCGGTAGAAGATGACGAGGCATTAACCCACCAGTCCAAATGGGCGACCTTGACTTTTGAGGTCAGCCATCAACATGGTAGCGATACCCACACCCATGATGATCATGAGCACGAGGGCGGCATTCCTACCTGGGGGTTTATACTGGGTAGCTTACTCATCGTTGGGGTATTATTTCTAATCTTTAGAAACAGGAGCTAGTGAGGCATCCCAAGTTGAGGCAAGTATTTCCTCTTTTACTCCTGTTCGTCCCACTTGTGGGGTTTGCCCACGGTGTTACAAATGCCGATCAGGAGCTCCTGCGGAGTGGGGGTTTATGGGCTTATCTCCAGGTAGGTACTACCCATATGCTCACCGGGTATGACCACCTGCTGTTTTTAGCAGGGGTCGTCTTCTACCTGAACAGTTTCAAGGACATCTTGAAGTTCATCACCGTGTTCACGATAGGACATTGCATTACTTTGATTGGTGCAACCTATGCTGGAGTTACGGCAAATGAACACCTGGTAGATGCAGTGATCGCCCTGAGTGTGCTGTACAAGGGGTTTGAGAACCTGGGCGGATTTGATACCCTAAAGGTAAAATCGCCCAATTTACTGCTGATGGTGGGCATATTTGGGTTGATTCACGGTTTTGGGCTTTCTACGCGGTTGCAATCCTTTGATATGGGAGAAGAACAGTTCCTGGCAAAAATCCTGTGTTTCAACCTGGGCGTAGAAGTAGGACAAGTGTTGGCGTTAATTCCCATTGTTTTCATCATCACGCTTTCCCGGAAGCACCGTCAGTTTCCCGCTTTTTACAAAGCGGTGAACTGGTACCTCGTCCTGGCAGGCATAGGGTTGTTTGCCTATCAATTATTCACCTACTTCGATGGGCACCATTGATGGGAAAAAGCATATGGGATTTCAGTTTAAGCATTTGCTTCCTGGGGACTGAATTGCCCATAGCTGACCTATCTGCAAAAAGCATACACAAAGATGATAGAAGAGATTTTTTTCCAGGATGAAGGCAGGTTAACCATTACCGCAGCATCAGTGGGGTTGAGCCACCAAAGATGGGCTTTCACCACAGATGAAGAAGTGGAAACAAAATCTCACCTTAAGGTTATGCGGGAAAACCGGTTTGATGTTTTGCCGATTGTTGGGAAAAATGGAAAGACCGTCTCCTATGTCAAAACGCGCGTTCCCAATGAGTATTCGCAAACGGAAGTGCTTCCCATCACATATGAAGATACCCTGCAATTAGATTCGAATATCAGAGAGGTCATTGACCTATTTGACCGAACCAATCGGAATTTTTTCTTCTTGACGTTCAAGAATGAGGTGAAGGGGCTGATCACCATTGGGAATTTAAACTGCCGTCAGGTGCAAGTGTTGCTGTTCAGCCTCATCTGCGAACTTGAACGAAGCCTGGAGGAATTCCTATATTATTGCTTATCCGAAGCGGAAACCATTGCCTGGGCTAAATCGAAAGTCGATGATTCAAGGGAAGACTGTAAGTATCGACTGATGCTAGCAACTTATGAGCAGCTGATTTCCCTAGACCTGGAAAATAAATTTACCGAGCACTTCTATTTTGTTGATTTGCTCAACATCATCACCGAGAAGGGCTTATACAATGAATTCGGCCTTTCAAGAAGGAAATGGACTCATTTTAATAGCATCAACGAAATCAGGAAAAGGGTAGCCCATCCGAACAGGAGCCTGATTGACAATGAGAATACTGTCAAAAAATTAAACCAGCGATTAACCAAGATTGACAAACTGCTATTTATGCTAAAGAACAGGTAGCAGGTTGCACCCGGGAGGAAGTTTCAAATGGGTGTTTAATTTTTGCTGGGCATAAGCGAGAAAAAGGGGCATGCTGTCCAACATTTGCTTTTTCCTCAAAATCTCTTGAGTTAGTACAGAGAATAGCTTGAACGTTATGATCTATGAAAAATAGGACACTTAACATACTGAATAACCTTAAGTCTGCTCCTTCTGAAAGTGAAGTAGATCACTTGCTTTTACTAAGGCAACTCTACTGGGAATACTCCGAGGGATTAACGGTACTACAACCTGTAATGGACTATTACCTGAATGGATTAGATGATCTACCAAGTCTTCAGGAAAAAAATAACTGGAATGAGGAGAGATTTAATCACATCAGAAAACCTTTTACTGACTCTCACAGTCAATTGGTTATGGCTATTGAGGAAGTTTTAATAAAAATGAAATAACAGTTGTCCTCCATTCCCTATTTCCTAAAGCTCATCCTGTGCATTCCATAGCTGGTCGGAAATACCTTCTAGCTGATGCGTAGTTGCTCCACATTTGTGGAAAAACTACTGCATATATACAGACAATTCATAACAACATGCTTTTTGCTATTATTTGGATGTGTTGGAGTTGGGAAGTGCGGTACAGCCGCCGTTTTCCCATTGTCCTACCTTACCGGAGGAAGTATCCCTAATTCTTTAAGTAAACCCTAACCCAAAGAAGGATTCCCTTCATTAAACGGAAGCGTCTAGCATCTTCCAAGAACTATGTGCCTCTTTGCTCAAAAGAGTAATAAATATGAGCATAGATGTTTTCACCCTTGGATTAACCTTCATTCTAATGCACGAAATGGATGCCATGAGGTGCCACGAGTGGAGGATATTTCCTGGGATTAGCTTGATGAATGATCGAGCAGGAATGATTACGTTTATTTTCCTTCACATTCCGCTCTTTTACCTTCCGCTTTCCCCTTCTATCATCCTGAATGAATCGTTCAGGACTGGTTGTAGTATTTTCTTCATTGTGCACGTGATGCTACACCTGTTATTTTTGATGCATAAGAAAAATGAATTCAAAGATTGGATATCGTGGTCGCTCATATTGGGTGCAGGAATTTGTGGGGGCTTGTATCTGGTGATTAATCAATAAAAAGCGAAGGATAGAGACTTCCAATTGTGGGAAACAAGGACCTGACAGGTTAATTTTTACCTGAAATTACATTTTTCAAGCAATTGGCGACCTCAAAACAAGGCGTTTCAAAGTATTATATGTCGCGAAAGCGACATTTTGAAAGACCCTATTATACAGCAATTAAATTAATTCGGCATTTTGTGAAACAATTGGATTGACCTCTCGTTTACCGAAAGAAAAAAACCATGAAGTTTTCGCTGATCTTAATTCTTAGCCTTGCCTGTCTCACGGGAGCGTGCCAGACAACTGCCCCCTCAAACGAAGAAAGCAGCAACTCATACCCTATTCAAAAGACAGAAGAGGAGTGGAAAGAGATGCTTACAAAAGAGCAATTCTACATCCTTCGTGAACAAGGAACAGAATATGCTTTTTCCGGTGCATACTGGGACAATAAGAAAAAGGGTATTTACTACTCAGCGGCCACAGGTCAGCCCTTGTTTAGCTCCGAGCATAAATATAAATCAGGCACCGGATGGCCTAGCTTTTATCAGCCAATTGAGGAAAATGCGGTGATTGAAATTGTCGACAGAAGCCTCGGAATGGTTCGTACAGAAGTAGTTGATAGCGGAAGTGGTTCCCATCTGGGCCATGTGTTTAACGATGGTCCTAAGCCAACAGGACTGCGCTACTGCATGAACTCTGCTTCGCTGATTTTTGTGGCCGAGGGAGAAGAACTGCCCCCGATAGTCAAAGAATGGCAAGAGAAATACGGTAAATAATGAGGGTGCCTCAGAGGGTGTGTCAACTTTTCAAGTTCAATAAATGGCGCACCCCATTCATGGCTAAACCTTGGATATTCCATAAATATTTACCCCTTTTTCCTTGCCTCGGAGCAATTCTTCTCCTAATTCCTGACTGGTAATATCAGGATCAGGTCGTAGTTGTTTGAACAAGGTTTCAGAGACAATAAGGGGCTGGTTGAAGTGGTTGCATCGGCTTTGGATACGGGCAGCTGTATTGAGCACATCTCCATGATAGGCTATTTCTCTTTTGATCAGCCCAACCTCCGCCACAATCACTTTTCCCATGTGCACACCAGCTTTGAAAAAGGGGGTTAGCCCGTATTCTCTCTGGTAATACGCTGCCTTTGAGGCCAATTCCTTTTTGTAATCAAAGAAACAATGGATGCAATTATTGTTTTCCATCCCTGCCTCCACCGGCCAGCATAACACCGCCTCATCCCCAACGTACTGGTACACCTCCACTTTATGGTCGATGATGACAGGAGTTAAATCTGCGAAACAATCCTGGATCAGGTTGCTGAATTTTACGTGCCCCAGCTTTTCTGCAATGGTTGTAGAGGATTTTAAATCGAGGAACATGAAGATACGTTGTTCCTCCCGGGGGTTTCGGTATTTCCCGATGAACATCTTCCATAGGATGCCCGGGCCAAACTTGTTGCTCACCATTCTGACGAAGGAGATCAAGCCAGCGATAAATATGAAATACACTGCCAAAACCCAATAGGTCTTACTTGTTAAGGTTTCGACGTACGCTTCATGCGTTAAATATACACCTTTAAATGTGCCAATAAGGGTAAGGGCGATGGCCATGATGACCTTCACCGAGATAAGCGATAAAAGGATTTTTCCCAAGATGATGCGGCCATAGGAGTTCTTCTGAAAATAAGGCCGATCAAACAGGAGTTCCAAGATACCGTAGGTAATCCCAGCTACAATTCCTACCACAAAATTAACTGACAATCCTTGTGATGGGTCGAGGTCGCGGACAGGGCTTTGATTAAAACGTTCTTCTACGCCATAATTTCGAAGGAAGGAGAAGAAAAAAGTTGCGATGATCCAAACTAGGATGAATTGAGCAAAAAGAAAAAGCTGGGATTTGAACTTGTCTAAGGTCATGTGTATACGGGATTCAATTAGTCTTCTTTTCTTTCATTTATCTATGCCTATTGACCTCCCCAAAATTACTTAAATTCTTTAGACGAAACTTGGATCAGCCCTTTATTTGAAGGACTTGGTTTTTAGGTTCTTGTAGCTAAACTAAGATGCTGAAGTCGTTGAATGTGTACCCTCTACCATAAAAGGTGAACCCCTTCATACATACTGAAACTTGAATCTACCGTGACTATTGGTATACCTTCGGCCAAAGATTGGCAGATAATTAACCTGTCAAAGGGATCTTTATGGTGCAACCCTAGCCCACTAAGCTTGGTTAAGTGTTTTTTGGTTATAGGTAAAATTTTGTATTTGTTTATTTCTAGTTGTCTATCAATTACTTCCTCAAAGGAAGATGAAAAATGTAGTTTCCCTATGTTTACCTTTATTGCCATTTCCCATAAACTGGCTATACTAATATACTTTTTCTCTTCGCTATCAATTATCCCAATGGCTTTTTGACTGATTCTGGCGTCACCTATGGCATACCATATAAATACGTGTGTATCAATCAAATATCTCATTAAGAGTATTCCTTAAAATCTTCCAAAGGCTCATCGAAATCATCACTCATAATAATTTGTCCCTTGGCACTACCAAAATTTGACTTTTTCTCTGGAGAGGATTCAAAATTAGATTTTTTAGGATACCTAGATAAAAGAAAGTCTAGGTAATCC
>JBCDIQ010000106.1:0-15155 GCA_039024295.1 Bacteroidota bacterium | reverse complement strand
CTATCGGGCTTTCAAAATCTTACCTTGAAGACCATTACCCGCCTAAAAGTGGCACTGGATGAAAATATTATTCTAACACCGCTTAGGATAAAAGAAAAGATGGACCAACTGTTTTAAGTTGATCCATGGTAATTTTTAAGACAGGGAGAAACCTATCAATTCATCGTCGCAAGTCGTCGCCTACGCAACAACGGCAACTCGATTCCGAGGCTGTGCTTGATGCTCATTAACCCAACAGAACCGAACCCAAAGGCCTGCATGAGGAAGAAAGGCGTAATGGCCATGTCATCGAAATAAAAAGACATGCCGATACCGAAGCAGAAGTAGAAAAACAGGAATATTTCGCCATATACGCCTCGTCCTAGTTTCCGTTTTTGGTACTTGGCCTTGTTCCAGCTATCAGAGCGCTTGGTAATGTTGAACTTAGGCGTACGAATAAAAGGGGTCTTCTTACCCATGTAGCCCTCAATCACAGCGATGCTATTATGAAGGGAAAGGCCCATCGAGAAAGACAGGAAGGGTACATAATAAAATACCAATCGCTTCAACATGGATGTAAAATCTTTTTCTCGATGCCACATCGTCACGACGTAAAACCCGATCAGAATAAAGAAACTGCTGATCAAAAGAGAAATAGGGTATACGAGAATGCCCATCTTGCCATCCATGATGGCGTGCTTGATATAGAGTAGGGGAACACTCATGGCCCCAAGTAGCAGTACCATAATAAAGATGGAGCTGCTCAACAGGTGAAGGGAGGCATGAATTTTTTTGGCAAATGAGATAGGCGAACGCCAGACTTGTCCCAGCATTTTGGCAGCTACTTCTGCGCCACCTTTCATCCAGCGGTATTGCTGGCTTTTAATGGCACTTAATTCAGCAGGAAGCTCCGCAGGAGCACCTACTTCATCTACATATACAAACCGCCACCCTTTAAGCTGGGCACGATAGCTCAGGTCGAGGTCCTCTGTCAGGGTGTCTGCTTCCCACCCACCAGCATCCTCAATGCAGCTTTTCCGCCATACACCGGCAGTACCATTGAAGTTCATGCAATAGCCTCCGCGGTAACGGCCATACTGCTCCAGGGTAAAATGTGCATCCAGGTGAAATGCCTGCACCTCTGTAAAGAGAGAGTAATGCTGGTTGATGTGCTCCCACCTGGCCTGAACCAGTCCTACTTCATCAGTGTCAAAATAGCTCAAGGTTCCTCGGAGGAAGTCAGGGTTCGGCAGGAAATCGGCATCAAAAATAGCCACGAATTCTCCTTTGGCAAACTCAAGGCCGTAAGCCAGTGCACCGGCTTTGAACCCCACCCGATCAGGTCGGCGGACGTGCGTTACCTGTACCCCCCGCGCCTGAAGCTCAGCAATTTTTTCAGCCGCAATGTCTACGGTCTCATCGGTAGAATCATCCAGCAGTTGAATCTCAAACCTTTCCAGGGGGTAGTCCTGGGCAGCGGTTGCCTCTAGCAGTCTTTCGACCACATACATTTCATTGAAAATGGGCAACTGAATGGTAACAAAAGGAAGGTCCTCATCCCCTTGCAGAGGAGGCCTTTTCGGACGGGTTGACCGATGGTGCAAAAAAGTATAGATCAGGTGCAATTGACCAAAGCTATACAGCACCACTACCACTAAAGCCAGCAGGTACAACCCAACAACAACGTATTCGAAAATCAGGGTAAACATTTGCTACAGAAGCTTAAAAATCGTCCACAATATCTTATATCCGGCCATCACAGTGCCTGTTAGCGTGCCGGTGACTTTAGAAACCCCTATTCGTTGACGGTAGGTAACAGGCACCTCTCCGCATTTGAAGCCCAATTTCGCTGCTTTTACCTGCATCTCAACTGTCCATCCAAACGTTTTGTCCTGCATGTCCAATTCCAACAACTTTTCATACTTAACCGCTCGGAAGGGCCCCAAATCGGAAAACTCCGTCCGGTACAAAAGGCGAATTAACGTAGTAGCCAGCCAGTTTCCAAAAATCTGTTGGGGCATCATGGCACCTTTTTCCCGTTGACCCAACGCACGTGAACCAATGACCAGGTCCCATTTACCATTGAAAATAGGGGTTGTTAGGGTCGGCATTTCTTCAGGATGATCAGAATAATCTCCATCCAAGAATACCACAATTTCAGGCTGCTTTTCTGCTGGCTTGGCTGCGATATGTGCCATTCCCTTGAGACAGGCATGACCGTAGCCTTTTCGCGGTTCCTTCAAAACGGTAGCTCCGGCTTGAGAAGCACGAGCTTCAGTTGCATCTGTTGAACCATTGCTTACCACGATTACCTCCTCCACCAAATCCGATGGAATGTCCGCTATCACATTGGAGATAGCATCGGCTTCATTGAAGGCGGGGATAATCACCATTACGGTCCCGCGTCTATGTGGGGTGTCGTCCAAAGTATCTAACTACCAGTGTGCAAATAACAAAAAAGCTGTTAATTCAATGTAAAACACTTGACATAGTTTTAACAGAAATTGGAGGTCTGGTTGGGGAAAACGTATATTTCTCCTTCATTCATTGCACAACACCCAATAATTCTCTACAAAAAATATAAATACAGCAACATATGCAGCGACCATCTATTTCTATCGGCAGCAGGGTCAAGCACCCTACTTATGGTGAAGGGCTCATCCTTGACAACAGCATGGAGTCTTCCTACCACATCGTGTTTAAACACCACGGAGAAAAGGCCATTGGAAAAGATTTTGATGGGTTGGAACTCATCGAACTGGCCCCCCTCCCTGAACAGCGGGTAAGCCTGGGAGATATCGAAGCCGTGATTGGTTCCATGCTGAGAAAATGGGCGGGTGTAACCGAGACCGTTCCCATGGGAAGTCGATGGAAAGGAGGAAAGTTAATCCTACAACCTGGGGATCCGGACAAGCCCTCGCGGGAAATCCCCATCGAGACGTTTTTTCACAAAATTGTGATGGTCAGGGATCGGCTTCGGGTATTGGAGCAAAACGTCAACAAAAGCTCTAACCTGAGCGATGAAGAAAAGGTGAACATTCAGCAATACATTACCCGTGTGTACGGTAGCTTGACCACGTTTAACATCCTTTTTGCGGCAAAAGAGGACCATTTCAAAGGAGAGAGTAAGCGCAAATAGGTGGAAACTCGAGGCCATGACAAAAGTCATATATGTATTTTTTGTGATATAACTGTGAATTATCTGAGAAAGGGGATAATTTTCGGAGGTGGCGGTGAGTTTCATCCAATTTGTGCCTCTCCATACCACCTACCACCTTTTGCCTAACTCCAACAACTAACCAATTTCTCATGAGTTACCGAATCGAACGCGATACAATGGGAGAAATTCAGGTACCCGCTGAAAAATACTGGGGTGCCCAAACCCAACGCTCTTTACAAAACTTTAAAATCGGTGGACATACCATGCCCATCGAGGTGATCCGTGCGTTTGCCTACCTGAAAAAATCAGCTGCGCTAACCAATGCCGCGCTGGTCGATAGTTTTTCTCAGGAAAAAGCCGACATGATCGCCCAGGTGTGCGATGAAATCCTGGAAGGCAAGCATGATGACCAATTTCCACTGGTGGTGTGGCAGACGGGCTCCGGGACCCAGTCTAACATGAATGTGAATGAGGTGGTAGCAAACCGCGCCATTGAGTTGATGGGGGGAGAAATTGGCAGCAAGTCTCCAGTCCACCCCAATGATGACGTGAACAAATCACAATCATCCAACGACACCTTCCCAACGGCTATGCACATTGCGGCCTATAAAATGATCGTGGAAGAGACCATTCCTAAGGTGAAAGTACTGCACGATACCCTGGCGGCAAAAGCTGAAGCCTTTGAATCTGTGGTCAAAATTGGTCGTACTCACCTCATGGACGCTACTCCGCTAACCCTTGGTCAGGAATTCTCCGGATATGCCCAGCAGCTGAAATATGGTATCGAAACGATGCAAAACAGCCTGGCACACTTGTCAGAGCTTGCCCTTGGCGGTACAGCCGTAGGCACGGGACTCAATACGCCTTCCGGTTATGCTGATAAAGTAGCTGCAAAAATTGCCGAGCTTACCGGTCATCCATTTGTAAGTGCTGCCAATAAATTTGAGGCCCTTTCTGCCCACGACGCGATGGTTGAAGCTTCTGGCGCGCTAAAACGCGTGGCGGTGAGCTTGATGAACATCGCCAACAACATTCGCCTGCTTGCTTCAGGTCCTCGTTGTGGTATAGGTGAAATCATCATTCCTGCAAATGAGCCGGGTTCTTCCATTATGCCCGGGAAAGTAAATCCTACTCAGGCCGAAGCGATGACCATGGTATGTGCCCAAGTAATTGGAAATGATACCGCCGTTTCTGTAGCGGGTAGCCATAGCCATTTCCAGCTGAATGTGTTCAAGCCTGTGATGGTGTACAACGTATTGATGTCAGCCCGCATCATTGGAGATGCTTGTCAATCTTTCAATGACAACTGTGCCGTAGGCATTGAGCCAAACCATGACCGCATCACGGCCAACTTGAACAATTCGCTGATGCTTGTTACGGCCTTAAATACCCACATTGGTTATGACAATGCTGCTAAAATTGCCAAGACTGCTTACAACGATAATTCGACCTTGAAAGAGGCGGCTGTCAAGCTGGACCTACTGACGGAGGAAGAGTTTGATAAAGTGGTGATCCCAGAGAAAATGATTGGAGGAAATTAACCCTCCGATTTATCAGCAAAAATGAAAAACTGCCTGAGTCGCAAACCATATGTGGCTCAGGCAGTTTCAGTAAAAAGTAAATGTTGTGCTCCTCAACCCATTTTAAGTTCTAATACATTGAATTTTTGCAGCAACTGTGGTAGCGACCAAATTCGCCTGAAGGTTCCTGAAGGGGACAATCGACCACGATATTGCTGTGATAATTGTGGAATGATTCACTACCAGAACCCGAACATGGTAGTAGGTTGCTTACCTATCTATCAGGATAAAATCCTTTTATGCCGTAGGGCGATTGAGCCTCGAAAAGGGTATTGGAACCTGCCCGCAGGATTTTTAGAAAATGGCGAGACGGCCAGTGAGGGAGCATTGAGAGAAACGTGGGAGGAAGCACATGCCCGAGTAGACATTATCCGGCTTCATGCAGTATATGACATCCCGCATGTCAAGCAGGTTTATTTGTTTTTTCTTGCGAATATGCCTGAACCCATCTTTGGCTCAGGACCAGAAAGCCTGGAGGTTGACCTTTTCTCCCCCGAAGAAATTCCCTTTAATGACATGGCTTTTACTTCTAGTACCTATGCTATCCGACAATATTTAGCGTATAAGGATAAGGAATTTGAGGGGGTGCATATGGGGGGGTATGTGCCTAGTAAGGGGTAACAGGGACTTTCAAGCTGGATAATGTGGCTGGCTATCACATGTAGAGTCATGTTACCCCGCGCAATGGTAGAGGTATCCTGAATTTAGATAGAAATAGGTGAATTCGTTTGATAAAGGCCACAAACCAGATTGGAATCCCCCTACTCCACAATCCTGATAGCAGCTTGCTCATTCAATTCATACTCTATCAGGGGAACATCATTTCGAGAATATCGGATGCTACGCCAGAAAGACGCACATTCATCAACGTCAAGCAGGAATTCCACACTCCATTTATCCAACCCAAAGGTGTCCTTTTTGATGTAATAGTCGTACTTAACGATGTTGCCCAACAGCAAGGTAAAGTTGGGCTCACCCGTTGCAGGGTCAATGAAATCTTCTGTGTAATTAAACGGGCCGAAGCGTCCATTTTCGATAGCACCTTCAATCCGTTCCAGTTGTATGTTGGGATTTGTCCCTCCGCTGAAGTCTGCAAATACCGTTACTTCAGATAAATTATAGATGGAATTGATGTAATTGGTCCCATCAGGCGTCACGTATTCAACGGTAAAAAACTGGTTGCCAACCGCGGGTTGGGTTTCTTCGTCACAGTTATCACAACTCTGAAAGATCAAGGTGGTTACCAAAAGCCCGGCAATCAACAGGTTACGGAATAATTTCATGCGCCTTGTATATTGAAGGTCAAAAGTAGCAACTATTTGTGAGATTTTAAGTAAGCATATGAAGCTGGTTTTTACCAACTTTGCATTACCATAACGTTTGGACTCATAAGAAAGTCTGTAAAGTCCCTGCCTATTTTGAAAAAGAAGAAATCGTCCTACAAGGCTTTTCCGGTACTGGATCACAAACTCATCCAGTTACCAAATGGCCTGCAGGTTATTTATAAAGCCGTTCCTTATACCCAAACCGTTCATTGCGGATATGTTATCAACGCGGGAGGCCGTGACGATACCGAACAGCACATGGGGCTGGCCCACTTCATTGAGCACATGGTATTCAAAGGGACTCATAAGCGAAAAACTTACCATATCCTCAATTACCTGGAATCCGTTGGAGGTGAGCTGAATGCCTATACTGGGAAAGAGAAGACGTGCTTTTATGCATCTTTACCTGCCACCTATCTGGAAAGAGGAATGGAACTCCTTACAGACATTACGTTTCATTCCATTTTCCCTGAGAAGGAAATCGGCAAAGAGCAGCAGGTAGTCGCAGAAGAAATCGACATGTACCGAGGCGTTCCAGATGAGGCCATTTTTGAAGATTTCGATCAGCAGGTTTTTCCGGGTCATGGGCTTGGGTTTCCTATTCTTGGATCTAAGACTTCCATTCAACAGTTTAAACGCCCTCAACTGCAACAATACCTCCAACAGCATTATACCCAGGGGCAAGTCATTTTCACCATCATCGGAAATGTAAATCCAACCAAAGTTGAGCGGTTGGTAGAGAAATACCTGGCACCCCAGGTGTTGCCTGAATCCAATTTATCGCGATTTAGCCCGCCTACTTTTTCGGCCACACAGAAGGAAGCATCTACCCCAGGTGGTCAGGCCCATGAAATCATTGGGGGACGGGCTCCTGCTTTACGCACACCGCATTACTTGCCCTTCCTGCTCTTGAATAACCTCTTGGGAGGCCCTTCCATGAACTCGCGCCTGAACCTGAATATCCGGGAACGACACGGGCTCACCTACAACATCCATTCTTTCCAGACCTCCTATCTGGATGATGGCATTTGGGGGGTGTACTATGCGTGCGATGAGCGGAACCTTAAGCGAATACGACGGATGGTAGAAAAGGAACTGCTTTCCTTGTGCAACCGACCCTTGGGATCGCTTCGATTACATCAGGTAAAGAAGCAGTTGATCGGCCAGTTTACCATGAGCCACGAAAACCTATTGGGACAGGCAATCGCTTTAGCAAAGGACCTCCTGGACTTCGACGAAATTCATAACTTTGAGCAGCAGGTTGCTGGAATCGAAGCGGTAACTGCCGCTGAAATCATGGAAGCGGCAAATATTTTCTGCCACCCCCATAACCAGAGTCGGTGCACCTATTCCCCTACTGAGGCAGGGGAAGGTTGAGGTATTGGAGGCAGGTCACTTTCAACAGAAGAACCGCGTAACCTTTGAGTTTTTCTCCAGAACCTGTAGGTCAACAGAAAGGAGGAAACCACCAGACCAATCACATATCCCCACCAGATGCCTACAACACCCATTTCCAACGGAAAGGCCAATAGGTAGCCTACGGGGAGCAACACCAGCCAGTACGCCACAAAGGTGATCAATGTCGGTACGTTTACGTCTTGTATCCCACGCAACACACCGGCACCTACCGCTTGTATACCATCAAATACCTGAAACCATGCCGCCAGGATCATCAGGACGGCTGCGTACTGTACTACTTCAGGGTCATTTATCTGAAAGATGAATGGAACCACATTTCGGCACAGGACAAATACAACAGCAGAACAGCTCATAAAAGCAGTCCCAAGCAATATGCCAGTGAAACCGGCTCGTTGTAGGCCATCGTAGTCCTGTTTGCCCAGGTAATTGCCCACCCGGATAGAGGCTCCAGCCGAGATTCCTGTCACAACCATAAACGTCACAGATGCCAAGCTAATGACCATCTGGTGAGCTGCGCGCGCCTCGGACCCGATCCAACCAATCATCAACGCTCCGGCAGAAAACGCCCCCATCTCAAATAGGTACTGAAGGCCTGAAGGCAACCCTAGCCGAAGGATCTTCTCTACTACCTTGGGCTTTACACCTTCCCATCCCTGCCAGTAGGCCTTATAGTCTTTCCGGAACCAGATGTAGCCTATCATCAGTGCCATCATCACAATACGAGCGATTAGGGTGCCATAACCTGCCCCATCTAATTCCAACCTGGGAAGGCCTGCTTTTCCATAAATCAACAGGTAGTTCAAGCCTACGTTGATCGCGAGGCCCGCCAGGGTGATGTACATGGCCGGTCTGGTATGAGAAAGCCCATCGGTGAAGTGTTTTCCCATCATGAACAACATCATGGGTAGAATTGACCAGTTCAGGATCAGCATGTAGCTATGGGCCAGTTCCACATCTCGGGGAGGTTGATCCAATACATACATCAGGTCAACAGACTTGGTGTTGATCAGGAACATCACAACAGAAAGCCCCAGCCCAACTACCAAGCCTTGCTGTAGGTAGTCAGCGGTGCCTTGTTTGTTGCCTGAACTGGAAGCTTCCGCCGTCAATGGTGAAATCACCACTGCCACTCCTATCCCTACCACCAACGTCATGAAAAAAATACTGTTGGTGAGTGAAGCTGCGGAGAGGTATTCAGGCCCGAGGTCACCAATCATAATGCTGTCAATTACGCCCATTAATACATGGCCTAACTGACCGATAATCACAGGAATGGACAAACTGATGGTTGGGCCGATGTGTGGACGATAACTTCGGCTGAATTGTAATAGCTGTTTTCTCACGTGGATCTTGGGTTAAACGTGCGCTTGCTTAGTGCGCAAACAGGGTAGATGTCGCACTAAAGGTAATCACCAGGGATGTTTCGTTCTGGGAGCATTTTCTCGTGCAATATCCTTACTATTTCTACTTCATTCCCTTTAACCCGAAAGAATATCACATGTTTGCCAACTGGCAACGACCTCGCTCCAGGAAATAACTCGTCTCTATCTCGTATGCCAACTATGTTCGGCAAGTTTTCTAATTTTTTGATAGCTAGATCCAATAACTGTTGATCATCTCGGAATTGCCTAATGCCCCAGGTTTCGATAGTGTAGGTCAGGATTTGTTCTATGTCTCTTTCTGTATATCTGGATAGAAGAACTTTCATTTTACTTCTTTTCGTACCTCACAAGTATATCATCAGCTATATCTTTGACACTTTTTATCGCTGTATTCCTTTCGATCTAAGGACTCAATGGCAAGTGATAATTCTTTTTTATGAGCTGGATTTTCAATGCCTTGACTTGATCATGGTCGGATAATAGTCGAAGGGCTTACCTAATAACTTCGCTAGCACTGTTATACATGCCAGAGGCAACTTTCTCTTGTACCAATGCTTCTAACTGAGGCGTGAGTGAGATATTCATAGAAACTGATCTTTAGCTCCCATAACGAAGGTTAGCAAAGTTTGTTAATCAATCCTCGCCAGCATTCTTTTACTCAACATTAAAAAAACCCGGTATTTTCATACCGGGCATCCGTGTGTATGGCAATCTATTGCCGTTATTTTCTCATGTATGCTTTCTGATGGAACACAAATACCCCGCCTTTGTCGCCCACATTTCTCAGGGGGCTTCCTTTGGGGTTTTGATCTGTATTCAGCTCTACCACTGATGCTACATGCTCAATCAGCTCATCGGCGCGAAGGCGAGCCTTGCGGTTGTTCCGGAGGTAGTCCAAGAGGTAAGAAGCAAATGGACTGTTCTCTCCAGGCTGCCCGTCCCATACCTTCTGAATGTCACCAGAAGTAAAAGCCCAGCGTGATTGAAAGTTTTCATTCACTACGCCACGTCCCTGGCCAAAGAGTGAACCTGCATAACAAGCATCAATCATCAGGAAAGTGTTGTGGGTGTTTATGCCACTGATAAAATCGTGTATGGTAGAGTTACGGATATAATCAGGAGTTTTATTCTGACGAGCATTTACAGGTACCCAGTACCCACGCTCAGTTTGAGGATCATAGTATCCATGACCGGCGTAGTATACCAGGAGATTATCGTCTGGGGTGATGATGGACTGAAGCGTCTCAAATGTTTCAATGATATTTTCGCGAGTAGCCTGGTTGTCAAGCAGCATATAAGTGTGATCACGATCAAACTGATATTTGGTGGTCAACAAGCCTGCAATGTCGCGGCAATCCTTGGTGGCATTGTGAAGCTTGCTCCAATAGTTGTACCGGTCGATCCCGATCATCAACAAATAATCTTTTCCTCTTTTTTTACCGAAATTTTGATTTGGTTTTCCAGCAGGAGGCGTTGCACCGGCTACCGGCGCGTAATATTCCATCATAAAGGCCTTGACAGTCACATTGTCAAAGTTGTCTTTGGCCTTTACCTCAATCCGGGTAGTACCATTTGGAAGTTTAACTGTAGCGGAAAAATCGCCGCTTGAAGATACGGGCACTTTGTATCCGTTTATCAAAACTTCCGCAATGCCAGATGCATCCTTTACACGCCCCCGAATAACCTGACGGTTTTTGCCAAGGGTTACTTTTTGGTCAGGGTTTAATGCTGGCTCAGTGATGGAAACCAAGGGTCCCTGGCTGTCGCGATGGCGTAATTCAGATACCCGAAGATAATCCACTTCCAATGTCATATTTCCGCCGATGGTAAATCCAGCGTCGTAGCCGAAAAGAAATTGAGCAACTGTTTGATGAACCAAATTTCGGTTTACAAAGAAGTACCACTTGCTGTCAATCTTACGAACAGTTAGGGTATTGAAAGAATACCGATCTAGCGCGGGACTGTTGGTCCAGTTGACCAGGTTCTGGTAGCGACCATTGTGGTAACGCATAATCTTGAACCTGCCTTCAGCAGTAAAGTAAAAGTTGTATTCGTTTCCTCTGATATCCCTGCCAAAGGTTAATCCGATTGGCTGGTTCATCCCACCATTAACATAGCGGAGGTTGATTTCTACTTCGTAATCTCCAGTTTGATTGAAGGGAATGTACCGACGCTTTACGTATGTACGGCTATTGAGTGACTTGCAATACAGTTCCCCTTCTCTGATGGACATGTCCAGGTGGTTGGAACGGAGGTTCCAGTTGTTTTCATTGTTGTCGAACTCGTCATAAAATACGGCCTGCTTATCCCCCACGGGTACACCATAATAATTGGTTGCAATCCAGCTGTCTTGGGCTTGCAGAATTAATGAGGTGAAAAAGCACACAAAAAGGGTCAGGGAACGGGTCCAAATCTTGTTAAATCTCATGGTAGAAGATCGATTGGATAACTATACACACGTCAATAAATAACGCTTCAGATATTTCCTTGTTGGCTTGAATGGTAATTTATAGCCAGAATCGCGCCTATTTGCACGATTGTTGAAAAAAAGAAGCTAAAGAACCTAGAGAAAGCGTGGTAGTGATTCTCTTTTTACATCAGTAAAATTGGAGAGAATGTGGATAAGGTGGAAAGTGAATTATCGACAAATCTTACACGTCTGATTTGGCTGTTAGGTATGCTTCCAATCAGTCAATAATTTTTGAAGTGTATCAACCCCATCTGCAAAGTCTTGCAACCGGGGAGCCTGTGAGCTACCTATTGCCTCCACTAACCCAACTGCACACTGGATACGGTGGGCATTCTGTTGCACTAAACCGTTAAAATCGATGCTATCTTTCTCCATTATAAGGTTTAAACATCCCATGGGCATATTGCTAAGCCCGGTATTAGAGATTGCTAATATGCTATCCCAGTCTCGAAAGGCAGCACCTTTCAGGTTCAAACGCGCTCGTTCTTGTTTGACTTTTTTCAGGTAAAGTGGGTTCAGTTTCTGTTTCGGATAGGCAGTAAGAGACTTTTGAAGAAGGGTTAGGTTTGTCCCATCTTCAATGAAAAGGTTGCTAACGTTCCTGCAGCCTAATCCATTGTACAGAAATATATCGTCACCTAAAGCATGAAATTCCTCTGATGAGGTATTTGGGGAAACCCGGGCCACCGAAAATCTGTTCTTACGAATAATTGCATTTACCCCCGGTTGTATCGCCTGGAAATACCTGGCACTGTTATCTGATCCTGTCGCAAGCAAATAGTCGAGGGAAGGGAATGCTTCAACTACTTGTAATTGGGTCCTCAATTCAGGCAATATATCCTGCCAGGTTTGGATGAACCAGTTCATCAACACGCTGTCCTGACGTGAAAGCTTTACCCTCACTTGGTTGCCGGAAAGAACCCCCATCAGTACATCATGGAGTCCTACAAACGGGAGGTTCCCTGCTGTAATTATGCCTATAATTCCCCTGTTCCCAGAAGGCTGAGGATACGATGCCAGAAATTCAGATAGGCTAGTTCGATCAAACCAGGGAAGAATTTGATCACGGGCATGCTCAATATAATAGCGAGTGAACCAGGGATTGTGCTGGATTGCAAGCTCAAGGGTTTCTTCGGGGAGGTTACGAAGGGCACCGCCAACAGCCATCAGGCTCTCTATCAAAAGGGAACGAGCAATCAAGAATGTGAAGGAGGTAACAAGGGATGGTAAGATCTATTCAATGGTAGCACCTATTCCCCGGTCAGTAAGGGATTCGCGCATGGGGCGCAATTTGTTCATGGAGCCTTCCTTAACGGAATATTTTCCTTTGGTATGAATGATCCAGGCACACTGCTCGGCTTGTTCAGGAGAATGATCACAAATGTCCATCAAAGATTGGATGACCCAGTCAAACGTATTGATTTCGTCATTCCAGACCACCAGTTTACACGGATCTGCACTGCCGACTTGTTCATCTATTTGTTCAAGTTCTTTGATTAACACATCAGCTGCTATCATATTATACATGGCTTCCATAAACAACGACTGTACTTGAATCTGTGATAACATTTACCAATTACGCAAATATATTGATCTAATGGGTAATACTGAAATCAGGTCGGGATTGTTGTGCAATTTTTTTGCTTAAAATTTTACAATTAGCGGGTTTATTTTCGCCAGATACCCAATCCTGCTATCTTTGTATTCCAAAACGTATATCATATCTAGCTCTATACCGTAAGAGGTATTTGTGTAACTCGTTTTTTGCCACGCAACAAAACAAACGAAATATGTTAGCAGATCAAGCTACTCAGGCCCAGGTGGCCCACCCCTACGAAGCGACGGATTATTATGTATTGGACGACTGGTTAACAGAAGAGCAAAAGCTCATCCGTGACAGTGCCCGACAATGGCTGAATGAGCATGCGAGTCCTCATATAAATGAATGGGCACAAAACAATGCGTGTCCCACACACCTGATATCCGGCATGGCTGAGCAGGGAATGTTTGGGCCATTCTTGCCTGAAGCATATGGATGCCCTGGCTTGGATTACACTTCTTATGGCATCATCATGCAAGAAGTAGAGCGAATAGATTCCGGGCTTCGATCCATGGCCTCAGTTCAAGGGTCACTGGTGATGTACCCCATCTATGCGTACGGTACGGAAGCCCAGCGCCAGAAATACCTGCCTCGCCTGGCAAGTGGAGAGTGGATGGGATGCTTTGGGCTTACCGAGCCTAACCATGGCTCCAACCCTGGTGGTATGGAAACTCATTTCACCGATGAAGGGGACCATTATCTATTAAATGGTGCGAAGACCTGGATTTCAAATTCTCCATTTGCAGATATTGCGGTCGTATGGGCCAAAAATGAAGACGGCAGAATCAAGGGGCTGGTCGTAGAAAGAGGAATGGAAGGCTTTACCACGCCCGAAATCCATAACAAATGGTCTCTCAGGGCTTCGGCAACCGGAGAATTGGTATTTGACAATGTCAAGGTGCCCAAAGAAAACCTGCTACCAAATGGCACTGGACTGCGGGCACCATTGGGGTGTCTCGATTCAGCTCGCTATGGCATCGCATGGGGTGCTATTGGAG
The DNA here is from genome assembly GCA_039024295.1 of Bacteroidota bacterium. Classification (GTDB taxonomy): domain Bacteria; phylum Bacteroidota; class Bacteroidia; order J057; family J057; genus JBCDIQ01. The sequence continues at coordinate 1,242 of JBCDIQ010000106.1, read as the reverse complement.
TAGCCATGGATTGTTATTACACTGCTTTGCGCTATGCAAAAGAGCGTATCCAATTTGATAGGCCGATTGCTGGTTTTCAGTTAACACAAAAAAAGCTGGCAGAAATGATCACCGAGATTACCAAGATGCAGTTGCTCGCCTTCAGGCTGGGACAGCTCAAGGATCAAGGAAAGGCCACCACTTCTCAAATTTCGATGGCCAAACGAAACAATGTTGAACACGCCCTAAAGATTGCCCGTGAGGCTCGCCAGGTCCTGGGCGGTATGGGAATTACAGGTGATTACCCCATCATGCGGCACATGATGAACCTCGAGTCTGTGGTTACCTATGAGGGCACCCATGATATTCATCTTTTGATTACTGGAATGGATGTAACAGGTATTTCGGCCTTTCGCTAACCCCTAGCAGAAGGCGTTGGGGTAACTCCATCAATCCAGTGTTCTATAAAAAAAGGCTCAGCCAATCAGAAAGCCTGATTGCTGAGCCTTTTGCAATTATACCTGTATTAGGGGAAATGCGATAGACTCCAGGAGAAAACCGCTATTCTCCTCCCCTTGCGTTCATTCTGCTTCCATTTCCTTTGTAAGCCGGATAAGTTGAACGAGAATTGTTACTGCGAACAGGTGTCTCAGGAAGAGACTGCTGCATGGTTTCATCCCCGTTTAACACACTGACCATTCTTCTCAAAGATTCAATCTCATAGCGCATAGAGTCAGTCTGCTGGTGACGGCGCTGCACGAAGCTATCCAGTCTTTGTTGTTCAACCAGCAGCCTTTCAGTCAAAGATTCGTACGCCTTGTGCTGGGTCAGAAGTACCTCGTGCAGGCTATCAATGTGCTGTTGAGACCGATCAAACTGCTCTTGGAGGGAGTCCTGGCTGTATACCCAAAGCGTACGCGCCTTTGTGTGATGGTTATGTATCCGGTTAATAGAGTCCTGGGCGTAATGCACCTGTTGCCTCATACTGTCGATGATCGAACGTCTTTCCGAGGTGGACTCAACTGCCATCAGTTCATTGGCTTTCTTACACGAATTAAGTTTGCCTAATATAGAAGACCGCGCATCTGTGAGCAGAATAATCTCATCTTTCAGCCGACCGTTTTTCTCCCTGACAACTTCGAGGTCCATTTGGAGCCGTTCAATTTCCTCACTGAGTCTATGACGGTCCTTTTGGAGTTGGTTCACCAGACGCTGGTTCTTGCCCAGGTCATGGGTTCGGGCATTTTGCTCTGCAATTAATTG
>JBCDIQ010000105.1:0-15175 GCA_039024295.1 Bacteroidota bacterium | reverse complement strand
TTTCAGTGAAATTGATGATGCTGAAATTGTGCTGGCGGATGCCATCAGCTGCACCTTCCGCATGAAATTCAGGTGCCTGAATAATGGTCCACTCTGGCTCAAAAGTTTTAAGTTCGCTTTGTGATGGCTCGATGAACATGTTATAGACGAACATGTTTGGCCAGGGCTTGGTATTGACCACACGTACATTCAAGCGATAGTTAGGATCAGCCCCTGCATACACATCACGTACATAGAGATCACGCGATTGAAGGTAGGCCAATACCTTGGTCTTTAATGCCTGATAGTCCTCCTGAGAAATGGGCTGATTAATCTCTCCCCACCATACGGTATCGCGGGTAAGATCATCTTCAACACAAAACTTGTCTTTGGGAGAACGACCGGTAAACTCTCCGGTATCCACACATAGGGCTCCACTATCCGCTAAAACTCCCTGATCGTTGGCTAAGGTGTGCTCAGTCAAAACAGTAGGCTCAAGGTTCCAATATTGATGCAAGGTGTTGGATAAACCTATTGTTTCTAAACCGTTCTGAGACTTGATGCCAGTAAAAGTCATGATATTTGGGTCAAAAGGTAAAACCTAGATTTTTTGTATATACCAATAGAATTGTAATCTTGGTTGGTTGAAGGCACAAAGCTACAAAAGTGACAAATGAATCGGAACCCCTTAATAATAAGTAAGTTATATCCTTACAAAAAGAGGAAATTATTGACATTTTTCTAAAAAAGATGCAGATATATCACCGATTCCCGTCACTCAGTATCAATTGCTCATTCAACAATTCATATCAGGTAAGTACACCTCATATGATTTAGAGAATTTTCGCTAATATACTATTTTTCGCTAAAACATATGCAGCTTTTTTACTTTTCTGTCGATCCTTCAGGAGGAGCTTACCTCGATTCTAATGAAAGTAAACACTGTATAAAAGTCCTAAGACACCAAGCCGGAGATCAAATTCATGGGGTTGACGGAAAGGGCACAAAATATACAGCTGTCATAGATGCCGCTAATCGAGACCGGGTCTCTTTAACAATTTTAGATCGGGAAATCAACTGGGGAGAGCACCCTTATGAGGTACATTTGGCGGTTTCTCCATTGCGCTTACGGGACAGATTTGAATGGCTATTGGAAAAGGCTGTTGAACTTGGAGTTACCCGTATTCAGCCTGTCATCTGTCAAAGAACAATTCGAACGCAGTTTAAAACAGAGCGCTTTCAAAAAATTTTACTCTCCGCGCTAAAACAAAGTATGCGCTCCCGGTTGCCGGTGCTTTCATCACCTATCCCGCTAGTGACCTATTGCCAACAGGTAGGACCTCAAATGTTGTTCTTTCAGGCTAATTCATTGGATACTTTGGGCAACCATAAAGATGACATTTCGCAGCAATCTACCTTTCACTTGGTAATTGGTCCAGAAGGGGATTTTAGCCCTGAAGAGATTGCCTTACTTGAAACAACAGGGAAAGGACTTTCCTTAGGCAGCAACCGACTTCGAACTGAGACCGCTGCCATCCATGCATTGAGCAGCGTAAAGCTGATAAAAGGGTGGTAGAAGAAACCTATTTCAGGCACAATCAGGCACTGAGATCTCCTCGTATATCTTCTGGTATGACAGGCTGGTGGGCCTCAAGGTGGCGCGAAGTTGTTCGACCTACCAGCAGGTCCAGGTATTTGGGAGGAAGCCCAGTGCCGGGCCGCATAGTGGTTAGCATTTCTGGGGTTATAAGTACCCCGGCAGCAATCGCCCGTGTGGTAACAACACTTTTTCTGGCGACTTTGGCTACATCTTCCTCAATAGGTTCCCGACGTTTTTTGCCATCACCTCGCATGGTTGTAACCAAACGAACCTGTTTTACCATTTCGGTTAATTCTTCCGGTTCAAGGGAAGCTTTATGATCTGGCCCAGGAAGGGCACGGTCCAAGGTGAAATGTTTCTCAATTACGGTTGCCCCCATGGCAGCTGCTGCTGTAGGAGCGAGGATCCCAGCTGTGTGATCAGAATATCCAATTAAGCAAGCTGTAAGTTCTTCCAGCTCATGCATCGCCCGTAAGTTTACCGCTTCAGGTGGGCATGGGTAGCTACTGGTACACTGCAACACCACCAGGTCTTCTAATCCCTGCGACAAAATACTCGAAACGGCTTCTTCTACTTCTTTGGGTAGGGCCATTCCTGTGGAAATTATTGTTGGACGGCCTTTGGCCGCCATTCTTTTCAAATAGGGAATATTGGTCAAATCACCAGAACCAGCTTTGAATAGCTCAACCTCAATGGAATCCAAAAAGTCGATGGCTTCTTCGTCAAATGGGGTGGAGATAAAGACCAGTCCTTTTTCTTCGGTGTATGCTTTTAACTCGCGAAAATGGTCAAAACTCAGTTCGAGGCGCTTCAACATGTCAAACTGGGATTCAGATTTCCCTGTGTTCTCAGTTTGATAAGAAGCCTGTCTGGCATTTCTTGTCACCAACTTTTCGGCCTGAAAGGTTTGGAACTTGACGGCATCAACCCCTGATGAGGCAGCCACATCAATTAGTTGCCGAGCCAAATCCATAGAGCCGTTGTGGTTAACCCCTGCCTCTGCAATAATGAAAACAGGGCCATTTTTTTCTATTCGATGGCCAGAGGGAAGTTGGATATGTGTACTGGGCATGTGTATCGCTAGCTTCTAAAAACCGACAATGAAAAATTGATCAACTGCTATGATCGGCAACAATGATCCATTTACCTTTTTGTTTCTCCCATAACAGGGAAAAATGGCCCATGAGGTCTTCCAATCTTTCTCGCTGTAATTCCCAACGGCCAACTACATATGCATATCTTTTACCAGCCTTTTGGAGCCTTAGCAAACGAAAGTTGAGGGTCCCCATGGCCTGCCTATCTGGATAACTCCGTTGATAGTTGGCCAATGTCTGGTCCCATCCATATGTTAGCCCTCGTTTACCTACAAAGGTAAGGGAATCTGCCTGCCAGTATCCTTCCATAAACTCCTCCAAGTTGCCACTGTTCCATGCTGCTTCCTGCATCGCCATCACCTTTCTAATTGCAAGTTCATCTTTGGCAGAAAGACGTTCTTGGGCAAAACCAAAAAGTGGAAGCGTACAAAGAATTAGGACAAAACAGAATTTCATGTGAACCGTTATTGGGGGTTAGCGGTATATGCGTAATTTGCGGTAGTAAATCAACAATTTGACTTACTGAGCTTAATAAAGGTACACAAAGATTCATGAGTGACAAGGTTGTCCTTCGATTTGCCCCAAGTCCTACCGGTCCCCTGCACATTGGCGGGGTTCGCACGGCATGGTTCAATTATCTATTTGCCAAAAAGTATAACGGAACCCTCATTCTAAGAATAGAGGATACCGATCAGACCAGATTTGTACCTGGAGCAGAGGCCTACATAAAAGAGTCTTTGGAATGGGCTGGAATCCAGTTTGACGAAGGCGTAGATGAGGGTGGCCCCAATGGACCTTATCGACAAAGCGAGCGGCAGCACCTCTACAGGCAGTACGCAGACCAATTAGTAGCTGAGGGAAAAGCCTACCTTGCTTTTGATACACCAGAGGAGATTGAGGCCATGCGGGAAAACCTGAAGGCGAAAGGACATAAAATGCCTACCTACAATTATGTCACCCGAAACAGCATGTCCAATAGCCTGACCCTGGCCAAAGAGGAGGTGGAAGCCAAGGTGGCAGCAGGAGTGCCTTATGTCATCAGGATGAGGATTCCTCGCAAGGAAGAAATCAGGTTTCACGACCAGGTTCGTCAATGGGTAGTTGTACACAGTAACCAGCTCGACGACAAGGTGTTGCTAAAAAGTGACGGACTCCCTACCTATCATCTGGCGAATGTGGTAGATGACCACCTTATGGGGATTACCCATGTCATCCGTGGTGAGGAGTGGCTGCCCTCAACACCCTTGCATGTATTGCTCTACCGCGCATTTGGCTGGGAAGATCAGATGCCTACATTCGCCCATTTGCCCTTGATCCTGAAGCCGGAAGGAAAAGGGAAGCTGAGCAAGCGCGATGGGGATAAATACGGATTTCCTGTTTTCCCAATTGATTGGAAAAGTGAGATCAGTGACGAGATGGCCACAGGATTCCGGGAATCAGGCTATCTGCCCGAAGCACTTACCAACTTTCTGGCCCTATTGGGCTGGAGCCCTGGAAATGATGAGGAACTCATGACGACTGAGCGGATGATTGAAGCGTTTAGCCTGGACCGCATCCAAAAAGGCGGTGCCAGTTTTAACATTGATAAACTAAAATCCTTCAATCAGGCATACCTCCGAAATACGGCCGACGAAGACTTTTTACCTGTTGTTCGAAAAAATCTTGAGGATAAATCAGGAGAATGGACGGATGCATTCTTGCTCCAAGCAATTTCAATCATGAAAGAGCGGGTTCAGTTTCCACAGGACTTGGTGCATGCTGCTCCATTTCTCTATGAAAAGCCAACCACCTTTGATCAGAAGATGCACCGGAAAAGATGGAAGCCAGAAGGAAAGGAATACCTTCGTGGGCTGCTCGAAAAGTGGGATGAGCTTACTTCTTGGGAATCCCCTGAACTCGAAAGTACCTTTGACACCTTTATTACAGACAATGAAATCGGCAAGGGGAAAGTTCTAGCACCATTGAGGCTAGCCCTAACCGGAGCACCGAGTGGACCAGGCGTATTTGACATTGCAGCACTTATTGGAAAAGAAGATACTTTTCATCGCATTAAATATGCCATTGAAAACCTGGAGGTAGTGGCTGCATAATCCCGGATTTTTCTTGAAGATGGGGCATTTTTCATATATTGTTGCAACTCATTTACCTCCATTTGAGTAAAAATCCAGTATACGTCTTTGACCACCGGTCAATAACACGAGAAAAAGCATATACCCTAAAATCCAAATCGCTTTGGCAAAAGAAAAAAAATCACGAATTCAGAAGTTCATTAATTATACCAAGGAAGCATTTTTCTGGCCGGTACATCTGGTAGGGATGGCCATCATTACAGCATTGGGGGTATTGGGCGTTGCCTTGCTAGGAAGTGAACCTTTATTTGATCCTGCTGCGATTGTGCTGATTGCGGGAGGTGCAGAACTGATGTGGCTGAGTGCCATCACCAATAACCCTAGGTTCATTCGAGCGATCAATGCAAAGTACCAGAAAGACATCGATGCCTTCTACAAAACCAAGACCCTGGTAGAGTATTACAATGCCATGAGCCAGGAATCTCAACAGCGCTTCGACAAATTACGGAAACAAGTCCGCGCCATTCGTGACAACTATAAAAAACTCAGCTCTAGTGTACCGGAGTTGATCAATCGGTTTTTGGCGAAACTCAATTCCATTGAATCTTCGTATGCTCGGTTGCTCTACTTCAAGGATAAATTTCCCCAATTGGAAGGAGAAGAGGGCATGCAAAAGACGGTCATGGAAATTGACAAGCTCAATCAGGAGATGAAAACCGCTAAGGGAAAACTCCGTATGGCCAAAGAAAAAAGGCTTCGCTTGCTTCAAAAGCGAATGGATAACTACTATAAAGTCAACGAAAACCGCAAAGTCATCGAAGAACAGCTTCAAACGATTGAAGACATGGTGGATTACATTCGGGAGCAACCGATGACCATGCAGAATACTGAGCGAGAGGATATCATGATTGACAACCTGCTGTTTGAGACAGAACAGACACAGGAAAGCCTGGAGGAAATTGAATCCCTTATGCAGTCTGAGTTCTATCCGGCAGTTGACCTCTCAAATGACATTGAGGAATACGGAGGAAGTACCCAAATTCGGGAATAATAACAAGAAAGATGGCGTGCTAGGCAGCCTTCCCATTTTGTGCGGGATTTTGGAAGTACATCACAGAGTTCCCATAATCAATTACAGCTTTCAAGTCGTGAAGGATGTCCAGGCCAATTACGCCATCTACCGGAATATCACCGAATGATTCTAAGGCGTAGTTTACATGGCTAAGGTCAAGCAACGTAATCACAACTGATGGAATGTCCATTCCCGCAATTGTCAATAAATTATCGTGAGAAATTCGGGTTTTCATCTCCCGTCCTCCTAAACCAGCTGCCTGAAGAGAATCATCTTCAGAAATTAGCCCAAGTACTGTTGCCCGTTCATGGTCAATGACTGTACGGGAAGCACCTGTATCAATGATAAAAGAGGTATTAACCTGGTTGAGCTGTGCTGTGATCTGATAATGCCCTGCACCATTTTGCTCCAGGAAAATATGCTGATAGCCTTTGAGTGTGAGGAACCGTTGTAAGGTCTGAGACATATAACTAACCCATTAAAAAAATTTGGTTGGGTATCTCAATTTTAGCGTGTGAAGGCATCTAGTATTTTCGATTCAAATATAGCATTTTTTACATATTAAAAAAAGCGCATCCTTTGCAGAATGCGCTTTGGGTACGTCTATGAAAAGAAACAGTTTAGCCGAATCACTTCCGGATGATCCGACCAAAAAAAGAACGATGTGTTCGTATTTCGTATAAGTAAATTCCAGGCTGAAGATCTGGAAGCGGCACTTCCAGGCGGCTGTTTCTAAGGTCGGTGAATGCCCTTACTACCTGTCCTTCGACATTCAACAAATAGAATTGGTACGATTCTACTGAATCAACCGGCAATTCGATTACCAATTTGCCCGTAACGGGATTGGGATAAGCACGTGGCTCCGTGGAGAAGGGAGCATGCTGGGCCTGGGCACTACAAAAATGGGTAGCCATCAACAGCATACCCAGAAGGGTAAATTCTTTCATTGGGTTGTCATCAACAATACAACATGACAGGCGTGCCTGTCTTCAGTTTTCAGGTGTTTCTATTGTGTTGTCAGATGACTAAAATACAGACACTGAACCTATCAGTGCCTGTAATTTGGCTTTGGTGCTTTTCCACGAGCTGTAGAAAAGTTTCATTGCCTGAAGGTAGGAGAAAATTGGTTTGTTGGTATCAATGGCGTCACAGATGGGCCAATCTAGCGTTCGAATACAGGTAAATTCAAACATGAATGGGCGAAAAAAATGCCAATTGTATTCCTGCTATTTGGCCTTAAATAGCGATGTTAAGTCATCCCCCTTTTCATTTTCTAAACTGGCTGAATCTCAAACCTATTTTCCCCAGCCTGTCATAATTAGCTCCAATAGTCCAGCATCAATTTTGCTCATCTTATTTGGGAATTGCTTAACCACCGAACTAAGTTTATCGTATTAGCCACGTATTTCCTCTTGCAATCGGCAGAAGCATGCGGAGGAAAGAAGTATGCCACAAACAACCAAATTACAAACATGCAAGAAGTTTTTATTGTCTCTGCGATACGTACCCCTATTGGAAGTTTTGGGGGAATGTTCTCAGGGTTAACAGCCCCACAGTTGGGGGCTACTGCCATTCAACACGCATTGGAGCGTGCAGGTGTTCAGCCCGACCAAGTAGAGGAAGTTTTCTATGGGAATGTTGTATCTGCAGGCCTTGGTCAGGCTCCAGCCCGACAAGCTGCCATACACGCAGGTATTCCCAATACCGTCCCTGCCACTACCGTAAATAAAGTGTGTTCCTCTGGAGCAAAAGCCGTGATGTTTGGTGCCCAACAAATTGCTTTGGGCCTGAGTGAAATCGTCGTAACTGGGGGAATGGAGTCGATGTCTAACATTCCCTATTACATCCCCAAAGCGCGCTTTGGCTACAAATATGGAGATGGCACCCTGATTGATGGACTCGCACATGATGGCCTGACAGACGTGTATAACGGAGATGCCATGGGCGTGTATGCAGATGCGACTGCTGCGAAATATGGCATTTCCCGCGAAGAACAGGATGCTTTTGCCATTCAGTCTTATAAACGCTCTGCAGCAGCAACGGAAAGTGGAGAAATGGCAAATGAAATTGCTCCAGTCACCGTTCCTCAGCGAAAAGGCGACCCGCTGGTGGTATCAGAGGACGAAGAGTACAAGCGGGTAAACTTCGACAAGCTCGCAAAGCTACGCCCCGCCTTTACCAAGGGTGGAACGGTAACAGCTGGAAACGCTTCCACCATCAATGATGGCGCGGCTGCCTTGGTTTTGGCCAGCAAAGAAGCTGTTGAAAAGTATGGCCTAAAGCCCATCGCAAAAATCAGGGCTTTTGCTGATGCTGCTCACGCGCCAGAATGGTTCACCACTGCTCCGACTAAAGCTGCGCCTAGAGCCTTAAAAATTGCAGGCATGGAGCTTTCTGACATTGATTACTTCGAAGTAAACGAAGCTTTCTCTGTTGTGACCATGGCGTTCAACCGAGAATTGAATGTTGATCCGGATAAAACCAATGTATTTGGTGGTGCGGTTTCTCTCGGCCACCCCTTAGGAGCTTCTGGTGCCCGAATCCTAACGACCTTAACCAATGTGATCCAGCAAAAGGATGCCAGCACTGGCCTGATTGCCATTTGCAATGGCGGTGGCGGTGCTTCCTCTATTGTGATTGAGCGGGTAAACTAACCGGTTTCCCATACCCTATAAGATCAAGCTCCCTTCCGGGGAGCTTTTTTGTTTGTGGCTGCAAGGCTGTAATTTTGACCATGCAACACATACAACTCTCAAAAGATGGGCCTTCCTACTCTTCTATTGCCTGGGGAGTTATGCTATGGGGAGAATGGGGCAGAAATTACGGTCCTTCCGAAATGCTTCGCCTAATTCATGAAGGATTGGAAGTGGGGCTAACCACCTATGACCACGCAGACATTTACGGACACTACCAGACAGAGGCTGTGTTCGGAGAGGCCATGTTTCTTCAGCCGGGCCTTCGGCAACGCCTGCAATTGATTTCTAAATGTGGCATATGCTTGCCGACTTCCAGAAGGCCTCATTTTCTTCTCAAGCACTATAATACCACCAGGGACTATATCCTTAAATCTGTCCATGAGTCACTTCGCAACTTAAAGACCGACTATCTTGACCTGTTTTTGATTCACAGGCCCGACCCTTTGATGAATCCAGATGAGGTAGCCCAAGCTTTACAGGAACTGGTCCAATCGGGTAAGGTGCGGGAGGTAGGGGTATCTAATTTTTCCCCCTCTCAGTTTAGCCTGCTGGGGAGTAGAATTCAGCTGGTAACCAATCAGGTTCAAGCCTCTTTGACGCATCCAGTACCGATGTTTGACGGTACCTTTGACCAACTTCGCCAATTCGGTATTCGCCCTATGGCATGGGCCCCGTTGGGGGAAGGGGTATTCACTCAGCCTGCTCCAAATGAGGCGGTAGCCAGGATTCACGCATGTTTGGAGATGTTATCAAAAAAGTACGAGGCAACAGCAGACCAACTTCTACTGGCCTGGCTCATGCGCCACCCTTCAGCACCGATTCCAGTGATCGGTACAGGTAGGGCCGATCGGATGCAGGCTGCCGTAGCAGCTTTAGATCTGGTGCTTGACAGACAAGATTGGTTCCTGTTGCTACAAGCAGCCATGGGCCAAGAGGTTCCCTAATCTGGATTGTTTCCAATTTATACCTCTTGAGGGCTTTTATCGCCTGCCAGAGAAACAATGCCCAGCAACAGTAGTTAAACATATCATCACAACTGTTTAAACATGAGGTCTTTCAATATTGCCTGGAGACTGGTGTTATCAATACTTGCGGCCGTCCTGGTTTTATTCATCGGATACAAAACGATGACCATCCTGGCCACACGTCCACCAGAAGTCTCCTCTTTTTCTTTTAAAGAATCTCAGCGGGTAGTTGCAGTCAAGCCCGTGGTTTATGAAGCCCGAGAATTAGAGCTTTCTAGCATGGGCCGGGTACTCGCCAGTCAGACCGCTACACTTGCAGCAGAAGCCGGAGGGGAAATTCTATCGGGCAGTGTTCCGCTAAAAGTAGGACAAGCCTTTCGTAAGGGGCAGGTTTTATTCAAAATCGACGAAGAAACCGCCCGCCTTGCCTTATTTGCACGAAAAAGTAATTTCCAGACGACCATCGCTACTTTGCTTCCAGACCTGAAGATTGATTTCCCGGAAGCTTTTCAGAAATGGAATGCCTACTTCGAGGCACTCTCCATGGATGAATCTTTATCAGCTTTGCCAGAGGTTTCCAATACCCGAGAGAAGGTATTCTTCTCTTCAAAAGGGGTATTTAATCAATATTATGACATCAAAAGCGAGGAAGAACGCCTGTCCAGGTATGTGGTGCGTGCACCATTTGATGGGGCAGTCTGGGAAGTCCTTCTGGAAACCGGTAGCCGCGCTGCTCCAAATTCCCAGGTGGTTCGCATTATTCGGGCTGGCCAGGTGGAAGTGGAGGCTCCCGTTCCAGTGAATAATTTAAAAACCCTTAAGGTTGGCATGAAAGTGCTCGTTCAGGATGAAGCGGAACAGCAGGAGTGGGCTGGAAGAATTGCACGCGTGGGTGCGAAGCTGGACCCTGCGACCCAATCCGTCAATTTATACGTCCGCTTTCAACCAGGAAGCACAAAAATTTTAGATGGCCAATACCTGAAAGTAGTAGTTCCAGGCACCCAGGTACGGGAAGTCATGGCCATTCCAAGGTCAGCCCTGTTCAACCAAAACCAGGTGTACACGGTTGAGGACAGCTTACTCCGAATCAGGTCAGTAAAAATTGAGACCCTCAGCAAGGAGGCGGTGTATTTCTCAGGTCTGCCTAAAGGAGAGTTGGTGGTGGTTGAACCCCTGATCAATGCCTATGACCAGATGCGGGTATTGCCAGAGCAGGTGGAGAACTCCTCCCCTGCCGAGTCTGCTCTAAACACGCCTCAAAAAGGGAAAAAGCAATTCTCTGATATTGACATACGTCTTTTCTCCTCCTCTACCCTACCGAAGGACTGATAACCCTTTTTACATCTGCTGACCCGTGAGAAACCTGATCCATTATATTACCCGTTACCCTATTTGGAGCAATGCAATTATCCTGATGATTGTTGCCTTGGGACTGGTAGGCATGTTCTCGATTAAGAAATCCTTTTTCCCTGAAATAGACCCAAACCTGGTGATTATCCAAGTGGTGTATCCAGGTGCCTCACCGGAAGAGATGGAAGAAGGGGTGGTTATCAAGGTTGAGGAGGCCCTCAAAGGCCTTGAAGGGCTGGAACAAGTCACCTCTACTGCTACCGAAAACCGGGCATACATCACCGTAGAAATCAATCCGGATTATGATGCGGAGCTTGTGTTAATGGACATCAAAAATGCAGTAGACAAAATCAATTCATTTCCAGAAAGTGCAGAGAAACCCCTTGTTTACAATTCCAAGCCCAAAGGCTCTGCCATTAAAATCATTCTGGCAAGCTCACTGGACTTAAACACCCTTAAGAAGTACGCAGAAGGCATCAAGGACGATTTGTTAGCTTCAGGGATCATTTCTCAAATGACCATTTCTGGCTATCCTGAACGGGAAATCTCCATTGAAATATCCGAAGCTACCCTGATCCGTTATGGACTTACCTTTGAAGAAATTGCCAATGCGATTCGCTTTAACAACCGGGACATCTCCTCAGGGACCATCAAAACTTCTCAGGAAGAAATTTTGATTCGATCAAGAAATAAGAAAACGAATGTTGATGCGCTTGGCGAAATCATCATACGAACAAATACTGACGGCAGCCTGCTAAGGCTCAGAGATCTGGCCCAGGTTGAATCACAGTTTGCAGACGTTCCGAGCAAGTCTTCTTACAATGGAAAAAATGCGGTTACCATACAAGTACAGACCCTCCCGGAAGAGGACGTCATCCAAGTGGTCGATTATGTTCGGACCTATTCAGCTGAGTTCAATGAAAACCAGGAACAGGTAGAAATTATTCTCAGCAATGATCAGTCTGACTACCTCAAGCAGCGTTTGAATGTACTATTCGAAAATGGGTTCTTTGGGCTTTTGCTGGTTTTGGTCTCGCTTGGCTTATTCTTAAATCCACGGCTAGCAGTATGGGTAGCATTTGGTATCCCTTTTTCCTTCCTCGGCATGCTATTCTGCGCTTACCTATTGGATGTATCCATTAATATTATCTCCCTCTTTGGGATGATCCTGGTGGTAGGCATCCTGGTAGATGATGGCATCATCGTGGGTGAGAATATCTATTCTCAATATGAAAAAGGCAAACGCCCTTTACAGGCTTGTGTGGATGGTACCCTAGAAGTGCTTCCTTCTGTGTTTACTGGAGTGACCACCACCATCATTGCTTTTTCCGCCTTTTTCTTCATAGAAGGGCGTATTGGGCAGATCATATTTGAAATGGCAATTGTGGTAATCCTTTGTCTCGCCTTTTCTTTATTTGAATGTATAGTGGTGTTACCCCCTCATATTGCGCATTCGGGGGCACTAGACCGTAAGCAAAAAAACAAGGTCCAGCAAGTAGTGGATAAATTCATGTTTTTTGTTAGGGATAGGGTATACGCCTGGGTTTTAGCCAAAGTAGTACAGCATCGGTACCTCACGCTGGCCACAGCTATTGCCATTACCATGATATGCATTGGTTTGATGCAAGGCCGACACATCAAACAATCATTTTTTCCATTTATTGATTCAGATACCATTGAAGCCAGCCTGACCATGAAGCCAGGCACCCGTTCATCCATAACTGAGGAACGGCTAAAGGCTATAGAAGAAAAGGTATGGGAACTCAACGAACAACTATCTGCTGAGCGGGAAGACGGGAAGGCGGTGGTAGAAAGTGTTGAGTGGCAGGTTGGTAGCGCAGGAGGGGGCCAAGGAAGCAGCAGCAGCCAGCAGTCGGGAACGCATCTAGGGCTGGTTCGCATGCAATTATTGGCAGGAGAGGAAAGAAACATAGAGACCTTCAAGATCTCTGCCCGGCTCAATGCCCTTGTTGGAGAAATTCCCGGTGCAGAACAATTTACTGTTGGGGGAAGGACCTTTTTTGGGAAGCCCATTTCAATAAGTCTCAAAAGTAAAAGCCAGGAAGAACTAGAAGCTGCCAAGTCAAAAATAAAGGCTGCTTTGAGAGATCGTTCAGAACTTAAAGATGTTACGGATAGCAATCTTCCCGGCAATAGAGAAATCGATATTAAGCTTAAGCCACAGGCTTATGCATTGGGATTAACCACGGATGATATTACCAAACAAATCAGACAAGGATTCTTTGGGGAAGAAGTACAACGTTTGCAGATCGGTACCGATGAGGTCAAGGTTTGGCTTCGGTACCCGGAGGCAGAGCGGAGTAGCCTTTCTGAAATGGAAAGTATCCGAATTCGAACGGCTAACGGAGAATATCCGCTGGGAGAACTCATATCCTACCAAATGGACCGGGGGGTGATCAGTATCCAGCACCTGGATGGTGCACGTGAAACTCGGATTGAGGCTGATATGAAGGACAAGACCCAAAGTGCAGATTTGATTTTGGAGGATATAAAATCGAACCTGGTCCCAGAGCTTCAGCGTCAGTATCCGGGACTTACTGTTTCATTTGAGGGACAACAAAGGACCAGCAATCAATTTTCCTCCTCATTGGTCACAGCAGGGCCCATCATTTTATTGGCCATTTTCTTGATCATTGCACTGGCTTTTCGCTCTTTCAGCCAGGCCTTCCTCATCCTGTTGATGATCCCTCTCGGAATTGTAGGTGCTATCCTCGGTCATTATTTTGTTGGGAAGCAGTTTTCCCTGTTTAGTGTGTATGGGATCATTGCCCTTACAGGGGTAATAGTAAATGATGCTGTGGTATTCGCAGATAAATACAACCGATTGCTTCAGCAGGGTCATTCGCTGAGCAAGGCTATTTTTTACGCCGCAAAGTCGCGATTCCGACCCATTTTGCTTACTTCCCTGACAACCGTTTTGGGTCTCTATCCATTGATTCTTGCCAAAAGCCGTCAGGCTCAGTTCCTCATTCCTATGGCTGTATCCATTGCTTACGGGGTGCTAATTGGGACTTTCTTTATCCTGACTGTATTTCCGGCCTTAATCATGGTAACCAATGACATCCGCGTAGGCCTCAAAGGCTTGTGGTTACTATTCTGGAACTGGAAATTGAGATTGCCTGAGCGGATAGATGTAGAGCCTGCAATACAGGAAGAAAAGAAGGTTGAAAAAATCTCGTGAAGAGAAGAGGCTATCGCCCAAAATTTCTCAAGAGGTTGACCACTTGGCCACTGGCTTCACGGTTGCCACTTCTTAAGTAGCCCTCCACGGCAAGCTGCATGGGAGAACGACCGTCATCGTCAGGAATGGAAGGGTCTGCCCCGCGGGAAAGGAGAAAACGGGTGAGGTCAGGCTGGTTAAACGCTACTGCATAATGTAAGGGCGTCCGGTTCAGGTAAATGCCTGGCGCACGCACATTAATGTCTGCACCATGTTCTACCAGACAATACAGCAGGTCTTCATGAACATTATACACCGCCCAGTGCACCGCAGAAAGTCCTTTAGGGCTGAGGTTTAGGTCAATGCCATGTTCTATCAGGCATTTAGCTACCTCGACATTTCCATAATAGCTTATCAACTCCAATGCAGATTTTCCCAGGCTGTCCCCTCCTGTTAGGCGATGGTGAACATCTGCCCCTCTACGAATCAGCGTGATGCTCAAGCCTGTGAGGTTTTGCTCACAAGAGACCAGCAAGGGGGTCCATCCTTCAGCAGACTCTATGAAATTCATATCAGCCCCTTCCTCTAATAGCCAGTAGGCAATGCTACTTCTTCTATGGTTGAGTGCCACCATAAGAGGCGTCCAGGTCTTCATGGAAGAAGTCTGGTCTATGTGGGCCCCTGCCTTTACGAGGGACTGAACCATTTCCATTTCACCACAGATGCAAGCGAGGTGTAAAGGGGTATTGCCAAAAGCATCCAACAAGCTGGGGGCGGCCCCTAGCTGAATCAATGAAGCCAGAATTTCGGTTTGTCCTTCCAATACAGCTTCATGAAGGGCAGCATAACCGTCTTCGTTCAATTCGTCCATGGCAGCGCCATTCTTGATTTGTTGGCGTACTTGAGAAATTTTGCCTGTTCTTATGGCGGTTAATAATGCCTGATCCATCGTCCTAAATCGTGCTAATGCCTGAAATTACAAAAGAAAAGCACAAAAGAAAGTGAGACGTTGGAGTTACCACATTTTTGGAGAAAAAATTAGTATTAGACTTGGAAAGTTTTCAAAATAAAAAAGACTTCCTGCTGTAGGAAGTCTTTGGGTGACTAATGGGATTTGAACCCACGGCCCCCAGAACCACAATCTGGTGCTCTAACCAACTGAGCTATAG
>JBCDIQ010000104.1:0-15225 GCA_039024295.1 Bacteroidota bacterium | reverse complement strand
ACCGAGCACTGTTGAGTATACCGAAATCCCGCAATACGGAATCAGCTGGAAACTGCCTTACCTTAAAAAAATTCGATAAATTGAACCAATAATTTATGAATTTCGGTGAATTTGGACAACTGAAGGTTTTGGGGGGTATCATTCACATCGTGATAATGAGGCGGCCCACCAAGGGTATAAATGAAAAAACCTGGTACTCCACTTTTCAGGAAAAAATAATGGTCGCTATTCGGAGCATTTTTTCGGGCCTTTACTACTGGGACAGATTGGAGTTCTTCGTTTAGGTTGACCAATCTGTCGTATGGGCCTGGGAAGTCTTTTCCGCCGACCGCCATGATGCCATCCACTCCATTGCCCATCAGGTCCAGGTTGAGGAGGAACTTCATGTTTGATAGAGGAACCCGCTGGTCTTGCTCCACATAGTACCGGGAACCAACCAGTCCTGTTTCTTCTGCCCCAAAAGCGATGAACAGCATGGAATATTTGGGAGGATTTTTGGCAAAATGTCTAGCTATTGCCAATAGGGAAGCAATTCCTGAGGCATTGTCATTTGCCCCGGCAAATAAAGCTCCTTCATAGGTGCCCAGGTGGTCATAATGTGCTGTAAGAACCAGGAAGGTATCCGGCTGCTTTGTACCTCCTACCATGCCCATGACATTTTGCGTTTGAAGTTGCTGCTGGGTAGAAACCACCTGCATCCCCATACGTTTAATTTTCTCTGGAACACTGTCTTGCTGAGCCACCAAGATGGGTACACCTGATGAAGCAGGAGCAAATGCTGCTGTGAGCTTTTTATTTAAAATTACCACTGCTTCTGGTTTGGCTGCCAGAACTGCCTGGAGTTTATACCCAGGCTGAGCCTGTTTGCTGTACCTGGTCTTTTTTCGGCTGTTGGCAGCAATTTTTGCAGGTAAGCCTCCGCGATACAGGGCAATTTTTCCCGTAAGGTCACTGGGGACTTTAAGGGCATATTTTAAGTCTTTCACCTTGGTGTCAGCTATTTCCCCTGAACCACTTTGGCGATGCAAAATGACATCGGTTCCTATCTCTAGCGTTGAGTTTCCGATAGTAATTCGCGCTTCTTGGGGAACATTCACCTGAAGTGGAAAGGGTTGGGTGTAATTACCGTTAACCGGTAACAAACCTATGGATTGAAATTGTTCTTCCAGGAATTGGGCAGCTAGCGTATGACCGTTTTTCTGATACCCTCTTCCTGCAAACTCTGCCCCACATAGTGCATAAATATCTTCCTGGGCGACTTGTTTTAGGGTAAGCTGACCGTCTTGAGCCCAACTCCTCCATGAAAGGGCTACACAAAAGCTGAATAGAAAAAACGATTTGGACAAAGTTGCAGTTGAGTTCATTTGGCCTGCTATCTTAGTGATTTAATCCCGAATTCCCAATGAAAGTTCTGGTCATAGATCGCTTTCCTGATTCTTTTTTGAAACAACTTTCCCAGCTGCCGGTAACGGTAAGTTACCATCCTGAAACCCCTCCACCTGAGATTTTGCCACTTTTGGTGGATGTCCATGTGCTGATGATGAACAGCAAAATTCAAGTGAATGCTTCCACCCTGAAGCAGGCGAATTCGCTTGAACTGATCCTTCGTGCGGGCGTAGGGATGGACCACTTTGACATGGAATACCTGGAAAGACGAGGAATCACAGTCAAAAATACAGCTGGTGCCAATGCAGATGCTGTGGGGGAGCAAACGATAGGCATGCTACTGGCCTTGTATCAAAACCTGAGAAGAGCAGATCAAGAGGTTCGCCAATTTATCTGGCAAAGAGAAGCAAACCGAGGCTGGGAGATTGGTTGGAAAACGGTTGGCATCATCGGATATGGGCATACGGGTTCAGCAGTTGCTCGAAAGCTTGCTGGATTTGGCTGTCAAGTTCTGGCATATGATAAGTACAAATCGGGTTTTGGTGCTGGCTACGTGAAAGAATCCACCCTTGAGGTGATTTTTGAAGAAGCAGACATCCTGACCCTACACGTTCCTCTTACCCCAGAAACCCGAAACTGGATAGATGCCGCATTTATTTCCAGCTTTAAAAAGCCTATCACCTTGCTCAACCTGGCAAGAGGTCCGATCGTGGTGCTGGCAGATTTACTTAAAGCCTTGGATGAAAAAAAAGTGCTGGCAGCGGCTTTGGACGTATTGCCCAATGAAAAGATGGCTACCTTGACTGAGGAAGAACAAAAATTGTACACCGATTTATTTCATCGAGATAATGTGTTGTTGACCCCCCACATTGGCGGTTGGACCGTAGAGTCACGGGAAAACATCAATGGTCAAATTTTGCAGGAAATCCGGAAATGGATTCAACATTCTGCTTGACCCTTCTTCCCAGGTAGTTGTATATTTGTTATCCCATGGAAAAAAAGCATATAGAACGCATCGCACAAGAACTAAATGTGCGGCCACAGCAGGTGGCAGCTGCCATCCGCCTGCTTGATGAAGGAGCTACCGTTCCCTTCATCTCTCGATACAGAAAGGAAGTAACAGGCAGCCTGGATGAGGTGCAAATTGCCCAGGTTCGGGACCGGATTGAAGCTCTCCGGGCCCTCGATAAAAGGAGGGAATCCATCTTAACTTCCCTGATAGAACGGGAATTACTAACGGACGAATTGAAGTCAGCAATTCTGGGGGCCCAGACCTTATCCGAGCTGGAAGATATTTACTTGCCTTTCCGACCCAAAAGAAGGACCCGGGCCACCATTGCCCGTGAGCGCGGGCTGGAACCCTTGGCTACCCAATTGTTGGAACAGGACTATGACTTGGAGCCTGAGTCATTAGCCCAAGGATTCATCAATCCTGAAAAAGAAGTTGGCGACCTGGAAACTGCTTTGAAAGGAGCCCGTGACATTATTGCCGAAACCATCAATGAGCACCAGGAGGTTCGCTCGAAAATGCGGCAATTGTATGCCCGTCAGTCTATGGTTCATTCCAAGGTAATCAAAGGCAAAGAAGAGGAGGGAGCAAAGTACAAAGACTATTTTGACTGGAGTGAGCCTCTGGCAAAGGTGCCTTCTCACCGTCTGCTAGCCATGCGGCGTGGGGAAAAAGAATCCATTCTTTCCCTAACCATTGAACCTGCTGCGGATGAGGCGCATTGGATTCTGGAACGAGAATTTGTTAAGAATGACAGTCCTGCCGCCTCTCAGGTAAGAATGGCCGCAGAGGATTGTTACAAAAGGCTGCTGGGCCCGAGCATGGAAACAGAAGTACGTATCACCAGCAAGGATACGGCTGATGAAGAAGCCATCAAGGTGTTTACAGATAACCTTAGGGAGCTGCTCCTGGCTGCTCCATTGGGAGAAAAGCGTGTGTTGGCACTTGACCCTGGGTTCCGGACGGGATGTAAAGTTGTGGCCCTGAGTGCCCAAGGAAAATTGCTGCACAACACCACCATTTATCCGAATCCCCCCCAGCGAGAAACCGTCCGGTCTGAATACGCCATCATCGAACTGGTAAAATCCTATAATATCGAAGCCATTGCTATTGGAAATGGGACTGCGAGCCGCGAGACAGAACGTTTTCTACGTGAGATTGAGCTGCCCAAAAATGTGCAGGTATTGATGGTGAATGAGAGTGGTGCCTCTGTGTACTCCGCATCAGAAGTGGCACGAAATGAATTTCCAGACTATGACATCACCGTTCGGGGAGCTGTTTCCATTGGCAGAAGGTTGATGGATCCGTTGGCGGAATTGGTGAAGATTGATCCTAAATCCATTGGGGTGGGGCAATATCAGCATGATGTAGACCAGACCGCTTTGAAAAAAAGCCTGGACGATACGGTCATGTCCTGTGTGAATGCCGTTGGGGTGGAGCTTAACACCGCCAGCAAGGAATTGCTCACCTACGTATCTGGGCTTGGGCCCGTGTTGGCCCAAAACATCGTTCAGTATAGAAATGAAAATGGCCCCTTTAGCAGCAGGAAAAGCCTGACAAAGGTACCTCGTTTGGGCCCCAAGGCGTTTGAGCAAGCGGCGGGATTCTTGCGCGTTCGGGAAGCGGATAATCCCCTTGATCGATCAGCAGTTCACCCTGAAAGTTATCATGTGGTTGAACAGATGGCCAAGGATTTGGGGGTTACCCTTGCCCAACTCATGAGCCAGCCTGATTTGGTCAGTAAGCTATCGCTTCAGAGATATGTGACAGATACCATCGGTATTCCCACCCTGAAAGACATTGTCGAAGAGCTTAAAAAGCCGGGCCGTGATCCGAGGGAACAATTTGAAGCGTTCAGCTTCGATGAAAGCGTAAACAAACCCGAAGATTTAAGGGTAGGCATGTGGCTGCCAGGCATCGTCACCAATGTGGCAGATTTTGGTGCTTTTGTAGATGTGGGGGTTCATCAGGATGGGCTGGTCCACAAAAGCCAGATGGCCAATCGATTTGTCAAGCATCCGAGCGAAGTCGTAAAAGTGCAACAAAAGGTAAACGTGCGGGTGGTAAGCCTGGATTTAGACCGTAACCGGATCGGGCTGTCTCTCATCGAGGAAAGGAAAGATGCAAAGCCGCGACATGCTGGTGGAAAGGGCAGGAGAGGAGGCAACCGAGATCGAAATTCAGGGAGAAGGGATTCTTCTTCCTCGCCAACTTTGGAAAACAACGAGTTTTTCCAGGTGAAAAAGCAGCAGCGCAAAAAGAAGTAAATGAAAAGGCCACCTGTTTGGGATGGTCTTTTTAATGAACTTTATTATCGAGTAATCACCAGCTTTCGATATTGAACATATCGCAGCTCATATTCTGCCAGTTTTCCAACATCGAAAGAATTCAGGCGATAAATGTCGTCTCCCACCATCACGGCTACCATGTAGACGCCTTCTGCTATTACTCCCAAGTCTACCTCTAATTTATTAAGGCCAGGAGGGAGGTCACGGAATCCATTGGTGCGTACAATCCTGCCGATTCGGTCGTAGGTATATATCACCACATCTTCTCCTTCATTCACATTCACATTAACGACAAAACTTCCCTCATTAGGATTGGGATAGATGGTAACTTTGAAATCAGCAACGGGTCTCCTTTCTACCCTCACATTTCCCTGAGTTGTGTCCTCACAGCCAAATTCAGTCAAGGCAGTTAATAGAACCTGATATTCTCCTGCCAATCCAAACAAATGATCTGGCAGGCTATCTACAGAGCTATTTCCATCTCCAAATTCCCACAAATATGCGGCAGCACCCGAGGAGTTATTGAAAAAGAAGGCGGTATCCCCAAGATACACCAGGCTGTCATTGATCATGCCTGCATCTGGCACTGGAAGGATTTCTAAGGATTTTGTAAGGAATGCACGGCAGTTGTCTGCATTCCGAACGGTAAGGGTCACGGTGTAGGGACCAACTGCCGGATATTGGTGGCGCGGAGCTGAATCCTGGCTAACCGTTCCATCTCCAAGTACCCAGGTGTATGTGGCACTGGTTGAGCTTTCGGATAAATTTAAGAATACAGCGGAATCATTCAGGCATGCATCTGTTACCTCGAAATCCGCTAAAGGCCTTGGAAGCACCCGTATGTTTTGTTGGGCAGTATCAGAACATCCTGTGGAGTCAGAAACGGTGTAAGAAACCACATGCAGGCCGGTATCCGCCAGTTGAGGTGTAAAGATATTTCCATTAACCCCTGGGCCAAAGAAAGCTCCACCCATTGGGGTACCTGACAATGGAGCTGGATCAGCATCCAGGCAATAAGAATTCGCAACGCCAGATAATTGGGCATCTGGTCTTGAAAAAACCACCACATCCTTAGAGACCGTATCTGCACACCCATTTAAATCCAGGGATAAATAGGAGATGGTATGTATCCCTTCCCCTGCTATGAACGGATTGAAACGATTACTGTCCGTTCCTGGCCCTGTAAAAATACCACCGCTCGGGAAGCCACTGAGGGGCTGCGTGGACTCATATTCACAATAGCTGCTATCAAGTCCAGAGAAGTCAGCCGTCACCCTATTGGTAACAACAACAATTCTGCTGAGGGAGTCCTGACAACCAATACTGTCACTGTAAATATAGGTAAGGGTGTAAAACCCGGAATCCAATAAGGTGGGATCGAAGACATTGCCGGTTAGGCCTGGACCAACAAACTGGCCGCCAGATGGAAATCCCTGTAGGGTGTCGGGCGTTGAAATGGTACAATATATACTGTCAAGTCCCTGGATACTCAATTGAGGGGCAGGAATTATTTCAACTATTTGAAGCACTGAGTCCCCACATCCATTTGCATTAATGAAACGGTAGAATATACTATCTTTTCCGATGCCCGCGAGCTGTGGGTCATAGATGTTGGTTGTAAAACCAGAACTGTCAATGACAATGCCGCGGCCCCGGAAAAAGCCTCCTGTGGGGGAGACATTGATGGAGAAAGAGCCTGACTCGACACAAAATATTGGCCCCAATGTGTCAATTTGAATTACGGGTAATGAATCCACAAACACTTGTTTGTCCAGGCGATCGGTACAACCTGTGGTAGTATTGGTGTAGGTATATCGCACGGTATGAGACCCAAATCCTGCAGAATCTGGTAAAAAGGTAAGGGCCAATGAATCTACTCCACTGCCGCTAAAAATACCTCCAACGGGACTGCCACTAAGAGAAGTAGCAGGTTCTCCCAAGCAGTAAGTCGAATCTAACCCGGTAAATGAAAGATTAGTTTGTGGGTTAACATTTACCTGTTGTATGGCGGTATCTGTACATCCGAAGGTATCCACATATACATATGATACAAACATGGAACCAGCTGTCACCTGAGAAGGGTCAAAAATGGAATCTTGAATAATTCCACTCCCCAGGAATTGTCCACCGTTAGGGGTTCCCTTCAGGGTGTCAGGCATATCGTTGGTGCAATAGGCCGTATCCAACCCAACAAAACTTGCGGTAGGATTAGGCACCACCTGAATAGGCTTTATCAGGCTGTCTGTACATCCATTTGTTGTGAGGCTGTAGGTAATTGTATGAGGACCAATCCCAGCAAGGGAGGGGGTAAACTGGTTATTCGATACGCCATTGCCAAAGAAGGTTCCGCCTCCTGGAGTGGCAATCAGCGTGTCTCGTGCTTGAAGTTCACAGAAATTGCTGTCTACCAAGGAAATATTCAGCGATGGGAGGTTCTGGACAAAGGCTGTATCTGTTACAAAGCTGATACACCCATTTGCGCTGGTATCCTGGTAGGTAATAATATGCATTCCAGGTCCGGCTGAATCTGGCTCAAAAACAACGGTATTTCCTCTCAATAAAAGTCCTGACCCACTAAATACCCCATTGTTCAAGGCTCCCTGAGGAATCAGAGAATCGGCGGATGCATTTAGACAATAGGAGGAGTCCAAGCCGCTGAATTGAACAGCAGATGTTGACTGGATCTGCACATTTCGGGAGGTTGTCGCCTGACATCCGTTTTGACCGCTAAAAGAATAAGTTACTGTTACCTGTCCGGAGCCTGCAACGGCTGGATCAAACAGGTAATTATTGCCTACTTGGCTTACCCCTAAGCCTGTGAACATACCACCTTGTGGAGTCGCTGATAACAGGACAGCCGTGTCGTTATCACAGTACACATTTGCCAATGAAGGGCCAATGGTCGGATTAGAAGAAACCGGGAAAACCGTCGCCCATTGCCTTGCGGTGTCGGTACAGAAATTCGGGGCTCCATTGGTGAAATAATATTTGATTTCGTGAACCCCAGGCCCCGCAGCTATGGGATCAAAAAGCCCATTTACACTGTTGATGCCGGGGCCCGTAAAGGTGCCTCCTGAAGGATTTCCCAGTAGCTGAACAGGTTGATCGTTGTCGCAGTAGGGGCCGCCTAAGCCAGTGAAGCTGGCAAAAGTTGTTTGTCTTACATTGGCAAATATCTGGGTAATGTCCTTACAGCCATTGCTGTCTTCCACCTGGACAAAGTAAGTTCCGGTACTGTCAACCAAAACTTGGGCGGTGGTATCCCCTCTTGCTCCCCCGGTACCAGGTAAGCTCCATGAATACTTGCTAAAGACCCCGGGGGTAAGGTAAACCGAATCTCCGTTGCATACATTTAGCCCACCAGGGAATCCGAAGTCCGGTTCAGGTAAAGGGAAAACAGCAAGGCCAACAGAATCTTTTCCTGGGCATCCCAGGCTATCTGTAACAGTTAGCACCAAATTAAATACCTGTGGCACCTGGGTGATTTGAGAATAATTGGTTCTACTGGTGGTGTCTCCATTGCTCCAGGAATAGGTAATCCAGCCACCGACGGTGTCCCTGAGCTGAATGGTAGTCTGGGAACACAATGAATCGCCCTGTGGTGAAATAACTGGTCTGGGACTACTTCCCGGATCAATTCTCAAGGAATCCGTTCCTGAGCACCCATTGTTATCTGTGACCAGTACAGTGTAAAGACCTGCCGTATCTGCTGAAATAGTGGGCGTTGCAGACTGCGTCGACCATAAGTAATTGGAGAAATTACCCGCAGAAAGCACGGTAGGCTGGTTATTACACAATAGAGGCGGACCGCTGACGGGAGCGATGACGGGAGTTGGATTCTGATTAACAAATATTTGAACACTTTCTGTATCTGCACATCCGAAGGTATTCGTTCTTACAGCTACGTAGGTACCAGAGGTCTTCACCTTGAGCAACACATTATTGCTCTGTACCGGACTGATCCATTGAACTGCGTATAGCCCTGCATACAGGAACACTGAATCTCCTTCACAGAAAGATTTGTTGCCTGTCACTGTAATGGTGTCTGTTGGTACGGGTAAAACAGTGATTGAATCTGTGGCAATCCCATCACAGCCCGAAAGCGTATCCCTGACAATGACCGAATACGTACCAGTTGATTTGGTAACGATTGTTCGGGTAGTTTCTCCGGTATTCCACACATAGGTATCAAAAGGGCCCGGGTCAAGTATGGCACTATCCCCTTGACAGAAAGTGGTTGATTGCCCACCGAGGGTGATAATACTTGGGGTTAAGCCTTGGCTTTCACTTATAAACAAGGTATCAGCACCGGTACATAGATTAGAATCCGTAACGATAACCGTGTACAGGCCGGAGTCTGCGATCACAATACTGGAATCTGTGCTGATAAACGTACTGGTAGACAAATTGCTCCAGCTATAGCTCTGGAAGGTTCCTGTAACAACAAGCTCTACAGAGTCTCCTTGACAAATAGTAGTCGAGGTGGTAGACCTTAGCTGCGGGTTCAGGGGGATTGAAGGAGCCAGTTGTAGGGTGTCAGAGCCTACACATCCGTTTGAGTTGGTTACTTCTACCCAGTAGGTACCTGCTACAAATACGTTTATAGTAGAGCTGGTGGCACCGGTTGACCACAAGTAGTTTGCATATGGCCCACCTCCAACCTGGAGCGTTTCAAAATTTCCGGAGCATAGTGCTGTTCTGCCTGAGATAGTGCTGAGAGATGGAACAGGATTGGGGTTCACAGTCACCACCCTTGACCTGGAAGATGAACACCCATTTGTGTCCGTAACAGTTAAGGTGTACAACCCGCCAGAGTCAACTTTGATGCCGAGGGTGGTATCACCGGTATTCCACTGGTAACTTGGGAAAAATGCAGTTGGACTCAATACCACAGAATCTCCCTCACAGAAGAAGGTAGGCCCAGACGCTGCCAAGCTAAAAACAGGATTCGGTAAGATATTTATCGAGATGGTGTCTTGTGCGGAACATCCAAATGTGTCTGTCACAGTTACCGAATAGGCACCAGTTACTTTGGCCAAAATAACTGCAAACGTATCTCCCGTGGACCATTGGTATTGATTGTAGGGAGAGGTGCCTGCGATTAATGCCACAGAATCTCCATCACAAAATGTAACTGGTCCATTGGGTTGAATAGTTACGTTAAGTGGAGGAGATTGAATTACGATAAGGGTATCTCTATCCTGACATCCATTGCTATCTGTCACTAAGACATGGAAAAGCCCCGTGCCTGTGGTCGATATTTGTTGAGTTACAGCACTATTTGACCATAGAAAAGATGAGCCACTTGAGGCCGAATCAGCAGCAAGAATCAAGGTGTCCCCTTGACAATATGGGAGAGAGGAAGAGGTAGAGATAGTCGCATTGGGTAACGGAAATACCTGAAGGCTTTGGGTATCCACAAAGGAACAGCCATTAGTATCTGTAACGGTAATTTGATAAAGACCTGTACTGTCGACAGTGATTGCAGCCCCGTTTTGGCCGGTATTCCACGAATAAACTGGGAATGAACCCGTAACGAAAAACGTAACTGATCCGCCCTCACAAAAAGTAGTAGGTCCTGTGGACTGGATTTGTATGTTCGCATTCGGCAAAACACGCACCTGGATACTGTCACGGTCTGTACAGCCATTTTGATCAGTAACTTCAACGAAATACAGCCCGCTTGTTTTAACTGTCAGGATGGAGTCAACGCTACCGGTATTCCATGAATATCCGGCAAATTGCCCTGCGGCATCTAGAATTACAGAATCTCCTGGGCAGAAAATGGTTGGACCCTGAGGTTTAATACGAGCGACCGGAAGCGGATTGACTTGAACGGTCACAGTATCGGAGCCGGAACACCCATTAGCATCATTGACCTCCACAGAATAGGTGCCGCTATTAACAACCACAATGGCG
The DNA here is from genome assembly GCA_039024295.1 of Bacteroidota bacterium. GTDB lineage: Bacteria > Bacteroidota > Bacteroidia > J057 > J057 > JBCDIQ01. The sequence goes on along the minus strand of JBCDIQ010000104.1, from coordinate 4,623 downwards.
GGTGTTGTGGCACCAGTAGACCATTGGTAACTCTGAAATACCTGACCTGGGTCAACATCCAGCGTAACACTATTGCCCTGACAGAAGGAAAGGGGGCCGGAATTCACAATGGAGGGTTGAGGATTTTGGTTTACAGTTACTGCAATTGCATCCGAGCCAATACATCCATTTGCGTCAGTTACAACCACCGTATATATTCTGCTGGTAGCGGGGCTAACAGTAATATTCTGGGTACTTCCTCCATTTGACCAGTTATAAAATGCATAGGCTCCCACGCTAAGGGTGATTGAATCTCCCTGACAAAAGGTGGTAGGCCCAATTGGGACGATGGAAGGGGAGGGGTTATTGACAACAGTTACGGTGGCATTAGCTGTTCCCTGGCAACCATTTGCATCTGTCACCTGCACTGTGTATAGCCCTCCAGTAGTGGTTAGCAGCCTTTGGCCATTGAATCCTGTTGGGGTCCAAAAGTAACTTGAATAGGTGCCAGCATCCAATTCAACTGAACCGCCCTGACAAATGGTAAAACTCCCTCCAGAGGGGGTAATTACTGGAGTGGGGTTAGGATTGACGGTAACAAATATACTGTCAGTGTCCTGGCATCCATTGTTATTCGTTACCGTCAAACTGTACCAGCCTATGCTGTCAACCACAATACTTTGGGTCAATTCTCCCGTATTCCACAGATAGCCAGCAAAGGACCCTCCGTCCAAAATCAGTGAGGAACCTTCGCATATAGAGGTGGAACCCTGAGGCGTGATCGTGGCCACAGGAGGAGTGAATAAACTGGTGGAAATAATATCCGACCCTGAGCAATTGTTGACATTTGTTACTGTGACGGTAAAGGTGCCCGCGCTATCAACGGTTATGCTCCTTGAGGTCTCTCCTGTTGACCATACATAGGATTGAAATGGCCCCGCATCCAACGTGACGGAGTCGCCTGGACAAAAAGCTGTGGGGCCGTTAGGGCTGATATTAGGATTGGGGTTTGCCTTTACACTTACGCTTACGGTGTCAAAGCCTTCACATCCACTTGGGTTGGTAACCCGCACCCAGTAGGAGCCCCCATTTTGGACACCGATGGTCGGTGTGGTATCTCCTGTAGACCAAAGGTAGGACGCATAGGAGAGGGTAGTGGCTAAATTGGCCGTATCTCCCTGGCAAATTTCCACATTTGGTCCCGGTGAAATGGTAGGGGTTGGATTATTTACGCTATTTACCACCGCAATGCCGAGGGCACGGCAACCGTTGGAATCAGTCACCAGTACGGAGTATATACCAGGATTTGACCCCGTGATAGTCCTCGTGGTTGCAAAAGTGGACCATAAGTAGCTGTTATAGGGGCCTGCATCTAAGGTAAAGGTCGATCCTACACATAAGGTAGGGTTATTGGGGGTGATATTAGGAGAAGGCAAAGGATTGACAATGATGTCAATTGAATCGGTACCCGTACATCCATTTGCGTCGGTTACCTCCACGAAATAGGTACCTGCCTGCTTAACAACAATCTGCCTGGAAGTCTCTCCTGTGCTCCATTGATAGAGTGAATAGCTACCTGCATCTAGGGTAAGGGAGTCGCCATTACAGAAATCGTTGGCACCAGTATTGGTGGTAATATTGGGTTGGGGATTAGGATTGATGGTAATCAGGATGGAGTCATTGGCACGGCAGCCGTTAGAATCTTGGACCTGTAAAATATAAAGTCCACCTGCATTTGCTGTAATCTGGGACGAAACAGCACCCGTAGACCAGTTGTATTGGTTAAAAGTAGCATTTGCTTCAAGTCCTACAGAGTCTCCTGGACAAAAGGCAGTAGGCCCAAGCGGAACGATAGCTAGAGAAGGATTCGCAAAGATGGTGGAGGTGACCGTGTCGCGCCCTGTACAGAAATTTGCATCCGTTACTTCAACATTGACAGTTGTAGCAGTTTTGAGGGTAATAAACCTTGACGTTTCGCCGGTGGACCAAAGGTATTGGTTGTAGATCCCAGCATCCAAAATGACCGAATCTCCCTGACAGAAATCCAGAGAACTGAGGGCAACAATCTGAGGCGTCAGGTTAGGGCCCGAGTCCACCACCACTGTGTCAATACCTGAACATCCACTGACATCAAAGACCGTAACCACAAAGGTATCGGGTTGGGTTACCAGAATGGTCTGGGTAGTATCTCCATTTGACCAACTGTATTGGTCGTAGGTTCCAGCATCCAGGGTAACAGATCCCCCTGTGCATATGGTAATATTTCCACTTGGAGAAATACTTGGGCTTAAATTTGGACTGGCGGAGATACTTAAGGTGTCCGTTCCCTGGCACCCATTTCCATCTGTAACCAGCACCGAATAATTCCCCGGTGCAGATATAGAGGTAGCTTGTGTGGTGTCGCCATTTGACCACAGCCAGGAAGAAAATGCACCCGTACTTAATCCCAATGAAGATCCTGGACATACATTTGGTGGCCCAGATGAAACAATAGTAGGAGAGGGGTTGCTAACAGAAGTAACCTGGATGCTCCCGATCCCTCTACAACCATTGGTATCCTGTACAGTAACGGTAAAGGTGCCCCCCGTGAATACCGAGATACTTGGGGTACTTGCTCCGTTTGACCATAAATATGATACATATGGGGCCGTGCTCAGACTGGTACTGGTACCAGGGCAAAGGACATTGCCTGAGGTACTGCTAATAATTGGAGTAGGATTGTTGTTTTGAACAATCGTAACTGTATCAGCACCCTCACATCCATCTGAGTTGGTTACGGTTACGACGTAGTTCCCACCAGTAAACACCGTAATTCTGCTATTGGTGGCACCTGTAGACCATGCATAGCTGGAATAAACACCAGCATCTAAAATGGCGGAGTCACCTGGACAAAGAGAGGCTGAAGGCAAAACCTGGATATTAGGGTTGGGTACTGGTGCAGCAGCAATGGTAGTTTGCGCGGTACCCTGGCAGCCATTTGCATCGGTAACTGTTACCTGAAAGGTTCCAATGCCGCCAAAGATGCTTTGGGTTGTTTCTCCGGTAGACCAAAGGTAACTGGAAAAAGCTCCTGTGGTTAATTGCGTTGAATCCCCTGGGCATATGCTGGGTGCCCCAGCTGTCACGCTCGGAGTCGGGTTATTATTTACACGTACCTGAAGGGTGTCACTTGCCTGACAGAGGTTGGTATCCGTTACTGTGACAATGTAAGTCCCAGTTGCAGTTACGGTAATACTTTGTGAAGTAGCCCCGGTTGACCATAAATATGAGTCAAAGTTCCCAGCATCAAGGTTGACAGAGGTGCCAGCGCAGAAAGTGGTCGGCCCAGAAGGAACAATGCTGGGAACAGGATTGGGATTCGCAATTACCTGGATGGTATCATATCCTTTACAGCCGTTGGCATTTGTAACCTCCACCCCATAATTTCCACTGGTATTCGCCACAATTCTCCTGGAAGTTTCCCCTGTCGACCACAAATAGGTACTGTAAATTCCGGCATCAAGACGAACGGAATCCCCCTCACAAAATGTTGTCGAGCTTAGGGGAGTTATGGTGGGGGTAGGGTTATTGATTAGGTTAATGGTGGTTTGAGCAGAACCAGAACATCCATTTGTATCAAGAACAGTAACAGAATAAGTTCCCCCGGTAGAAACCGTAATTTGTCTACTGGTTTCACCAGTACTCCATAGGTAGGAAGCATGCATACTGGCAATTAGGGTAACAGAGTCCCCTTGGCAAATAGAGGAAGATCCTGAAAGCGTAATGGATGGCATAGGAGAGACAAAAAGTGCCACCCTCATGCTATCTGTGCCGCGACAGCCATTGGTATCCACCACACTTACTGAAAAAATCCCCGCGGTAGATACGGTAGTTGTCTGAGTAATTGCCCCAGTAGACCAGAGGTAGGTATCAAAATTACCTGCATCCAGCAGCAAGGTTGATCCTGGACAAATCAGTTGTGTGCCATTTGGCTGAACTTGTGGAGTGGGATTTTCATTAACCTGTACAAAGAGGCTATCTGTGGCTTTGCAGCCAGCAAGGTTAGTTACGGTTACAACATACCAGCCGGTTGAATCAACCTGTAAAGTTTGGGAAGTTGCTCCTGTATTCCAACTGTATGAATTGAAGTTACCTGCATCTAACTGTACAGAACTTCCTTCACAAAAGGTAGTTGGCCCGGAAGGCGAAATATTTGGTGTCGGATTGCTTGCTTGGTTGAGGATAATGTTTCCGGTTCCCTGGCATCCATTTGCATCTGTTACGGTCACAGAGGTAATTCCTCCCACAGATACAAAAATCAAAGAATCCGTCTGCCCAGTTGACCAAAGGTAACTTGCGTATGATGCCTGAGTGGCAATGCCGACACTGTCACCCGGACAAAAGGTAGTAGCTCCCTGGGCCTGTACAATTGGTGTAGGGTTTGTAAAAACCACTACATCAATGCTGTCAATTCCCTCACATCCGTTGGAGTCAACTACAGTTACAGAAAATGTTCCTGAAGTCGTGACATTTATCGTCTGGGTGCTTGCACCAGTGGACCAGGTGTAGCTGCTGTAAGTGCCAGCATCTAGGGTTACAGCTCCTCCCGCACAAAATTGTGTTGGCCCGGAAGCATTTATAACTGGCTGAGGTCGAGGATTGATT
>JBCDIQ010000103.1:0-15444 GCA_039024295.1 Bacteroidota bacterium | reverse complement strand
GTGCAATGGCGGCTGGCATCCTGTTACTGGCCCTCATTCTCTTCCTGAACTGGCGTGACCGGCAGTTTAGAAGAAGTATTTAAGGAAATTTTCGTGGACTTCCCGCTTCGGACCCGGTTTGTCAGAAATACCCCGGCCAGAATCACGCACATGCCAAGTCCTTCTCGCCAGGTGACGAGCTCCCCGTCCCATAGGCCCCATCCTATAGCCACCAAGGGAATAAAATAGGTAACAGAAGCTGAAAACACCGGATCGGTCATCTGAATCAGTCGGTTGAAAACGACAAGTGCCCATGCTGTTCCAATAGCTGCCAGAATCCCAATGTACCCCAGTGCTTGCCAGGTACTGGTGGCACCTTCCACGAGCAAGGTGGGGATACGCGTCCCCAGGAGCATATAAATCAGGTAGGGAATCAGGATACTTAACAGCGCAAATGCTGACACCAACAATGGAGGAGGCCTATGCAAAAATTTTTTCATCAGGTTGACACTGATGCCATAGCCCAAGGTGGCGAGCAGGATGAGCAGGGAATATTGAAAATTTTGGACAAAATCAATTTGCTCGTCTTTAAGCAAAATCAGCATCAAGGTCCCAGCCAAGCCCAGCACAATCCCAACAGAACGTTGACGCGAAAAGGCAAATCCGAAGGCCATGCTGCCAATGATTAAGGCAAACAGCGGGGTGGTTGCATTTAGAATACCCGTAGTTGCACTGTTCACATGTTTCATGGCGAGTGGAAACAGGATGGCCGGAATCCCATTGCCTATTACCCCTACCATCAACAGGTACTTCCATTCCTCGCGACGGATTTTTTTCATTTGGCCGATGGCGAAGGGAAGCAAACATAAGCCAGAAAGTACCATTCTGAGCACCCCTACTTCCATGGGAGTGAATACCTCTAACCCTCGCTTCATTAAAATGAAAGAACTTCCCCACACAAGGGACAACAACAACAAAATGCCCCAGGCTAACAAAGGATACCCGCTTTCTACTGTGGCTATATGTGGGGGAGAGCTCGTAGGAATTTTTTTCATCTGGCAAATCAACTTAATTTTTCAGGGATTGTTGAAAGAAGATTGGTTTAACATTTTGTTAAGAAAACCCCTCGTACGACAGTGCGTACAAATTGACCGGAAACCGTTTATTGCCCGCGACGAGAAAGCTAGGGCTATGTATGTTGAGGTTTTGACACACTAAACCAGGCAAGTTCAAACAGAGAAACATGAAAAGTAGTATCAAAACATTATTCATTTCGCTCATCGTGAGCCTAAGTTCGATTGCAGGCTACCATTATTACCAGGCTTCTCAGGGTGAGGAAAGCATTGTGCCAGTAGCAGCTCCTCAGCAACAGGACTCATTTTCTGTGTTTACCAGCAACCCTGTTCAGCCTGCATTGGCAGATGCGTTACCTGAAAGCTTTACGCCTGCAGCTGAGAAAAGTATGCCTGCGGTAGTTCACATTAAGTCCATTCGACGCGCTAATTATCAGACCTCCTATAATTCTTTCTTTGAGCTTTTCGGTATGCGCCCCAGGCGTAGCTCTGGTCAGCAGATGGTCTCTACTGGTTCTGGCGTGATCATCAGTTCTGATGGCTATATCGCCACCAACAATCACGTAATTGAAGATGCAGACCAGCTGGAAGTAACGCTTAATGATAACCGGACTTATATAGCAACCGTGATCGGAACGGATCCTTCCACCGATTTGGGGCTAATCCGGATTGAGGAAAAAGACTTGCCTACTGTTGAGCTTACGAATTCTGATCGGGTTCGAGTAGGGGAATGGGTATTGGCAGTTGGGAACCCATTTAATCTTGCTTCCACGGTTACCGCAGGGATTGTGAGTGCCATTGGGCGTGACCTGCAAATCATCAAAGATCGCTCAGCAATTGAATCTTTCATCCAAACAGATGCTGCTGTCAATCCTGGAAACAGTGGCGGCGCACTGGTTAACCTCAAGGGGCAGTTGGTAGGTATCAATACCGCCATTTCTTCTCCCACTGGTGCTTATGCGGGTTACGCTTTTGCGGTTCCGGCAAACATTGTTCGTAAGGTCATGAAAGACCTGAAGCAATACGGGACTGTTCAGCGAGGCTACATCGGTATCAGCCGGGTGCTGAACGTAGATGGGAATAAAGCGCGGGAACTGGGGCTTACAGTTACCGAAGGTGTATTTATCCAGGGACTGGCGGATGAAGGAGCTGCCAAAAAAGGGGGGTTGAAGAAAGGCGATGTGATTGTTGAGGTCGACAACCTCAAGATTAGAAGTGATGGCAAGCTGGGCGAAATTGTGGGGCGTAAGCGCCCAGGCGATAAAGTAGTGGTGAAGGTCAATCGTAAAGGAAAAGAGATGATTTTCTCTCTTGAACTGACCAATCGTTATGGTAAACCCGAAATATTGGGCATGCCCAGAAGTGAGACCCTGAACCGATTGGGCGTTGAATTCAGCGAATTGTCAGAGCAAGAAATTTATCGCCTCAACCAGTACAACATTGATGGAGGGGCAAAAATCTCCAAGCTCTACGCGGGTAAACTTCGGCAGAATACAGACCTTCAGCCAGGCTTCGTCGTGCTGAAACTCAACGGAAAATCGGTGAACTCTGCCCGAGACCTCATCAAGGAAATCAAGGAGGCAAAAGGTCCTATTTCACTAGAGGGATTCTTCCCGAGAAATGGGCAGTTGAGAAAATATGAGGTTGAAATGTAGCTGCCTGTTCCCTAGAAATCGTAGCGGAGAATATTGGAAAATGTCGAAAAGGTATCTGTGGCATCTTCTGGCGGACGGCTGTCATAGGCCAATGTGTACGCCAAGGTGAAAGAGATCTTTTTGGTGATTCGAAGCCGGAACTGCGTTTCCGTCGAGATGCGGTAGTCGTCAAGTTCGTCTGGGCGTGGCTGGAAATAGGAAATGTGGGTGATAGAAAGGGTTTCATTGGCAATGAAGGCACTGCTTAGGTAAGTGCTCAATCGCCAGTCTCTATTATTCCGATTATCGGGCGCAGCCGTTTCTTCATATTCGTACATCCCGGCAATCCCGAGGAAAAGTCGGGTTTTGGCAGTATCGGCGCGAACTATTTTGAAGCGAAGCCCTGCTCCACTGAGCGATCGCAGATCAATTTTGAGGAGGCGGTTAAATTGGACCTGCGAAAAAGCCTCAGAAGTGATCCTGGGGGTAAGGTCATAATTATACCTCAGGTGGCTGTATGCCTGGCTTTGAACCACATTTTGATTTACCTCCAACTGATCTAAACTTGCCAGAAATAGCCACCGCTGCTTAGGGAGTTTCCAATCCAGGCTCAGGGAACCTCCCCACCTGTAAATTCGATTGGCATTTCGGGTAGCAGCAAAAGATGCATCAATGTGCCCCTGAAATGGCTTCGAATCTGGGGTGCGTAATTTTTCGACATTGATGATCTGAGCGGGAAGGACAATCGGGATCATCATCAACAGAAAAATCAACCGGTTCATAAAGAATTTTTCCGGCAAATATGGTGGTTAAAAGCCAGTGAGGAAAGCGTTTAATCCAGGTTTTCCCTAAAATTCGGGAGACTTTCGCCTCATTGCAGTGGTTTGCACCGTGTATGCGTTATTGTGGATACCGGAGATGGTCGCTACCAATAAATTCTCTTCTACTTGGCAATAGGAAATCGTTTGGGGAAAATCATGATCAGGGTTGTGGAAGGTGAATTCACTTGCAGAAAGCGCCTCTTGACGAAACACGACATCTTTTCCTTCATTCTGGTTTTTGACGTTTGCTACGTAAATCAGGGAATCCCGCTGTTGGATGACCCTGATGGTCTCAAGGATTATCGTATCTGCCCCCCTTGTCACAAATCCGGTTGCTCGCAGCTCATCTGACTGAGCCTTTGTCCAGGTCTCATACCGACCTTTGCGCGTAGCCATTTCCCATGTTCCGAGGAGCCAGGTCATTTGCTGGATAGGGGAATCTTGCCTTACAGGCCTGGAGGTACAAGCGGTAACAGCTACCAAAAAGAGAATCAAAAACCGGGTGGTATAATGCATAGCAAAAGGGATATGAAGACGTTGTGTTCAATTAGTTAGCTTGAGTAAATTTTTTGTACAAAATAAAGGCCACCTGGGCATAGCTGGCCTTTTCAGGATGAGTTTTTGAGATGGGGAAATAGGTAGCATTGAGTTTAACTTACGCTTATCCGTCATATTCAGAGGTCAAGATTTTGTGTACACATCCCTCACACACCACAAAGTCGAAATACTAATAGTACCCGGAAGGCCATTTGACCATTAACTTATGAGCTCCTGGGGTAATGGTCAAATAGGAGTAATGATCTCCTAATATTCAGTATTCAGGGTCATTGTGGCGTCCTTTTCCTGAACTGGCTTTTTTTCATTCTCGTTTATCACAACTTTTGGCTGTAGAATTATGAACTATATTTGCGCATGGCTGGAAAAAAGATCCTAATTCTGTGCAATAAATTCCCCTATCCCACCACCGATGGGGGCACCATCGCCATGATGAACATGATCAAAGGGTTTTACCGGGAAGGGGTCGAAGTGACGGTGATGGCCATGAATACCTACAAGCATTCGGTAGAACTGGAGGATTTGCCCGAACACATTCAGCAGATGGCGCAATATGTAGCCGTTGACGTCGACATCCGGCTCAAGCTGTTTCCAATGGGCTGGAACCTACTGGCGGAAGAGACCCCCTACCATACCCGCAGATTTACCTCTAAAAGTTTTCGACAAGAGGTTCAAGAATTGGTGGAACTCCACGAGTATGACCTGGTACAATTGGAGGGGCTTTACTTGACAGAATATATCAAAACAATTAAGGCTGCGGCAGCCTCCCGGCCTCATCCCAAGCCTCTGCCAGTGGTGCTTCGCGCACATAATATCGAGCATGAAATCTGGAAGCGCCAGGCCGATCAAACCACCAACAGCCTGAGAAAATATTATTTTAATACCACTGCCAATCGGATAAAGGCATATCAGGAACAACACCTGCGGAACAAAAACTATGATGCCGTGGTGCCGATCACCAAGAGAGACGCTACTGAACTAAAGAAAATGGGGGCCAATGTTCCTGTACATGTATGCCCGGCTGGAATTGACACGGATCGATTACAGGGATATAGCGACGGAAACAAGCAAATTCGTTCCCTCTTTTATATCGGGGCATTGGACTGGATGCCGAATATTGAGGGGCTCAAATGGTTTTTAAAGCACGTATGGCCCAGGCTGAACGATACATTTCCAGATGTGAAGCTGCACATTGCCGGTCGGAACATGGACCCGTTCTTTGAGGATGCAGAGTCAGAATCAGTGGTAGTACACGGAGAAGTTCCGGATGCTTTTGAATTCATGAGCGCCAATGGAATTATGTTAGTACCGCTGTTTTCCGGCAGCGGCATGCGGGTTAAAATCATTGAGGGAATGGCGCTTGCTAAGCCCATTGTGGCGACCAGTATCGCAGCGGAGGGAATTCCGGCACAGCATGGCGATCATCTGCTCATTGCAGACGACCCAGATGCTTACTTCAATTGCGTGGCTACCTTGCTTGAAGAGCCTAATCAGGCCATTGCAATGGGGAAACATGGTAAATCATTTGTCCTCAAGCAGTTTGACAACCAGGCTCAGATCCAAGATTTGCTGGGCTTTTACGAAAAAGAGTTTTGGGGGAAATAGGGTGAACTCCTTGGATGGGGTTGGTATTTAGTCGTTGGGAAGTTAACCCGAACAACCAAATGTAACATTGGGGAAATATTCCATTTGGTAATTTATTTGAGAAATTGCTCATTGTAATTCAATCCACAGTTACCTGCCAAGCACTGACAACATTATTGTTTAATTAAACGTGCTTATGCAGCAAAACACTACTTTTTCTTTTTCAATTTCTTCCACCCTTTCTCAACTGAGCGCCCAACAATGCTACATGATTGGACTTCCAGGGCGAAGGCAACTTGCAGTGGCAGATTGCATGAGGTTCATTTTTTATCATGAAGGATACTTCTATGATGCATTGTATAACTACCGATATATCCGTGTGGAAGAAGCTCGATGTTACCGCCCTGACCAGTTTGTCCATCTACTGGATTCAGAACAGGTGTCAGGGAGATATTTTGCCCCGTTTCGCGCCATGCCTCAGACCTTACCAGACCAGGTGCTTTCATTTATGCATCCGGAGCGATTGGTGGCGTAGTTTATAAATTAAGTGCTGCTCCAAAACGGATGACCCAGCCGTCTCCCAGAGGTTCACCGGCGAGGTAACCTTCCGTTTTATAGGTTACTTCGCCCATAAGACCAAAGGAAGCCCTTGGGGAATTGGGTATTGTTTGAATCCGGTCCGTCTCAAAGGGATAAAACATCCCCCTGAGTTTTAGTAAACCACCAAATCGGTTTACAGAGGATAAGTTATTTACTCCAACTAAGCCCTCTCTGATAAATCCTGGCTGCGACCACCCCTCCAATGTCCCGTTCACTTTCCCCCAGGGATGGGCGATGATATTGTACGCCCTAATTCCAATTCCCCAAAAGTTATACAAAGCAGGATCTCCCAAACGAAGGTTGAGCTGGTACAACTTATTTTCACGTTTGACATAATTGTACATCAGGTATTCACTGCCGAAAGGGGTTAGGTTATATCCTAAGGAAGGCATGTATTGGTAGTTGCCCAACTTCAACATTGGGATGCCGCGCGACAGGGACTTTCCCTGGATTACGAACCGATTCCCTATGTTTAAGCCAGCATGAATCTGCATGGGATTTAAAGCTGCCACCAGGCTTTGCCAAAATAACCGCCTGGGGCTATAAACCTGCTCCCTACCTAGGCCCAAGGCCAGGGAATTCATGGAGTTAATATACCCTCGAATATCACCACTCGCATCCCTAAAAAATGTTCGATAGGTATAAAACAACAGGTTATTTCGGCTTGTGAGGTAAAAAAGGGACTGGCGGTAGTGAATGGAATTCCCCAGTAGCATGCGCACCTCCATGTCATCTGCTAAAATGGTGCTTCCTTCATTACCTCCGAAACCAACTGTGACATTTTCGGAAAAGCCATCCGGTCCAATGATTCCTCCTGCGGTTCCTACACTTCCTTCTCCTCTTCCAAAAGGAAAAAATAAGTCTAGGGATACGCTTACCTGCTCGGCTCCAAACTCTCTGAGGCGTGATCCATGGCCAAAAGCCTCATGTTGGACAAGTGTGAACATGAATTCTGTTTGGAAGTCCAATAAACCTAGCCTGGCTAATCTATACCCAATTCCCGTAAGGTGCCCGATAGGCTTACTTTCGTCAGTTATTTTATTAGGAAATACCCGGTCAAGCCTCATATACATCATGCGATGAATTGAAATGGCATTCTCTGCTCCAAAGAACTGGCTCTGGGTTTTGTCATAGGATAAGAAGTAGGGAAGGTTTTGGGCGTAAATACTAGAAAAGCACAAACAGCTGATGGCAAATAGTTTTTTAAGAGAAGAGAGCATAAGCTAATATTTGGGGCAAGCGTCTTTGCAAAGCCTAAGCAATATACTCGCTCAGAACTCTTGAATAGGTGAGGATTATCCTGTGCCTGGATATTGAGGATGAATGATGGCGATGAATTATTATTTTCGAGGAAACAAATGCTTGAAGATATTCAGGAATGTTTCTTTACGCCTTAAAGCGATAGGTAGAATTGCTCCACCTTTCATCGTTATTTCTCCTCCATTTTGGCGGCTGTATTTTATAACCTGGTCCAGGTTTATTAGGAAGGATTGGTGAATCCTGAAAAATCCATGCTGGTTCAATAGCTCATCAAATACCTTTAGCGTACGGCTGGAAATTATTTTTTTGTCTGAATCAAGGTGCAACATGGTGTAATTTCGATCACTTTGTAGAAATACAAGTTGCTTCAACTTAATTATTTCAAACCCTCCTTGACAAGGGACCGCCATCTTCTCTGCTCGTTGCAGTCCGGGTAGATGTTCAGATAGAAGGTCAGGGCTGGGACCTTGAGGAATAGCCCTCCGAAGCTTTTTAGATAGTCTATCCAATGTTTTTTGTAATTCGTCCAATCGGATAGGTTTGAGCAAATAGTCAAAAGCAGCAAATTTGAAGGCATTAATGGCAAACTGCTCATGAGCTGTTACGAACACTATTTCGAAGGCGTTATTAGCTCCATAATTGACGTTCTGTAACAGGTCAAATCCGGTTCCATCAGGCATTTGAATATCGAGAAATACAATATCTGGTTGGTAGGATGAAATGATGTGGACTCCTTGCTGGACGTTTTCTGCACGGGCAACGACTTCATAATCAGGCCCATACTTTGAAATTAAATTTAAAAGTAATTCCTGGGTATCAGGATGATCTTCTATTATAACCGTTTTAAATGGGGGCATCATAAATCAACGGCAAATATAACTTAATATGTGTTCCTGCCACTTTTCCTAACTCATCAGAAAGTTGCTGAATCTCAACCCGTGAGTTCCTTTTTGAAGGGCTTTCCACTAAGTCTAGCCTGGATCGAGTGACGCTTATGCCTTGCGAGACATGCTCAAGCTGAGACGGCTCCTTTCGCTGTAGCGAATGGTTGACCCCAATCCCATTATCCTTTACTTCGCAGACCAATTCATTGGCCGTCTGATGAATAAAAAGATGAATATGTCCCCCTTCTGGTTTGGGGGTTAGGCCATGCCAGACTGCATTCTCTAAAAATGGTTGTAACACCATAGGGGGAACGTATAAATAGGTAGGGTCTATTCTTTCGTCCACCTCAATCTTAAAGGTCAGGCGCTCACCCATTCGGCTTTTTTCTAAGTTGAGGTATAATTCTATCGTTTGGAGTTCTTCGGAAAGAGGAATCTTGTTCTTTGCAGAGTGTTCGAGCACCCTCCGCACAAGCTCTCCAAATTCATGTAGAAATATTGAGCCTTTGACTTGATCATTTTTGAGAAAAAACGCTTGGATGGACCCAAGTGCATTAAAGATAAAGTGCGGATTCATCTGAGTCCGCAAAGCCCTATGTTGCAGCTCAATTATTTGTTGTTTCATTTTGTTCTGTTGCATTCTGTAAAGCAGAACTGCAATAGTCCCACCCATTAACAGTAGCCCACCAAAACACAGTATCCAAAAGGTTTTTTGCTTAAGTTCAAGCTTCTGTAATCGGAGTTGGTTTTGGATCAGTGCATTTTCTGTTTGTAGCCTTTCTTGTTCGCGTTCTAACCGCTCAGTATCAAATTTTATCAAAAGCTGCTGAATCTCTTCTTCCTTTTCGGCCTCCTTCAGGTATGATTCCAGGTTCAGGTAAGTCTGAAAATGCGAAACAGCCTTTTCAAATTGTTGGTTTTCGGCATATTGAATTCCCAGTTTTTTTGCGATGCCAGCCCGTTTGTGGGGGCTGTTTGTTGTTTCTGTAGCGGAGTAGGCCTTAGTATATGAGTTTATGGCAAGATATATATTGTGATCTGCCAAAAGGTCTCCTTGAAGTTCGTAGAACCCTACCTCGAAAAACTCTCTGTAATACTTCATCTTTTTGATAAGATCAAGCCCTTCTTGTATGTCCTTTTTGGCAAGTTGGAGGCTGTCTTGTTTTATATAGATTTTTGCACGGACTTCCAGTGATTGGAGGGTGCCAATCAGGCTTTTTTGGGAGGTTGCTATGTCATAAGATAATGAAGCATATTGTGCCGCTTTGGCATAGTCCTGGGTGTTGAAGTAGCTGTTTGCAAGAATTCGATAGGTATTCTTGACAGACTTTTGATCATTCAGCTGATTGAAGTAGGTAGCCGCTTTTAATAGGTATTGCTGCTCTTTTTCCGAATCCCCGGTATTGCCAAAGTACACTCCAAATACTTCCAGCATTTCTGCAATTAGGGCAGTATCCTGTACCCGTTCTGCAATTTCAAGGCCGGTGGAATATGCTTGTTGTGCGTAAGCATATTGTGCCTGTTGATAGTGATGGGTTCCTTTCTCTCGCCAGCCTAGCACCTGAGCATCAATTACCTGTTCTGATTCACCATATTCTATCATTTCCGTATAAATGCTCGGTAGCTTTGCGGTATCCCCCACACGGCGATAATTAAATTGTAAGGTGAATAAGAGTCCGATGTATTCTTGGGTCTGTTGAAACTCTTTTGCCAGCTCTTTGGCCTCAACCAAATATTGAAAAGCCGAATCATAAGCAGATCTTCGCAAGTAGGTAGTTCCAATTTTTTTGGTCCCGTATAATCGCCATTTCGGCAGTTCTTGGCACCTCACCAATTCTTTCACTGGGGCCATTAAATGTTCCAAGCTATCAACAGATTGAGCTTCTGCCGAAGCGTCCATGAGTTGGAAAAAGGACCGGAGTCGGGAAGTATCAGGTTGACTAGAATAGGCAACCGATTTGAGGCTATCCACCTGCTGCCCGATTAGGAAGGCAGGGGGATTCAGAAAAATGAACAAACAGGCGAATCGGTAAATTAAAAGGTACATTTTGAATCTCTTTTGAAGATAAAAAGATCATTTATTAGACCTTTTTGAAGTAAAGACGACATTTTCTGTGAAGGTGCTGTGATACATTTGTGATACTTATTCTCCTATTTGCAATAAATGTAGCGCCATGAAAAAAGTGCTCGTAGTAGAAGACGATCCCAACATCTCCGATTTGCTCTGTCTCCACCTCCGTGACCTGGAATGTGAAGTAGAGGTCGCATTTGATGGTCAGGAAGGGTATGAAAAAAGTACTGAATCCATCTATGACCTCATCGTACTGGACCTGATGCTTCCCAAACTGGATGGCTTAGAGGTGTGCCGTAAGATTCGCGCACGGGAAGACCACAGTCCCATCATGATGTTGACTGCCAAGTCGGAAGAGATTGATAAAATCCTTGGGCTTGAAATCGGAGCGGATGACTACCTCACCAAACCCTTTAGCGTTCGGGAGTTCTTGGCGCGGGTGAAAGCAATATTTAGGCGTACTCAGATGTTTGAATCTGCACGGAAGACCCAAGGCACACCTGAGGTCCTAAGTTATGGAGAGCTAGAAATCGACCTTACCAAGCGGAAGGTCATGCTGGGAGAGAATCGCATAGAACTCACCCCCAAAGAATTTGATTTACTTGCACTCATGGCTACCCACCCAGGTAGAAGTTACAGCCGGGAAGAGCTCCTGAACCTTATTTGGGGGTATGAATTTTCCGGGTATGAGCATACAGTGAATGCTCATGTCAATCGCCTCCGAAGCAAAATTGAATCTGAAGAGAAAAAACCTCGTTTCGTACTCACCACATGGGGTATTGGGTATCGTTTTAATGATGAACTCTAAGAACTGATTTCTTTATTGCCGCTGGCACGGCGACATTTCAGTTTCTAGTTTTAATGATGCGACAAACAAATCAACTATATGCCTCAGGTTAAAAATACCCTTTTCTGGAAAATCTCATTGGCGTTTTTGCTGGTGCTGTTACTGATTGGGCTTGCCTATGTTTATGTGACTGCCTTTACGGCACAAAAGTATTACGCGGAAACTACGCAGCGCCTGAATGCAACCGTTGCGGAGCATATGCTGCACGAGGTTACCCCCTTCAAAGATGGCGAGGTGAATGAGGAGGCATTGCACAAAATCATGCACTCTATGATGGCGGTGAATCCTTCAATCGAAGTCTATCTCCTGGATAATGATGGGGAAATCCTGTCCTATGTGGTGTTGGATAAAAAGGTAAAATTAACCTATGTGAGCCTGGATCCGGTGCAGGCGTTTTTGGCTTCAGGTGGGCAAGAACTGATTTTGGGAGATGATCCAAGAGACCCAAAAGCAACAACCGTTTTTTCAGCTACTCCCGTCGAAGTTGATGGCGTGCAGCAGGGGTATGTGTACATCGTGCTGGAAAGTGAGCAGTTTGAAAACATAGCAGAGGCCGTCGGGAGCAGTTATTTGCTACGGTTGGGTACCCGTTTCTTTATGCTGAGCCTGTTGGCTGCCTTTGCAGTGGGCCTGGGTCTGATCTGGTTGCTTACCCGTAACCTGAGGAGCATCATTCAGGCGGTAAGGCAATTTGAGGATGGGAACCTGGATGCTCGCGTTCCGATTACTTCAACAGGTGAACTGGCCAATCTGGCGCATACCTTTAATGGAATGGCCGATACCATTTTGCAGAACATCCAAGAACTCAAGCAGGTTGATGAGCTTCGTCGAGAATTGATTGCCAACATTTCCCATGACCTGAGGACGCCCCTTTCAGTCATTCATGGATATGTGGAAACCCTCATCATGAAGCAGGGTAAACTCAGTAAAGAGGATGAAGAAAAATACCTGAACATCATTCTGAACAGCAGTGAGCACCTGACGAAACTGGTAGCTGATCTGTTTGAGCTATCAAAACTGGAAGCACGGCAGGTAAACCCAGAAATGAAGCCGTTTCAGCTTTCTGAATTGCTGCAAAATATGGAGGCACGCTATGCCATGCTGGCCCAGGAAAAACAACTGAAACTGACCACCCATATCGAGGCCTCACAAACCATGGTCTATGCAGATGTTCGGATGATTGAGCGGGTACTGCAAAATTTGGTGGAAAATGCCATCAAATACACCCCCGAGCAGCAGGATGTCTCATTGGAACTTGCCCAGAAAGGAGATCACCTGGAAGTGCGAATTCGCAATACCGGAGTCGGCATTCCTGAAGAAGACATTCCCCGGATATTTGATCGGTACTACAAAATGGAAAAGCACGCCAATGGCAAGAAAGGCACCGGCCTTGGGCTGGCTATTGTGAAAAATATCCTGGATTTACACCAATCCCTCATTCGGGTTACGAGTAAGGTGGGTGAATACACCACTTTTTCCTTTCAATTGCCAGTTTACAGTTAAGGGCATTCCCCAACTTTGGACACCCAGCTTTTTGATGAGATTGAATAAGTCTCCATATTTCTCCTATGGAGATAGACCACATATACATATTCTCTCAACAAAATGGGGCTGAAGCCCAACACCTTGTAGAGGCTGGGTTTGTAGAAGGCAGTAGCCGTCGACATGTTGGCCAGGGAACCCAGAACCGTAAGTTTTATACGAAAGATTTCTTTTTGGAAATTCTTTGGGCGGTAGAGGTATCCGAGCTTCACTCACCTGTGGTTCGGGAAACAACCCTTTTGGAGCGATCACAATTTATTCAGAGCGGGTATTCAAGGTTTGGGATGTGTCTGGTCAACACCCCTGAGACGGATGAACTGTTCAAGGATGCTATGGCATACCAGCCAGCTTATTTTCCCCAAGGAATGTACATTGATATGTTGGTTTCTCATGAATTTCCTGCTTTACCGCTGATCTTCAGGTTGCCCTTTCAAGGGAAAAAAGTACCTGCGAATGAACCAATGAATCATTCGAATGGAATAGAGCGACTTTCCCAAGCGATATTTTCCGTACCTGAACTGGTTTTGGGTGTGCCCCTCCTGAAGCATTTCGAATCACATCCTCAGGTTTCCTTCCAGGTGGGAGATAGGCCTTCTTTGAAGCTGTTATTTGATGAGGGAAAAGGGGGGAACACCTGGAAAGATGAAGCCCTGGACCTTGTCATTGCCTATTGACCATTCCCTAAAGTTTTACCAGGTTTCGATGTAACCTGATCTCGTCATTAAAGACAGATAGGAAGTACAGGCCAGGTGATAGGTCACCCAAAGAAAGTTCCACCATATTCTCTCCCTGATGGGCCTGAGTTGTACCCCGACGGAATATCCTTCCGCTGCCATCCGTCATGATATACTGGGCAGGACTCGGGTATTGTGACAAAAAACTGATCTTTACATAATCTTGAAAAGGATTGGGAGCTACCCTGAGCATGCTGAATGCTTGTGGGGCGGACCTGTTTTCCAGCTCCACGAGTGGAGATTCCCTGAAGGTGCCGTCTTCAAAAAATTGAAGTAATCGGTAGTAATTCAACCCCAACAAGGGTATGCTGTCACATAGTTCAGCAGTTCCATCCTGGGTAAATAAATCAGTTGGTGACAGACGCTTCCATTCTACTAACTCATTTTCTGATGGTCCCCTTTCCACCACAAAAAAGTCAGTGGTACCAAGTTCCGTAAATAGGGGCCACCGCAGGATGTGCAGGGAGTCTCTGTTTGCCCCTGAAAAGCTCAGGTCGGGAACTGGTGGCAGAACTGGTGCCGGCGTGACAACCTCACCAGTCGAACCATTGAATAACAGGGTACGATGAGACAAGTGAGCCACCCCGTTTGGGGGACATTTATCGTCTTGTGAATTTCCGTAATAATGGTATCCCGGATCGTCGAAGGTGCCATAGTCGTTACAGGTGCTCCCATCTCCCTGGTTTAATCCGACGGTGGCCGCAGCACCTCCAAAACCCTGCTGGCCCTGAGAAGAATTGCCGGTGGACCATTCCATATCCTGATAAGAAAAGACCACGTTAGCCCCTTCAGGAAGAGAAATTCCTTGGACTTCACGTATGGTATTATCTGTTAGGATAACCTGGAAGGTATTTCGCTGGTCACACTCCTTTCCACATCCATAATAGGCTACCTTTTTGTACTGCACCACCAAATAACTGGGAGCAACGTAATAGGAGATTTGGCCTCCACAGGCCAGGTCTGTATCTGCAAAAAATGGCGCAATCATCTTGGGGCCATTCAGGCAAAATGCTTCTGGGGTGTAGGTTACGAAACTGCCCTCAAAGGTCAGGTTTCCATTCGAGTTGATAAATACCGAGGTATAGGTTTTTCCAAAGAATTCAAAGGGAAATTTTAAGGCGACCTTCTCACTGCAATCGTCGCAAGCTTCCCCCCTGTTAAAAGGATGATAGGTTACGGCATTTTCCTCCAGGTCTTTTCCTTGATCTACCCAATGGATAGCGGGAATCTTGCAATCCTCCGAACAGGATGCAGGCGTTTCGCCACGTTCACAAATGGCGTTTTCACACTGCTGAGGAGCGACATATAATGCAAAATTATCAATTCCCATTCCCCAATTCCATACCCCTCCATCATCGTAGGTAAATCGAACCTTTAAGTTATCGTTCGCCAGCGGGCTGATTTCCAGGCTCACGTGGCCCTTAAAATCTTCCTGTACCCATAGCCCCAGCACCCACTCCTGGCCATCCCAGATTTCTACCTTGAGATTGCCCTCTTGGGCGTACAACTGAAAGTTGAGGTCAAACTCGAGGGAAAGTCCTGCAGTTGCGTTGGCTACCTGAAAAGAAGGGGAAGTAAGTACGGCTTCTCCAATGTTATCAGATGCTTCGTCATTGACATATATCCATCCCTCAGAACCAGGGTTGGTGTAGAAGCCAATATCTTGGTTGTTGACTTGCCAATTGCCTCCGTCAGAGGTAAGCGGGGCTTTCCACCCTGCCGGGAGCCCAGTTTCAAAAGATTCCTCTACCACGGGTATAGCCGCTGATTGCGGGCATTGGCCATATGCGTTTATTGCCCCTATCATCAGGAAGCAACATAACATGATCCGTTGGTAGCGCTTCATGAAATAACTTATTG
>JBCDIQ010000102.1:0-15446 GCA_039024295.1 Bacteroidota bacterium | reverse complement strand
CTCATAGCCATCGTAATAATCATCATCCGTTTCGTAGGAGCCTTCTTCGTAGTAATCATCATAATACTCCTCGCCATATTCTTCTTCATCCGACCACTCATCGATGCCATATTCGTCATAGGTTTCTTCTATCGCTTCCTCCACTTCTTCAGATGTCATGGCTCCACCATCTTCAATAAATCCTCCCTCATCTGTAATTGGGGGCACATAATCCACCCAAATGTCGTAGGCAGAGCCAATTTTACGAATACCTTTTAAAGAAAACCCTCCGTCGTAACGTACGTTTGGAATGAAGTTCTCAATCACCACATTGCCATCATAACTTTTAAAGGAGGGATAGTTTGCCCTGTTCAGGTTTTTGTATCCAAGGTTGAGGTCCTCATATTTACCCCCCAAAGGCCGGTCAATGATACTTTTGTAATAAAAGGTCACGCTGTCAGCTGATACCTTGCCGTAATTAAAATTCAATCGGTAGTCTTTAAACATCACGTATACATCATCCGCTGGGAGTTTCATTTTTTCCCAGGTCACCTGACCGCCCAGGCCCAGAAAACCTTTTGAGATGAGGTTGTAGTCCCCAGAAGTGCCAAAGATAAAGGTGCTGTCCCGATCGGAAACATAGCTCAGGTCGGTTTGAGTAAACCTGAGAACGGGGGTCTGGTAGGTTTTCCCTTTTTCTTCAAGGGAAATGAATTTAAGCCTTGGGTCCAACTGAGAACTTTTCCAATAGAATTTCTTCCTGTCGCTCATATAGCCTTTGGGGAGGAATTCGTATAGGTTGAGGAAGTAGGCATTGAGCCGCTTTGGTACCAGGTTTTGGATGCATTTTTCAGTGATTTTTACAAATGTTTCCCTGGAGAGCGCAACCTGATGGTCAGCCTTTAACAATAGGTTATACAGTTGGGTAAGCAGGGTGACCTCTCGTTCAAACCCATAGCTTTTAGCCTGTAATTGATTCACCAGTTTTATAAATGCCGCTTTATCAGCTTCGCTGGCAGTTCCATCTCGCCACAGGGTGCCCAGTTCAATATTGACTTCACGTGCGCCTGCCTGGCGGGTGCTAGACATCTTGCTGGAAAAGGCCTGGATAAATTCATCAGGGTCTTCCGGTAACAAGGTTTGGGCCCTTAGTCCGCTATGGAGGATGGGCAATGTCAGGGCAAAAAGCCAAACTAGCAGATTTTTCATGTATCAGTATTGCTTTTGAAGGTCAGGCTGAGAGAGACCCACGAGTTTTCGATCAGTTTATTTGTCATAGAAAGACCTGCCTGCTCCCAGATAGGGTGTAATACAGGAAGGTCGTGTTCATAAATTCCAGAAATAACCAGAATTCCTGGTTCACTCAGGTGGTTAACATAGGTGGGAATGGTATTTTTCAAAACTTTTCGGTTGATGTTGGCAAGAATCACATCAAACAGGCGATCTCCAAGGACTTGTTCATCCCCTTGTAAAATCTCAATGAAATCGAAGCCATTGACATGACAATTCTCTGGGGCATTTTCCACACTCCATTCGTCGATATCAACCCCCAGCACGGGATGGGCACCTAGCTTCGTCGCCAATATTGCCAGAACGCCTGTACCCGTTCCCATATCCAGGACAGACTTACCTGCCAAGTCCATTCCCCTCATTTGCCGAATCATCAGGCGGGTGGTCTCATGATGGCCCGTCCCGAATGACATCTTGGGTTCAATGTGTAGCGTTACCTCATAGCCTGGTTCGGGAGCCAGAAACGAAGGAACAATTTGGCAATAATCATCTACGAACACAGCGGGGTAGTGCTGTTCCCAGTATCGGTTCCAGTTTTGAGGAGCTAGCCTCCGGACCGAAAAGCTGCCACTACCTTCTGGAAGGAACCTAAGTGTATCTGCCAACTCCTCCTCATCAAAGGTATTTTCAGCACAATATGCCCGCACCCCTTCCTCATGTTGTTCAAAGCCTTCAAAGCCCGAAGTGGCCAGAACAGCTACCAAGGGTTCCTGCCATACCTCAGGCACAGGGATATTCACCTCTACATAAGCTTCCTTCATACAATTGATTTCAGGCCGATGGGTAATCGTACTTAATTAACGTCAAAAATAAGATTTGTTATGTGAACCTCTACACCAAAGATCAGGTGGGCTAACATCAATCAAAAAAGGTCCAATTTACCCCTAACACAAATGTCCTTTCCAGCTCTGGGTAAAACGGGGTGGTGTAATACCCAGGCCTGCCAGGAAACAAGGCCTCATTGATATGCATGATTTTAAGGTAGATAAGGGGCTTTACGATTTGAACGGCAAAGTAGGCATCTGCGCGAACGTACTCGTCAATTTGATAAGTCGTAGGAAAAAACTCTCCGGTTAGGGGATCAACGGTCTGGCCAATGTAAGAGGAGAAAAAGTGCAGGTCAATCCCTGTTTTCAGTCTTTTGGCAATGCTGATATTGGATTTATCCAGGTAAATTGAAGTCCGTCCGTAAATTTCTGGGATGTGGTTGGCATACCTGCTAAGTTCTGGGTCAGAAGGGGAGGAGCTTTGCTGGAAAGTAACCCGTGAATCCCAATAAAAGCTTCTCCAAAACCTCAGCCGAGCACTCACTTCTGCCCCTGTCCAAGTAAGCCCATCCCCTCTTGGAGCTTGCAGCACCTGCATGGCCGTATCGTAAAAGATCATCCTGCCAGCCCGTGAGAAGAAAACCTTTAAGCCAATCTGGTTGGCATGGGTGGTGTCTCGTTTGTAGACACGTTTTCTACCAGTATAATGGATGCTAGCCCGTGCGTGAAGGAAATTGTAGTTTTCCAATGCAGTATTAGCTTGAAAGGTATTGACAGGCCTTGCCTGGAAATACCGCTGGAAGATGGTGGGATTTCGATCTTCTCGTTTGGCAAAAATGTGAATGCCTACAGGGGCAGCGGGCCTCGGCAATACCTGATAGGCCAGGGAACGGGTGGTATCCAATTCTACTACCTTTTTTTCTTTTCGAGGCTTGAGCAATTGTTCCCGTAGCAAGGAATCTGAGGGTGCCAAAGAATCTATACTGGGAGATTGAATTAATACCGGAGCAGGACGCTGAGATTTTTTCTTAGAAGTGGTCTTAGAGATTTTTACCCGGTAGACTGAATCTATCCTTGGCAGAGAATCTACAAACAGCCTCGGCACAACGTGAAGGCCACCTTCCAACATGGTTTCTGGTCCGAAAATGTTGCTGATGACCCGAGATACCCTGAACGTTTGGCGAATACCCGCCTTGGGGAGTTCGAGCTGTTGGCTAACCTCCTGAACAACTGCATTCTGAAACAGGTCATTCCCATCCTTCCTGAACCCAATTCGCCTGTACCCAACCTTTCCCTGGAGGCCAAGCACAAATCCTGGTTGCTGAAACCGGTAGCTCCCCGACCCTTTTACCTCACTCCGATTGGCGATATATCCTTCCAGCAGAAAAGTAGAATCCCTATTGAGGGTAGGGTATACGGGGATAAAATGGGATTCCAACTGGCTTGCCGAAACCGACCGGTCCACAAATCGTTGGTAGGTTCCTTCCACACTGGTTTGCAGCCTCAGGTTCAGCTTATGAGGAGTCTCAACCGTGTCTTTCCACCCAAAAAGGCGAAAATGTTGATCCAGGTACAGGCTCCGGGTCATGATAAACCGCTGGGCATCCTCGATGACAGGGGTTTCAATTTTATTGAAGGTCGGAGGAGATTCAATGGGGTTGCTGAGGAGAATTCCACCGTTGATGTTGTCGCCCAGTTCATTGTAAACCACATTGGTGAAGGCTGCATACCTCCGGTCAGGGGTGTGATAATTGCCGCTTAGGTACAGGCTCCGGTGGTCGGTTTCATGGGAACGATAGATTCCCAGGGTTCT
Source organism: Bacteroidota bacterium (assembly GCA_039024295.1). Lineage (GTDB taxonomy): Bacteria > Bacteroidota > Bacteroidia > J057 > J057 > JBCDIQ01. Next base: position 11,597 of record JBCDIQ010000102.1, on the reverse strand, counting down.
GCGCCTTTTGTAATAGGCAGTAATGTTAAGAAAAGGAGAAATATTCTGAGAAGCGGTTATCCCTAGTAGCTGAGTTTGACGACGCCCTTGTAAGTAATCAATGTTTACATAAGGCGTATGGGTGTCATAGTACCGGATTTGATGCTCCGGGTCAAAGGCATAGGCATTGTACCTGCCCATGATGGGGTTGTGCCATTGATTGTTGTCAAAGAAACGGTCAGAAAATCCATATTGAAACCGCTGGTAGGGCTTTCCGATCAGGCCAAGGGTTTGAACAAATCCGTCTAGCGTATCTTTTTCATCCCAGTTTAGCAGGACATCCAGCTCATATGCGGCCGAGTCCTCATGGGGTAGGTGCATAAATAGACGCTCAGGATTCAACCACCTGGTATCAGGTTTTACCGCTTCTTGCAATGCGAGCCTGCTGCTGTCGGTTAGGTTGCTGTCAGGCTGAAAAAAGGGCTGTTGCTGGCCTGTAATTCCTCCAGGAGAGGTATTGGTGACTGGTGGAAATTGCGCCCATGCTGAACTGCTCTCCCAAACGAGGAGGCATAGCACCACCAGTTTTTTGTTAGCTAATTTGGAGAGAAGAACTAGAAATGAGCGTCTTTCGAGCATCCGCTACGGTACATTGGAAACAGAAGATTTAGCTAATCTAACCTTTCTGTCTGCTATAAGCTAAGGATCAGGTTTTTCAGGATATAGGTCATTTTGGGCTCTGCTTCACGTGCTGCTGCAATGACTCCTTCCAGGGTAACAGGTTCCAGGTTGTCAGGATCACATTCATCCGTGACGACGGAAATGGCAAAGGTTTTGATGCTCATGTGATTGGCAACGATGACTTCTGGAACGGTAGACATCCCTACAACATCAGCCCCAATTCGGCCCAGAAAGCGGTATTCTGCCCGTGTTTCCAGGTTTGGTCCGGTAACTGCGACATATACGCCCTTATGCACCCGGAACTCTTTTTCTTTGGCAATTTCAAGTGCCCTCACCGTTAACTCTGGATCATATGGACAGCTCATGTCTGGGAATCGGGGGCCAAATTCTGCCAAATTAGGACCAATCAGGGGGTTCGCAATTTGTAGGTTGATATGGTCATCGAGTACCATGAGGTCGCCAAGCTTGTACCCCAGGTTAATACCTCCTGCAGCATTGGAAATGAAGAGGGTTTCGACGCCCAATAACTTCATGATCCTTACTGGGAAGGTTATTTCCTGCATACTGTAGCCTTCATAGTAATGGAACCTGCCTTGCATGGCCACTACTTTCTTTCCTCCAATTTTGCCGAAAATGAGCTTGCCAAAATGGCTTTCCACGGTAGAAATAGGAAAATGCGGAATGAAGTTATAGGGAATTACTTTTTCTACTTCGATTTCTTCTACCAGACCTCCAAGGCCTGTACCCAAAATGATTCCGATAGAAACGTCTTCTTTGTATTGACGGCGAATGTATTCAAGGGCTTCGTTGAAGGTTGCGTCCATGCGAAAAATTAGGCTGTTTTTGGTGGCAGAAGGGAGTTCAGAAGTTGCTCGACATGCGTTTTACCTTCCAACCATTCCAATTCAATGGTAACATAATACAAGGCCAGATGGTCGTACTGGTCCAGCCAGGGATTACCTAATAGACGGCAAAAGTCTTTTTCTGTGGTAACCACCAATGGCGCGTCCAAGTTAGTAGAATTTGAGGAAACCTGCTGAACAGCCTCTGATATTTTGTTTAAATCCTTCCGAGAGAAAAAATGATGGTCCGGGAACGCAAGGGTGGATGCCAGCTTAAATCCATTCTCTTCCAACTGTTGGAAAAAGAAAGCATTATTCCCCAAACCGGAAAAAGCAATCACTGGCTGGGGGGTAGGAATAGGCAAAGGAGGCCGCGATTGGAAAAAAGGTTTTAGCTCCTTGAAAGCAGGTCTGCAAAAGGCAGAAGTATCTTCTGGAAGTTTATTTCGCCAGTTAGCGTCATTCACTAATGCAGGGTCTGGAATCTTATTGGCGATTATTGCAGTAGCTCGTTTTAAGTTTCTAATGCGTTCTCTGAGGTTCCCAGCAGGGAGCAGCAGGTCTTTGTGCGGTAACCTGTTGGCATCAAGTAAAATCAGGTCCAGATCTCGATACACTTTACGATGTTGGAAGGCATCGTCCAAAATGATGAAGTCCGGATGATGGGTGACCATGAGTTGCTGAATCCCTTTCATACGATCTTCAGAAACGACTACTGGCAGGTTGGGGAATTTACGTGCTACTTGAAGGGCCTCATCTCCATATAGGTAAGACTGACGAGCATCAGGTGGAACCATTAGCATGCCCTTGGATTTTCGTCCGTATCCACGACTCAGGTAGGCAGGTTTCAGGTTTCTCTCCTGAAAGTAGGCAAGCAAGAACTCTGCAAAGGGGGTCTTGCCTGTTCCTCCAACACTGATATTTCCTACAGATATAACAGGAATGGGTGCTCGGTAAACAGGCTTAAGGTTACGGTTGTACAGGAGGTTACGAGTGTCTGCTACAAGCCCATATCCAAGGCTAAGCGGCCACAATAATTTTCGGAGGTAGGAAAGAATCAAGTTGGCTAGTTTGGAGGGACAGACTTGCCGGAAAAAACGGCTTCCAATTGTTCCAGCCTAAGTAAATAAAGATTTCGTTCTTGCTGGATGACCTGAAGTTCTCTATAAATTCGGTCTTGATCAAGAATTAGCCAAACGAGATGGTCTTCCTCTTCAGGATGGCGGGCGAGTTCGCAGTCACAATAGATGCTCACGCCTTCTTGTACCAGCTCCACCGCATAGAATTGATGCGATTCATGGGTTCCGATAAGTTCATCAGCTGCATTAAGGGGGGAAGTGAGAAATGGGAAAACTTCCCATACAGAATATCGGAGTCCCCGTATTTCGAATAAGGTGTCGCAGGAGTCAATAACTTTACCGGCCCTGTCCATGACTACTACCTGCATTTTAGGGCCGCTAAGGTGTCGCTTAAGCTCCTTGAGTGTCATGCTGCGCCAGCAATTTTTTGGCCATTTCAATAAACATTTCTTCAACGCCTTCCCCTAGTTTTGCGCTGGTGACTGCATCTGGCGGAAGGGGATACTCGCCAGTCACCCGGGTAATTTCTTCTGCTGTGAGCAAATCTTTTTTATTGGCGGCAATAACAATCTCAACATTGGGGATCAGGCCTTTCAGCATGCTTGCCTGTTCTTTAAGTTTCTTGTAGGTATTGGGACGAGAAAGGTCGGTGACAAGAATGATCCCGCTACAACCTCGCAGGTAATAGTGAGGTACATTGTCTGCATCATCCTGTCCGGCAATATCCCAGATCACCATATCAAGCTGGAAGTTGTCAATTACGACGGTCTTCTTGTCAACTTTTAATCCAATGGTGGTTAAGTATTCTTCTGGAAACTTATTGTGAATAAACTGGCTTACCAGGGAGGTTTTTCCAACAGCGTGGCTACCAATCAGGGCAATCTTTTTGCTAACTGACTTTGTTGAACTCATCGAAGTGTGAAGTTAATTTTTGAGATAAAGCCAACTGGGATTCGGCCGTGATGTGGGTAGAGGCTCCCAGGTCATGTTCCTTAAAAAAGGTAAAAACAGCTGACTGAATTTTTGAGCTTAGTTCTTGGTCTAATCCGCCTTTCACTACACAAGCAACATAAATATCTGGAAAATCATATACCAGTATTTTATAGTTTTCGTATTCCAAGGTTTTTAGTTGCTGTTCGGGTTGATTAAATGCATGTTCCACAAAACTTTTTATCCCCGTCAGCATGCCGGATATTAAGTCTGCATCCGCAAGTTGATTAAACGAATGGTGGCCCATCAACAAGCCTGATTCTTCTTCTATGACAAATACCTCTTCCAAGGTACCAATGATGCTTTTTCGGAGCTTCATTTCTCGGTAACTGATCCCATGGATCATGGCTTGAAAGCGAAGTTTCCACGACTCCCAACTCATCCATTCTTCCTGCTGTTCATCCACCCTACGGATCAGGGTTTCAAGTTCGGCTTTTAAATACCTTATCACCAGATCTCCCACAATGGGGTACATGGCATCAATGATCTCTTTTTTGGATTCCCGAATTTGTGAATGGATGGTTTGCACGATATGCTCCTGGAATAATTCTGGAAACCTCTCCTGAAGATCCGATATCTGATCGTTGAAATGAGGTTGGAGTTTGTCATGGAACTTATGTTCATCCTGCCAAACTTTCTGTATATCGGCCAGTCCATCCGAAAGTGCTTCTTGCGCCTTCAATTCTTCTGAAAGCAGCAGTTCCTTCAATTGAGATATGGCCTGCTCATCTTGCATAGGTTTCAATTTACCGCCCATCTCATTTTCCTGCAAATACATTCTGCCTCGAACTCTGGAAATGAGATTGTAAGGAAGTTTTGCCGAACCTTTTTTATCTTTGCCCACCGAAATTAAAAATGGACTGAAAATCGTAAAAATTGCTCAAAAACTGAACCACTATGTCTGATGTAACCGAAAAAACTCCCTTACAAGAAACTGGAACCATTTCCGTCAGTACCGAGAACATTTTTCCGATCATTAAACAATCGCTCTACTCAGAGCAGGAAATCTTCCTCCGGGAGCTGATCTCAAATGCTGTTGATGCCAGCCAAAAGCTGAAGTACCTCTCTTCTACCGGCGAATTTGAAGGAGAAGTTGGGGAACTGGAAGTGGGTATTGCCATTGACAAAGAAGCCAAAACCCTGACCGTAAGTGATCGGGGAATTGGGATGAATGGGGAAGAGGTCAAAAAGTATATTAACCAGGTGGCGTTTTCCGGTGCGGAAGAATTTGTCAACAAATTCAAAGATGCGGCTGAAAGTGAAGAGATCATTGGAAAATTTGGGCTGGGATTTTATTCCGCCTTCATGGTTTCCGATCAGGTTGAAGTCGTAACGCGTTCTTACAGGGAGGACGATGCGGCAGTGCGTTGGACCTGTGACGGAAGTACTTCCTACACCTTGGAAGCAGGAGCGCGTGCTGATCGGGGTACCGATGTAATCCTGCACCTAAGCGAAGACGCACTGGGATATCTTGAGCCTTCCCGTATCCAGACCATTTTGAATAAATACGCTCGTTTCCTGCCTATTCCCATCAAATTTGAGGATAAGCAGATCAATGAAACAGAGCCGATATGGCGGAAGAAGCCCACAGAACTCACAGATGAGCAGTACCTGGATTTTTTCCGCACGCTCTATCCGATGGAAGAGGAGCCGTTGTTCTGGATTCACCTGAATGTAGATTTCCCCTTCACCCTGACTGGTGTATTGTATTTTCCCAAGATCAAGAAAGATATTGATCCTCGCAGGAATTCCATTCAGCTGTATTCCCGCCAGGTATTCATCACCGACGAGGTAAAGGACATCGTGCCGGATTACCTCATGTTGCTGCAAGGGGTGATTGACTCTCCCGACATTCCATTAAATGTCTCCAGGAGCTACCTGCAAGGAGATCCGAATGTGAAAAAGATCAGCAACTACATCACCAAAAAGGTAGCTGGTAAGCTGAATGAATTATTCAAAGACGATCTGGAGCAGTTTGAGCAAAAATGGAATGACATTTCTGTTTTTGTCAAATACGGCATGCTTACAGATGAGAAGTTTTACGATCGTGCTGAGAAGTTCTGCCTGCTGCAGAATGTAGATGGGGAATTCTTTGACCTGACCACCTACAGGGAGAAAATTGCTCCCCTCCAGACAGACAAGGACGAAAATGTGGTGTATTTGTACACCACCAACAAAGGCCAGCAAGACCTGTATATCCAGCACGCCAAGTCACGGCATTATGACATTCTGGAAATGGACGGGGTGGTAGACAGCCATTTCATTGGTCACTTGGAGCGTAAGTTTGAAAAGAGCCGTTTCACCCGCGTGGATGCAGATACCCTGGACAAGCTTATTCCAAAAGGAGAACAGGGACCAGACGAAGGCCTCATCCTGACTGAAGACCAAGAGAATCGCATCAAAGCCATTTTTGAAGCTGCTAAACCAGCGAATATGACGGTGCAACTGGAAACCCTTAGCGCAGAAGAACTGCCTGTCCAGATTACCCAGCCGGAGTTCATGCGCCGTATGAAAGAGATGGCACAGCTCGGAGGAGGTATGGGCATGATGGGCGGAATGCCAGACAGCTTCAACCTGGTGATCAATACCCGTCACCCTTTGATCTATGGCATGATCGACAAAGAGGACAATGCTGCTGAGGCACGTCAATTGGTGGACCTTGCCTTATTGTCTCAGCAGATGTTAAAAGGGGAGAACCTGACCTCTTTCATTCGCAGGAGCCTGAACCTGTTGAAAGAGGAATAATCTTTTACCGCTTATTTTCGTTTAGCTTAATGGAATCGGCAACGTGCTGCCGGTTCCGATTTAACTACCAGTATTTGACTTGAACCTTTTGCACATGAATGCCCTAAAATATACGATTGTTGCCCTGCTTTTGGGAATGGCTTCTTTCAGCCTACATGCCCAGAAAACCCTTCCCCAGTTCGAGTTTTTTACCCTGGATGGAAAATCCTTCACCCATTCGAACCTTCAGGCGGGACTTCCTACTGTGGTCATGTTTTTTGATCCGTATTGTGACCATTGTGCCAAGCAGGCCGATTGGATTCAGGCGAAGGCAGATGAATTCGCAGGCATACAATTGGTGTTTGTCACCACAGAGCCCGAGGCCAGTGCTACCCAAGAGTTCCAAGAAAAACATTTTGGCGGCACCTCTCTGAAGCACCTACACTTCCTCCAGGATAAAAACTTCTACTTTGACACTTACTTTGGCTATAGTGAGGTGCCAAGCATGTATCTATATGACAAAAACGGGGAGCGTATTAAGGACCTTCACAAGGAGGTGGAAGCAGATAAGTTGCTTGGGTACTTTGAGGGGAAGTAGCAACATTTGCTTATCTTCCTTGTGAAATATATTCCCTTGACTTCCTATTTGGAATGCGATGCTCAGGCTTCCCTATGGTACCAGCGACTTTGCTTCTCTCATCCAGCAAGATTTCTGGTATATAGATCGGACGAATTATATTTCTAAACTAGAATCACTCGGAGAAAAATACCTTGTTTTCCTCCGCCCTCGCCGCTTTGGGAAAAGCTTGTTCTTGTCCACCTTGGCGTATTACTACGGCAAGCAGCATGCAGATAAATTTGAAGCACTGTTTGGTCGATTGGCTATTGGACAGCAGCCCACCAAATCAGCCAATAGCTATTTGGTATTGCACTTGGACTTTAGTGGGGTAAGCACTGTATCCAGAGAAAGTACATACGAAGGTTTTTTAGCTAAATTAAGGCAAGGAATCCAACAATTTGCCATTAGCTACCCAGAGGTAATTGATGCCGACACGCTTTCCCAATTATTATCCATAACAGTACCGGAAGAGTTAATTGGGGCGTTTTTGACTTCGTTGCACAACCAGCCTCACAAACTTTATCTTCTTATTGATGAGTATGACCATTTTACGAATGAACTGGTCAGCTTTGATCTTTCCCAGTTTCAAGACATTGTGAGCAAGCAAGGCTGGGTTCGTAAGTTTTACGAAGTAGTAAAAACCGGGACAGGACGTGGACTTAATAGATCGCATTTTCATGACAGGTGTTTCTCCCGTTACGCTAGACGGCCTCACCTCTGGCTTTAATACCTTCAAAGACCTGACCCGAAATCGCCGCTTTGAAGGCATGATGGGCTTTACCGATGATGAGGTGAGTGACCTGCTTCAAGACGCTCGCATCTATTCTAATGAAACCCATCACCTGATTCGGGACTGGTACAATGGTTACAGATTCAGTAACGGAAATTCTGAGCAGATGTACAACCCGGCTATGGTGTTGTATTTTTGCACAGAGTACCTTTCCCAGGAACGCATGCCTACCAACCTGCTGGATACCAACATCGTTTCGGATTATGGTAAAATCAAACGTGTTTTTCGATTGGGCGGAGAGGAATCCCAGCATTTTGACATGCTCAAACGTGTATTATCAGAAGGCACTGTTTCTACACAGATCGTTCCTCAATTCAGCTTCGAACGAGATTTTACCCCGAGGGATTTTTTGAGCATGCTCTTTTACCTGGGGCTGTTGACCATCAAGGGGGACGACTTCCAGCGATCCATTTTGGGTATTCCCAATCTAGTAATTGAAAAGCTCTATTTTGATTTTTTTCAAGCACTTATTGATGCCCGTATAGAACAGAACACTGACGCACTTGATGTGCAGGAAGTGATTTACGATATGGCACGCACTAACCAGCCTCGACCTTTCTTGGAGTTGGTTGTGGATACCCTTACCCAGGTGTCCAACCGTGACTTAATCCACTTCAATGAAACTGGGTTGAAGATGATCCTGCTCTGTAACCTGCATACGGCTCAGATTTACACCCTTAAATCTGAATATGAATCAGGGAGAGGATATTTAGATTTACTTCTGTTACGTCAGCCACCCATTGATACGCCGTATCAATTTGCATTTGAGCTAAAGCATTTGAAACAAAACCAAAGTGCCCAACTGAAGACAGTTGCAGCAGAAGGCCGTGCTCAACTTCGCCGTTACCTCAAAGCTAAAGGACTACAAGCTCAGCCCAACCTCAGGGCATGGCTGGTGGTCTTTGTGGGGACAGAAATGAAATTGCTGGAGGAAGTTTTTGAAACAAGTGATTCAGAATGAGCCTCATATGTAAAAAGCATAAGCGTTGTTTTTGAAAATACCGCTTATGCTTGTCCCTTGTAGGTCTATTGTTAAATACTAGACACCCCATCAGTCTTCATATACTGCGGGCTAGGCATATCACTGTCCAGAGAGTAGAAATCTACGCCAAAGCGATTGATCACCTCGAAGATTTGCTCCTGCGTATTGCGGTCGATTTTGTTTCTCCAAGCACGTAGTTTTTCTTCCGCACTGGTGTTACCAATTTGCTTGAACTTTTCTGCTGTAGTAGATGCAGAAGGTACGTTGAGCTCCCTCAAAATGAGTTCAGGTCGTTGAAAATCACAATATTCTGCAATTTTATTGATCGACTCTCTGGGGCTGGCCACCATCTCCTCATAGGAAATGAACATGGCTGCATCAGGATGATTTCGCAGGTATTTCCAAGGAACGAGTTGATCTAATACCCACTCCGCTGCCCACAACTGATACTCATTGCCATGTTCAGCCAACCACTTGATGTAACCAATTTGCTCTTCGTCCAGGTGGTTGTCTCGAAAGCTATCTTCCTCCAGGTAGCGCAGTAAAGGCATTCTAGGGAGCTGAAAAGAAGACAAAATGGTGGGGATGGGATGCCGAAGCAAGTAGAGAAACTGGTAGTGATCTTCCTGATCGAAGAAAAAGTCGATCACTGGGTTGACCACAAGTACCTTAAAAAGCCTCCGGTTGTATCGAAAATGGAAGTTCGGTTTTGTGGGATCGTATGGGCCACAGATTTTCGTATGCCGTGCATCCACTAAGTAATCTTCTACCCGTTGGTGGATGTTAGCGTCAAATTGGAAAAATTTATGCCCCTTCTGAAAGTCCTTAAATTCTGTCCGATCGTTCAAAACAGACCGGTTGATGTATTTTGGTCCAAAGGGTTCGTTGATAAACCGCAACCCTGGCTCAGCTCCTAAGCATTCCATCAGCCATGTTGAACCGGTCCGGCGACACGAAAACATGATGATGTCCTTTTGGGTAGGATTCTCTTTTTGTACCGCTATTGAAGAGAGAAATTGTCGGAGGCTTTCTCGGATCCCTGAATTGGTACGGATGACGGCGTTAGGAGCTACTTTCATGAGGAGGTTTGGCTTTTGTCGGTTAATCGCTCGAACTCTTCGGGCTTGTGCAAATTCTTGACCATGTTTCGGTAGAAGCCTGGGTAGTTATCTAGCATCTCCCTTACGATTGCCGTTACACTGCCCGGCTTTACATACTGCTCTGCAAAGCGATAGAAAAACAGTTGGCGTCGGTCATAATACCTGACTGCGAGGTCCTGAACCATATTGCGATACCGTCCCTCTGGTAAAATTTCTACACAGCCTGCAGACATCGCGGTGGGCAAGAGCATATTAGAACCATGCACCCCAATAACCGTGTGGCTTTTGGCATAACAATCAATCCACTTCTTTTCTACTTCCAGGTCAATTTTCCAGGATCGAAGGTCGGTGGCATATTGGCTGATTTTACCTGTGCCTCCTAGCCCTACCACATAAATTTTCATGTGGGGGATTGCTTTTTTCAACTGGCGAATGGTCCGGTTGATTAACCGGTTCTGTCGCTTGACAAAGAATTTTTGTAGCCCTAGCTTTTTAAACGGCTTGTACAGCTTTTCTGCTAAGGGGCTTTCAAACCAGAGTCGATCCTCTCGGGCAATAATTGTTACCTGTGGCCTGCGCGTTTCATACTCTTCGAGGTCAAAGGGCTTCACCCCAATGAAGCGTGACATATCCAGCTTGCTGAAATCCGGATGTGAATAGGCCTCACTCAAGTACACCCGATCAAAACGAGCCATCTCCTGATTGACAAACTCATCCAAAGCAGAAAGCCACTTACGAGATTCTCCCAATTTGACATCCACAATCCAAACCTCAGCACATCCTTCAGGAATCAACCAAGCAAACATCCGAGGTATAATCAGTACTAGCCCCAAGTCTTCGGGCGCATGGTCGAAATAATGCTGGGCATTGAATAATTTGAGGAGTACATGGCCGTATAGCCGGTCAAGGGTATTTAGAATGACCACCTCTTTACACTCCTTGTGCACCTGTCGTTCGATCTTGATAGGCTCGTCATGAACGTTGTCAAATGCATGTTTAAGGTGTACAGAAATGCGCTTCCAGTTGTTGGATTCGGGAATGTAAAAGTGCTGAGATCGTTTCCCCACAGCCGTTGGGTTGTCCACTGCATGACCTACCGGATAGTCCTGGTAGAACTCCATCCCGCAATCCTTGCATTCGGCATCAGCCATTACGTGAATACCCGGGAAGACCGATTTGTGCACGTGAATGTGCGAACTTCCGCATTCTGGACAGGAAAACTTGTTATAAGGGGTTGGCTTAAGCTGTATCATGTTACTTGATTCGATCTATCTTCCAAAAACTGGTCATCCCTTTGATCATCAGCTTAAGGTTGAATCGGGTTCGAAGGAAAAACACATCAAGAATGAAAATACTAATGGTAAACGATACAATAGTGGCAATAATCGCGCCTTTTGCACCGTAAAGGGGAATCATAAAATAATTTACCATGATATTTACCAAAGCACCCACAATGGCCGTCATCAACGAATACTTAAAGAGACTTTCGTTTGTGATAAACTGGGACTTAGCCACGCCCATATTGGTAAAAAGGAGTCGAATGGCAAATAGAGAAAGTAAAATGCCCGCTGGTCGATAAGGCTCTCCATACAGGGTCACCACAATCCATTCGGCAGTAAAAAATAACGGAATGGAGACAACAATAAACAGCAGGAATACCAGTCGGTAAAAGCTTAGCAGGCGTTGATGATACAACTCTGGGGCCCGAGCCTTGGCTTTGGTAATTGCTGGTGCAAAGGACTGCACCAAAATCGTAGGGATAAATCCAAATAATTCGATGAGTTTCAATGCAACCGAGTACTGGCCGACTT
>JBCDIQ010000101.1:0-15605 GCA_039024295.1 Bacteroidota bacterium | reverse complement strand
TCGCTGTTGGTTAGCAATAATTTTTCTGCTGTACTCCCCAGAAATATCGCTGCAAAGTCAGTCCGACCACGGGCCCCGATGACAACCATATCCGCATTCACAGCCTTGGCTTGTTCGTTTATGAGTTGGCCTGCGTGATGCCTTTGCTCATCATATACGAACAAAGGCTCTACTTCTACCGACTCTTCTCCTTCATTGCTAAACTTTTTTAAGAAACGGCTACAATTATTTTTTGCATGCTTTAACATAATTGCAGCAAATTGTTCTTCCGTTTTTCCAGTACGATAGTATCCCTTGGGTACGGTATAACAATGCAGGGAATAAAGGTTTGCCTGATCGTTTCTCCTTGCAATGCTGGCTGCAACCTCTAATGCCATCATGGATTGATCGGAAAAATCAGTTGGCACCAGTAGGTTATTAAGGGAATATTCTACCTCTTCAGGTACGAAGAGGATTGAGCAGCTAATTTTTCGGGCCAATTGCTGCGGTACCACCCCACTTCCATTCATCACTTTTTTCCTTCCTGTGATCAACAGGTCAATATTTTTGATATGTGTCCACCGCAGCATCTCTTTCATGGGGGACCCCTCTATGACCTGAAATTCGCCGTCGTAGTCTTTGTAAGAAGGAAAATACTTCAAAACCTCCTCCTCCATCTCCTTGCAGAGCAATTCATCTCTGGGAGTTTCCAACGCTTCAAACTCTCTACGTAGGTCATCCGGTACATCAAGGTCTTCTTGTACATTTACAAAGTAGATCTTATCAGGCCGGATAAAATGTGCCAAAAAGGCGGTGTACTCAATTAAGGTCTGGTCCATCACAGTGAAGTCCAGTCCTACCATCCATCGTTTAAAATTGTACATAAATCACGCATTGGATTAGGAATGCAGCTAAAGTAGGCTGCGAAAAATCACCAGGATATGATTTTATGCTGCTGATCCAATGACTTTAAATAGTCCCAAAATACAGGTGGGTGAGTATGAGATGATTAAATCATTTGCTCTAATTCAGAAATCACTTGGTCTGCTAATTGATCTGCCTCCACCTGCGTTTTTGCTTCTGTGTACACCCGAATGATAGGCTCGGTATTCGATTTGCGCAGGTGAACCCAGGATTCTGGAAAATCTACCTTGATCCCGTCAATGTCATTGACTTTTTCATGGGCATAACGATTTTTGAAAGCACCTAATAATTTTTCCATGTCAATCTCTGGCGTCAGGCTAATCTTCTTTTTTGCCATGAAATAATTGGGGTACTGCTTCCTCAGTTCGGCACAGGTTTTTTTGGATTTGACAAAGTGGGACATAAACAAGGCAATTCCCACCAGGGCATCTCTTCCGTAGTGCAATTCAGGATAGATAATCCCTCCATTTCCTTCCCCACCAATCAGGGCGTCAGTTCGCTTCATGATCTCAATTACATTCACCTCCCCTACTGCCGATGCATAATGCCGTACTCCATGTTTAGCGGCAATATCAGCCAGTGCTCGGCTTGAGGATAAATTTGAAACCACCGCACTCTTTGTATGCTGAAGAATGTAATCAGCAATTGCAACCAGGGTATATTCCTCCCCAAATAGCTTCCCCTCATTGTCAATGAATACCAAGCGATCCACATCGGGGTCAACGGCAATGCCCAGGTCAGCCCCTTCCTGCGCTATGTATTCACAAATTCCTGTCAGGTTTTCCGCCAAAGGCTCTGGATTGTGCGCAAACCAGCCATTGGGCTCACAGTTGAGCTTCACAATTTTATTGACCCCCAGGCTTTCCAATAATAATGGGACATAAATTCCGCCACTGCTGTTTACGCCATCGACCACCACCTTCAGATTCGCCCGTTCAATCGCATAGGTATCGACCAGACGAAGTTCCTTGATCTTTTGGATGTGGATCTTGACAAAGTCATCCACCTGCTGGATGTGGCCCAGTTCCCCCACCTCGCTGAAATTGTAATACCGGTTTTCCAGAATCTCCAGAATTTCGAGTCCGTCCTTTTTAGTGATGAACTCCCCCCTCAGATTGAGCAACTTTAGCGCATTCCAATTAACCGGGTTGTGTGAGGCGGTGAGGATCACCCCACCTGCCGCCTGGTATTCAGGCACCGCCATTTCTACCGAAGGCGTCGTGGACAGTCCCAAATCGATGACTTCAAACCCCAATCCGACCAAGGTATTGGCCACCAACTGGGCAACCATCTTCCCGGAAGGGCGTGCATCCCGACCGATAACTACCCTTCGTTTTGCCTGAACATTTTTGAGGCTCAGCCAGGTACCAAAGGCAGAAGCAAAATTTACAACATCGATGGGGGTGAGATTTTCGCTGATTTTACCGCCGATGGTACCCCGGATACCCGAAATAGAAGAGATCAGTGTCATAAGTGGTTGGAAATGACTATTTGGCCCAAAAATAGAAAAAATCCGTATCTTTTGGCTATGAACCAAACTTCTTCTACCCGCCTGGAAGAATCTCCTTTATTTAAATATTGTCAGGCCGATTTACTGGATAGAACGAGGTTACACCGAATACCCAACCTAGGGCAACCCCAAACACCAGTCTGGGTAAAAAGAGAAGATGAGGCCGGGTTTGGAATTTCTGGCTGCAAGAAGCGTAAATATGCTTCCCTCATTCCATACATTCAGCAGCAAGGGTATGAGGAGGTATTGATGATTGGAGGTGCGCACAGCAATCATGTAGTAGGTTTTTTGCAGTTGATACTAGAAAAAGGCTGGAAACCCCATTTATTGCTCAAGCAAGCCCATGGTGCCCAAAATAAGGGAAACGGGTTTCTGAGAAATTTACTCTTCCCATCTGACCGCGTGATTTGGCTGACCAGTCGTGACTGGAAACGGGTTCATGAGATTGCGACCATTTATGCCCAGCAGCAAGTTGGTCGTGTATTTGTCCTGCCGGAGGGAGGTAACCACCCAGCTGCTTTTCCGGGCGCAGCCACCCTGGCGTGGGATATCCTGAGGAATGAAACTGAAGCAGGATTCAAATTTGACCACATTTTTATTGATGCAGGATCTGGATTTATGGCTGCCAGCCTGTTTTTAGGCCTCCAATGGCTCCAGCACCCAGCAAAGGTCCATATTCTGTTAACCGCAGGAACCGAGCAATCTACTTCTGAACTGATTCATGATTTACATCCTTATGCCAAAGACATCCTCCAGGAATTTGACCTAATGGGCGAACCCCAGTTTCATGAACCTACCACCGCCAGAGCTTTTGGGAGTATCAATGCGACAATTAAACAGGAAGTGGTCCATATAGCCCGCACCCATGGCATACTTGCTGATCCTATCTATACCGCCAAATTATTTTATGCAGTTCGCAAGCAAATAGAATCAGGCGATATCACCGGTAAGGTTTTGGTGATTCACAGCGGAGGAGGAACCGGTCTTATGGGGTTTGACGGTAACTTTTTGGATATTTAGTAAATTCGTATTTTGTACTG
This sequence comes from Bacteroidota bacterium, assembly GCA_039024295.1. GTDB lineage: Bacteria > Bacteroidota > Bacteroidia > J057 > J057 > JBCDIQ01. The sequence goes on along the minus strand of JBCDIQ010000101.1, from coordinate 12,152 downwards.
ATTACATGGTATCATGCGGCCCTGCTTGGCCGTTTTTCTTCATTCACCCTCATGCGACGACTTCTCTTTCTTAGCTGCTGGTTAATTATTCCGCTTTTGACATTTGGTCAGTGCGAATCACTGATTCAACGAGCACAACAGGACATAGACAACCGCCTTTACCAACCTGCCATCACCAAATTGCTGTTGCTTCAAGAAGAATGCCCCGCTAATCGACAGGAAATCGGCGATCTGATTCAGTTGACCTTTAACTTAATTGAAGGGGAAAGAAACCGGGCAGATTCAGCCCTCGAAGTGGCGCAGCGGGTATTAGATGCACTGTATTTTTATGAAGGGAAATTTGCCTTGTCGGTCAAAGAGGTTGAAAATGGGGTTTCCTACGAAAAGAAGTATGGCTTCATCAACAAGCAGGGAAAAGTGGTCATTCCCTATGAATTCGATGGAGCGACCCCTTTTAGCGATCGAGATGGGTTTTCTCGGGTAAAAAAGGAGGGACAAAGCTATCTATTAGATACCACTGGAAACATTTACATACTGGCAACCTCATTGGAAGCGCTCGACACAACAACAGAGGCGCTTGACTTACATACCTCAAGACCAAAAAGTCTCCCAGAAAATATTGGCGACTACCCCAATCTGAAGTTTCTCCTGGCATATGGAGATAGAGAACAGAAGGGGAAGCTCACAACACTTCCCACCTCAATTGGGAAGTTGAAAAACTTAGAAGTACTGGATTTAGCTTATAACAGGATTACCCACTTGCCAGAATCATTTTCTCAGTTGCATGCCCTGAGGGATTTGAACCTGACCATCAATCAGCTTTCCTATTTACCGGAGAGATTCGGAAATTTAACTCAACTAGAAATCCTCTTGCTGGCGAGAAACACAGGTTTAAAAGAGTTTCCTGCCTCTTTTCAAAAACTAAAGAACCTGAAAGTATTGGATATTGAGACCAATGAAATGGGCGCGCTGCCTGATTTTTTTGGCGAGCTCACATCACTTCAATGGCTAGATGCGAGCTTTTGTGAGTTAACCACACTACCAAGCTCTTTTGTACAGCTGACTGAACTTAGGGAACTTGACCTAAGCTTTAACCAACTCGATACGCTTCCACCAAGGTTTGGGCAATTAACCAACCTGGTTTCATTAGACCTATACAACAATTCCTTAAAAGAATTCCCTGACTTTGAATCTCCCATGGAGAGGTTGGAGAGCGTGAATGCTTCTAAGAACGAGATGACGACCATCCCAACCTCTATCAGCAATTGCAAAGAGTTGGTTGAATTGAATGTAGCACATAACAACCTCAGTTCACTACCAGGATCATTTGCTGACCTCAAACATTTGGAAGAACTTGAGTTAGACGCGAACCGATTCCTAGATCTGCCGCTTTGTGTAACCAATCTTTCTTCGCTTAAGGAATTATCGCTTTGGAACAATGGGATGCGCGAATTGCCAGAAGAGGTTGGAAAGCTAACACAGCTAGTCCGATTGGAAGCAAATTCCAATCAGTTTACCCATCTCCCAATAAGCATTGAAAGGCTATCGAACCTGGAAGCACTTTTTGTGGCCAATAATAATTTGAGGGAACTTCCTGAAAGCATCAAGAATTTACCCAATCTTAAATATATCAGGATAGACGGAAACCCATTAATGGAAATTCCCGGTTGGCTACCAGAAATAACAGATCTTGAGGCGTTAAGGCTGGATTCTATGGGACTCACCACGCTTCCAACTGGTATTACAAATTTAACTGATCTCAAAACACTGTCACTAAAAGGCAATAATCTAGCAACACTTCCCGAGGAGATAGGAAATATGAGTAGCCTGGATTATCTAGACCTTACCGGAAATCAGTTGACCAAGCTGCCGGCATCAATAGAAAAGCTTACAAAGCTCAAGGGGCTTTTGCTAACAGATAACAATATTTCAGATTTACCCAATGGGTTAAGTAGGCTAAAAAACCTGGAATACCTCCAAATCGAACGCAACCAAATCAAACGCCTGCCAAATTGGTTGTGTGAATTGCCTGATCTCCACATCACTGATTACAGGGGAGAATTATTTTTCGCAGGCAACCCGATTGAAGAACTTCCTCCTTGTTTGTATCAGCAAAAACCGATGATAGAACAAATCAGGTTTATGGACAAAATCAGTAATGCAGCTTCGAGCAGCAGTTATTCCCCAGAGGTAATAGAGATGGTTGAAAATACCATTGTGGACAGCCTTGAGAGAAAAAGAAAGAATCGAACCTCGGAAGAAACTTTTTGGCTTTATGCCATCTCATTTTTTCAGGGAACAGATAGGTTGGAAGAATTGGTGCTGGCAGAAGATACCAATGTAGTGAATATGGCAATCACGTTTTTGGAAAGACAAGAGCCAGATTCCTATGATGGTCTTTATGAAAGAAGCAAACAGTTACATCAGCTTGGACAGCATTTACTTGCTTTTGATTCAACCAATTCGAGAAAAGTTACAGCCGCAGCACAAACCATCCAGTTCGCATTTACGAAGCTATTCTTTGGACAATTTACAGATGCGATTAAGCTATCGGAGCAGGCAATTATGCTAGATTCAACTCAGGATCAATTGTACTACCACACAGTAGCATTTGCATATTTATTTACAGGAGAAAATGAGAAAGCAATGGACCTATTTAATAAGACAAAGGACATGGAATTTGTCGATCCAGAACAGGGAAAAATATTTCTTAGATCAAACTACCTAGAAATTATCCCACTTTTTAGAAAAGCCGATATAGTTCCAGAAGCGTATAAGGAAGATTTACTCGAAGTCGAAAATATGCTGAAACAGCCTTAGCTATTTTCAAGATTTCCCCAAGCACACGCTCCCCCAATCCACACCTGCTCCACCGGATTTTGGGTAAAATAATAGGGGATTTGAGCCAGGTTATCCATCGGTTTGGTCACAACCAGGTCAGCAGCCTTACCAACTTCAATTGAGCCCACCTCTTTGTCCATCCCTAATGCCCTCGCTGCATACAAAGTAACGGCCTTCAGGGCCTCCTCGGGCAGCAGGCTTTGTCGGGTACATGCCAACGATATTACAAAGGGCAAGCTTCCTCCGGGAGAGGAACCAGGGTTATAGTCTGTTGCCAAAGCCAGGGGTAATCCTGCGTCCCACATTTCCCGGCATCTCGCATAAGGCAATCCCAGAAAAAAGGAAACCGTGGGCAAGGCAACTGGAATGACCTCGCTTTCTTGCAAGAGGTTGATTTCCTCATCTGTGACCGACTCTAAATGGTCCACGGACAGGGCACCTTCTTCTACCGCAACGGGAATCCCTCCTGAAATGGAGAGTTGATTCGTGTGAATCTTCGCCTGAAGGCAATAGGTAGCGCCTGTCCGGATTACTTTTCGGGTTTCCTCTGGGGTAAAAAAACCGGTCTCACAGAAGACATCCACAAAATTGGCCAACCCTGCTTCAGCTGCCTGGGGAATCATTTCTTGGCAAACGATATCCAGGTATTTCTCTCGGTCCGAAGCATAAGAAGGAGGAAGTGCATGTGCCCCAAGCAGCGTGGTCTTGATTCTTAGGGGAACCAATTCTTTTAACGAATTGGCAACCCGCAACAATTTTAATTCACTTTCTAGGTCCAGCCCATACCCACTTTTAATTTCCAGGGTAGTGGTTCCATTTTTCAGCACCTCCCAGGCGCGCTTTTCAGCAGCTTTTAACAGCTCTTCTTCAGAAGTGGAAGCAGTCACACGGGCAGAATTCAAAATTCCGCCTCCCTGCCGGGCAATCTCTTCGTAAGATGCTCCCTGAATTCGTAAGCGATACTCCCCTTCCCTGCTCTTAGGAAAAACCAAATGTGTATGGCTATCTACAAACCCTGGAAGTACCAACTTCCCGGAACAATCCACCTTTTTTCCTTTTTGTAAATACGCTTTGGGGCAATCGGCCATGGCACCCCAAGCGTTAATTTCCCCATCCTGAACCAAAATAAAGGCATCTTCCAGTGAAATGGGTTCGTTTCCAATCTGAGCACCTTCTGTCCCAATAGAAGGCCCTGTGATTCCGTATAGGTGTTTGATATTGGAAAAAAGAAGTGGTGTTTCCATTTAAAACTGTTTGTTGCATTTCTAGCAAGGTGGTTATCTTTAAGGTTACGGGCAATATGCATCCGTAAGTTTTTAGCTGCATGGCGGTTTATATTAACCCTGGAAGGTGCTTATCTTGCCGTCAGTCAAATAAATCGTGTCCATGAAATTCAACTCTGCTACCCTTCTCCTTTTTGTGGCATTCTTTTTACAATTGGGGAATGTATTCTCTCAGCAAAAGGGGATTTTCCACCTGCCTGAAGGGGCAGTCTATATGCCAGGCCAGGTGTTGGTAAAAGTTCATCCAGCGCATAAGATTCATTGCCTGGACAATAGAATTAACCTGTCCGAATTGGAGGAAGCATTCGCGCAGATTGGGATATCCCATGTGCGAAAATGCCTTCAGCAGCTAAAGCAATCTGATGAAAAATGGCTCCGCTCTCGCAATACGCCTGATGTAAGCCTTTGGTACGAACTTTCATTCCCCAAAGAAGGGGATATGGAACAAGTTGTGAGGACCCTCAAACAGGAGGCGGCTTTTTCTGAGGTTGAGCCAAGGTATGTGTATGAGTCCTTTTTCCAGCCAAATGACCCCTTTGCAGACACCTTGGGGGGAACTGACCGAATGTGGTACCTCAATCAAATCATGGCACGCGAAGCATGGGATGTTGCCCAGGGAGACCAACGAGTCATCATCGGCATAACGGATACGGGAACCTCCTACGAGCATGAGGATTTGGAAGATAATTTATTCATCAACCTGAACGATCCGGTAGACGGGATTGACAATGACCAAGATGGATACGTGGATAATTACCGTGGATGGGATTTTGCTGGGAAAGATGGGACCGGTATTGGAGATAATGACGCAACTTTTGTGGTAGATGACCACGGGATTGGGGTGACGGGTATACCTGCTGCAACCGTCAATAACCAGAAGGGAACTGCGGGAACCTCGTTCAACTGCAGCTACTTACCCATAAAATGCAGCCCGGATGACCTGCCTTTCAGGGGCAGCATTACCCACGGCTATGAAAGCATCTTGTATGCTGCAGAGCAAGGTGCCCAAATCATTGTTTGCTCTTGGGGGGGTACCCTTAGGCCCAGATTCGGAGCTGACATAGTTGCTTATGTACAAGATGTATGGGGCGTCTCAGTGGTAGCAGCCTGTGGAAACACCCCGGATGACCTCACGTTCTATCCTGCCGGGCTTCCCGGGGTTCTATCTGTTGGCAATACCCACTTTGGCGATAGCATTTGTTGTCCGGCAAGGTCAGCCTTTGGATTTACCACTACCTACAACTACAGCGTGGATGTTTCTGCCCCAGGCTATATCCTAAGGGGTCCATCAGGCCGTAATGGGTACAATCGCTGGACAGGGACCTCCTTCTCTGCCCCGCTGGCAGCAGGAGGAATAGGCCTTGTTATGTCACATTTTCCCAATTATAATGGGTTTCAAGCTGCAGAAAGGTTACGGGTAACCACGGACAGAAATCCAATGTACCAGGTTAACCCCTCAATTGTTCAGGATAAAATGGGCACCGGTCGAGTGAATTTTTTCCGCGCGTTGACAGATTCCCTTAAACCTTCAGTCAGGCACCTGTCTTACGAGTTACAAAACCTGAATGGTTCCTTCACTTTTGAAGAGGGAGACACCATTGCCCTGTTGGTTGACTACATCAATTACCTCGATCCCTCAACGACAGATTTAGCCATTCGCATGGAATTACCCAAGCACGCGGCCTACCTGGAAATTCTGGATGGGGAACTTCTACCGGGAGTGGTAGCCTCACTTGGCACCTTCTCTTCTCGTTCTCAGCCATTTTTTTTCAAGGTAAAATCGGGAACCCCTTCTGACCAACGAATTGAACTCAAAATGGTCTACCAGGACCTAAACGTCCAATACGATGACTTCGAATACCTGGAGTTCAACGTTCGCCAAACCTACCTGGATGTAGTTGAAAATGAACTCCACACCTCTGTAAACAGTAAAGGCAACTTTGGCTTTAACGACGCGCCGTCCAACGAACAAGGCCTGGGGGTTTCTTTCCAAAACTTTTTCAATGCCCTTTTTGAAGGAGGGTTTTTGATAGGTAATTCTGGAAACACGCTTTCAGATAATGTACGAACAGCAACAGGCCAGCTAGACCAGGATTTTCGGATTCTCTCGCCTATTGTTCCCTTTCAGGATTCTTCCCTTGCGGATTTCCAGGCAGGTGCCACCTTCAGTGACACCGATGCAGAGAATCCACTTGAGCTCGAAATCAGAGAGAACGTTTATGCATTTTCTCATACCAATCAGGAAAATTATGTGATTTTAGAATTTGAATTCACAAATCAGGGACCTAATGCAGCGAACGGAATTTATTCCGGCCTGTTTGCTGACTGGGACCTGGGAAGTGCAGTTGATGATGTGAGTAGCTATGACAATGCCCAACGCATGGTGTTCGTTGCTGACGCCAATGGCCTACACCCCTATCGTTACGGCATCGGACTAATGGAAAATTTTCCCATGCGTGCGTTTGCAACCGAGCTAAACGGCGGATTTGGGTTCTCCGATGTAGAAAAGTTTAATGCCATTAAAAATATTCCCAGCGCATCTACTGCAAGGGCTGGCCTGGGAGGAGGGGCAGATGTGATGCATTTCATTGGAACTGGGCCTTTTGACTTACAAACTGGCGAATCTCAAAAAGTGGCGTTTGCCATATTTGCAGGTTCCAATCAGGCAGCTCTTAATAGCAACCTGTTTAATGCTCGTGAAACTTATAGATGCTATATCCTGGAAAAAGGCCCTGTCAAACCTTTTGGACTTTCCGCCAATCAAGTAAAAGTTGGAACCAGCGTTACCTTCACAGATAACAACCCGATTTCAACTTCCTGGAGCTGGGATTTTGGTGACGGCCAGTCCGGCTTTGGAAAATCGGTCCAGCACACTTATACCTCACCTGGGTCGTATGAGGTTAGCCTCACCGCAAGTGATGGAAGTTGTACCATTGTTCACCAGCAGACCGTATCGGTTTTCAACCAATTGCCCACCAGTATTTCTAGCAACTTGGAGGAGCAATTCACGGTATCCCCTAATCCCTCCACCGGCAGGTATTTGCTAGAATGGAAAGGAGTGGCCGCAAATACGAAGGTAAACTTTCAGGTGTTAGATCTTTCTGGTAAGGAGATCTTGTTGCAAAATGAGGTCCCTGCTAAGACGGAAAGCCACATACTGAACTTATCCGATGTTCCGGCAGGGATTTATGTCCTGAAAATTAGTTCTGACGGGAATCATTCCATTAAGAGACTCATAAAATGGTAGACAAGAGTGATTTCCACTTGGGAATAATCAACTTGTGCTTACAGAACAAAGAATTTTGTCAATTAGAGCGAAGGAGTTTTCGTGTAGGTCAAGGAAGAAAAGTTGAGCCTAGTGTACCAGGCGATGCTTTTTTGACATAGATCGCAGATGCCCACCTATCGGCAGATACGCGAAAAGGTCGAACCATAACAGCTGAAGATTTAGTTCTGGAAGCACTAGCAAACACCCTGGAACTCCTTTCCTGCCGAGGTAATTTACACTGAAATACAAATAACCAACACACCTACACAATTCGTGTTGAGATTTTCAATTGACTTGAACTGTTTTGGTCCATGGTTCTGAACTACTTGTCAGTAGATGGCAGCAAGTTCGGAACATAGGTAAATTTTCATTTAACGGTCAATAACCAAAACAGCCATGAAACATTTTTTTACGCTTCTGTTCCTCATTTTCAGCATCGGTACTTCCTTTCTTTTTTCCCAAGGTTCCCCTCTCCGGCTACAAGAATCCTTCAACACCCGTACTGCACAAGCATCCCCCTTATTTAAGGGCAGCGAACCCTATGTATATGGTTTGATTTCCCATCATGTGGATTATGACATGTACCAGGACGCCATTTACAAGAAAAAAGGCATCTCCTATATGTTCATGATGATGGCAATCAAACATCCTGTTTTTGTGAAGCAAAAATTATACGTGCCTATCAGCTGGATCAACGTGGAAAACCCGGCCAATATCAGGCTTAAAACCCTAGATGTAGGGATTAACATTGTCAAAAGCCTGTATTTCAGGAAGGACAGAATTGATGAATCTATTTTCCAGCTCTATGTTTACCAAATTAGCAAAAGGGATGGAAAGGAGTTTGAGAACCTAATCAGCAAAATTCAAAACCAGATTGGGCAAACCCAAAACCAGTTGCTCTATGACCGAGTGGAAGGCATCAAATCCGAGGATGTAAAAAAACTAAAGGAGCTAGGTACAGAAGTAGGACATAGCCAAAATCCTCTCCCTATCATTTCAGGCACACAGCCGGACTCCCTGAAAACAAAATACTCGGTGGTCTGGATACTGCCTCCTTTGAACTCCGAGGATGGCGACCACAAAAAACAAATTCAATCTTATAAGGCTCCCCTAAGCATTGATCGCAACAATGGCCAAAATACCGTTTCAGGCATCAACTACCCCTACCTTGTTTTTGACTTGGTGGTGACTGATTATTGGGACGAGCGAGGCTTGCCTTCCGTTCAGCCCATTACTGGGGACTGTCAAATGCCGGAGATTGCTGAAATGCGTAACATGTTGGACAAAGAGGGGATGGGACTTACCAAGGCTCAAATGAAATTGGAGCAAGACTTACTGGACCTGATGGAAAACCCAAGCCAGGAAAAGCTGGACAAATTGCAAAGAGACTTAGGGCAAATAAATGGCAGCAAGGAAGGCACTTTGTATAAGAAGTTTACAGAAATCATTAACCTGATTGCTGCTTGTGTAAACGCCTAAAGATTACTTAGAAGCTAAATCCCCTCTCCTGTTTTGAGCAGGAGAGGGGATTTATTGGGTTACAGAAATGGAGGGCGATCTAATTTACGAGAAATGGCAAAAGCGGCATTCATCAGCCCTACGTGGCTGTAGGCTTGGGGAAAGTTGCCCCATTGGCTCCCAGATTTTGCCGCTACATCTTCTGAAAGCAGTCCCAGATGATTGGCATATCCTGCCAGATTTTTAAAGGTAGCCTCTGCCTCTTCAACCCTTCCTACCATTGCCAAGGCTTCCGCGTACCAAAATGCACATATGAGGAAGGTAGATTCGGGTTCCCCAAAATCATCGGCGTGTTTGTAACGGAAAAATAGGCCCTCTTTCGTTTTTAATTCTTTTTCAAGGGCCGTAAGGTGCTTTCGTGCTTTCTCGCTGTTGGGATCGAGGTAGTTCATGGTGATCAACTGCAACAAGCTGGCGTCCAGGTTACTGGTACCCACTGCCTGGGTATACACGCCACGTTCCTCGTCATAACAGGCTTCGATTTGCTCACTTGCATCTTTCACCAAGCGGTCGGCTTGCTTGGCCATGATTTTGTCATCAAAATGACGCGCAATTTTAGCCGCAGCCTTTGCCCCAGCCCAGTGAAACAAAAAGGTGTAACAATGAAGTTGGCTTTTATTCCTGAACTCCCACAAGCCTGCATCAGGCTCGTGCATGGTTTCCTCAATCTTTTTCAATACCCGCAGCACCAGGGGTCCCAAATAGCTCTTCTCTTCCTGACACAACCTCCTATCTGTAAACAAAGGTAGAAGAGACACCAATACTTGCCCGTACACATCATTTTGAATGTGCTCATAGGCTTGGTTTCCAACCCTAACTGGCTTTTCTCCCAGGTAGCCCTCCAAATCAAGGATTTCTTCGATCAATTTTCCATCACCCGTGATGCTATAAAGTGGCTGATACCTGTTATTAGCTGTCATGGCGATATTCTCCACGAAGTGCGCATACTGTTCCAGCTCTGTGAAGTGCCCAGTACTGTTTAAGGCCTTCAAGGTGTAATGAGCGTCTCGTATCCAACAATAACGATAATCCCAATTTCGCGTACTCCCGGGACTTTCTGGTAGACTGGTGGTAGTCGCGGCGATTATCGCACCAGTATCCTCGTATTGATGTAATTTCAAGGTGAGGGCAGAGCGTATCACCATATCCTGCTGAAAATACCCAATGCTGGTCCGTTTTACCCACCGATGCCAGTGCCCAATGGTCCGCCGTAAAAATACTTCCAAGGTTGTCTGCAAGGCCGCCTCCAACGGCACCCCCCATGTCAACGCGAGGTATTTGGTCTCTGTTAAGACGAAGCTCTTTTCCTCGTAAATGTAATTCAGCGGAATATCTGTGGTCAATCGGACCTGACGGTCCAGCCCCATGTACCGCAAGTGGCTGCTCCCAAAGAGTACATCAGGCCGAATTTCACCATAATTCCCCACTGGACGACATACGGCCTTAATTCTGGGGGTTCCTTCTATCAACTCTATTTTTCTGCAAAACATTAGCGGCTTATAAAACCGCTCATACTGAAAGAAACGAGGCGCATAATCTATCACCCGGTATTTGCCGTCAGGAGCATCAAACTCCGTTACCAGCACATTGGTGTTTTCCATGTAATACTGGCGGGAACTGTAGTCTTCCGCAGCAGGCTTGATGGAAAACTCTCCCCCTTTGTCGTTATCGAGCAATCCCCCGAATAAAAAGCTGCTATCAAACCGTGGCCAGCAGAGCCAACCGACATTGGCTTGGTCGTCAACCAATGCGAGATAGGCACAGTTGCCCACAAGGCCATAGTTATAAGTGTGTCTTGACATAGATATATCTGCTGTATTTTTTTAAATCAGGAATCATGTTCTGGGGCACCAAAATTAACAGGATTGCTGGACCTAAAAAACTTGAAACAAACTTCCTGTTAGGTAGCAAACTGCCAAATTTTCTTTCTTGGGAACAAAATCCATTCTCCCCCTACCCTCTCCAACTAAAAAAGCAGGATACCGAATACCGGCACCCTGCAGTCGACCATAGTATGTTTTATGACTTACTGGATCAGAATCTTTCGGCTGCTTACCGCTTCCCCCACATTTACCTGGAGGTAATAGACACCCGAAGGAAGTTCGTTTGTATTGATCCTGGCTTGTCCATTTCCTGTGGTTTCCAATACAGACTTTCCGGTAAGATCCCATAATTGGAGTTGACCGGTTTCGCCATCATTCCAGCTTACGGTGAGTAAATCTTTCACTGGATTAGGGAAAAGCGAGAGCCCGCTAACTTCGATTTTATCTGAGACACTGGTGGTCACATCTTCACTGCTACCAGCATTAACAATTTCTTTGGTAGCAGTATTTTGTACAAAGGCAAGGATGTACAACTTACTCAAATCCCAGGAAGCATCTGGCTTAAAGGATAGGGGAACTGATTGAGGATGGGCAGCAGTTGTAGGATCAAATGAGGCACCATTAGGGCCGGTTAGCAACTTACGCATCACATCATGGTGTACAGTTTCGCCGTTCGGCGCATTGTAATCAACGGTTTTTTCAACTACTGCTACATGTAGCACATAACCACTACCTGCTAGATTTTGGTCTAACTGGGTCTTCACGGTTACACCCGAAAGGTTGGCATCAGCGGTAAACACTACTTTCAGCTCAAGAGGAGACATCTGATTTGCCTCTCCATCCAGCTGATTTTGACTGAGGAGGACACCTCCTGCATGAGTAGCAGTACCTTGGGTGTACAACTGAGGGGTGAAATTCACATTGTAATAATCCCTCCGAGCATCATATTCAGTGGGATTGTTCTGGTGGATCACACAGTTACGATATGGGACACTTGGATAGTAGGTAATCCGATAGGTGGGTACAACATTTCCCTCGATCAAGTTATCAAGGCTGGCATTGCGCGCAGGACACAAGCCGCAACGAGTGTTGGTAAAATGCTCTAACAACACTTTCCTTTCATAACTTTGACCAATTACCTGCTGAAAAGAGAACAGGCAGACAAAGAGGGCGGCAAAGAGTGAGTGGATAAAGGTATTCATATTCATAGTTTTTAGGACATAACGCGAAAGTAGCACTTCGAGTAGATGATTTTTGTCATTATTCTGACATAAATCTAAGTATATACCCTTCGGTTAAAAGAAGATTTTTATATATTCACAAATCGTCATATGTTGCAGGTAATTTGCAACATCTCTCGTAATCCATTTTGGTTGACCTAAAAAAATCACAAAGCAAAAAACGATGGCCAAAAACAGT
>JBCDIQ010000100.1:0-15691 GCA_039024295.1 Bacteroidota bacterium | reverse complement strand
GGTTTGTCCTTTGTACACCCCCTCAATTTTACGCTGGGCATCACACAAGGAGATAAACTTCTGCAAAAACTCCGGGTGGCAATGCTGGATGTCGTCCAGGTAGATCATCACATTGTCTCCCATCTCAAAAGACAGGTTGAGCTTGTTGACCTCCTCTCTGGCGGCAGCATTGGGCGCGTCTGCTGGGTCGAGGGAGCGTAGCTCATGCCCAAGGGCGGGGCCATTTATTTTCATGAAAATAAGCCCCAGCCTGTTGGCGATGTATTCCATGAGGGTAGTCTTACCGTATCCTGGAGGAGATACCAACAACAGCATGCCCATGAGATCGGTTCGTTTGCCTTCGCCTACTTCCCCGATTTGCTTGGCAAGGTTGGCTCCGATCAATGGCAGGTACACATCATTGATGAGTTTATTCCTGACAAAGGAAGCCATCACCCGAGGTTGGAATTCGGAGATGCGCAACTCGGTTGAGAAATCAGCCACCAGCTTGCGTTTGCCTTCCTGGAACTGCTGATAAGCGGGCACCACCGCCTGCTCAAAATGGTCCAGCTTGGAAAGGAACTCGTTGAAGTTCATGTGGTAATTCCCATCGTGGATGACGCCATGTGTCCCCAGCAGTCCGCCGATTTCTTCAATCATCGGCAGGTTAAGGGTGTGGAAAGCAAGGTCTTTGCCGGTAAGGTGGAAGGCCGCCTCCCGAATAAACGGACGGTCATCCGCCTGCTGGGTATGGGCCACAAAGGCACTGAGCCATTTGACCACCAGGGCAAATTGAGACGTGGCATCTGGCAATAATTCCAGGGACTGCGCGAATTTCTGTTCGCCCTTTTGTTGCTTCAAGAAGTCATTAAATGCCTGGGCCAGGGCAGCCGCATTCTCCGAAAGGGAATAATCTTGCGGATTGCTGAGTTCGTGGAAGAGGTAATTTGCTGCTGCTGTGGCAGAGGTCCGCTCAAACTCACCTGTACGCACCGCTGCTATTTGCTCCGTAAGCGAGGCAATCAATTCGTGGTAGGCCCGGGAGTCCGGAAATATGTCAAGGATGCTGCTCAGGCCCGTAATCTGGTTGACGAGGGCTTCTCGTTTTGACGCTTCCAGGCAAAATTCCCAGAAATACAGGGCAAATGCGCGGGCATCAGCAGCATATTTGAGCAGGTCCCCCGACCGGAAAAAGATCAGCAAGCTGGTCAGCAGCTTGGCTGCATCATGGTCATGAATTCCTTTGACATACCCCTCATTGTAGCGCACGGCCATGAATTCCTGGACCCGCGCTTCCAACTGTTTGGGCGTAAGCTGGATCAGCCCGTCTACCGAAATGCCAGATACATCGGGGGCATCTGCCGCTTTCAGCAATTGGTAAGCGAGGTATTCAGCGCGATATACCTGTGCATTTTCTGATACCAATTCCTGCTCCCAAATAGGCGTGGCTGGACCGATATGTGCTTCCGGAATGGCCTCATACAGGCTGGTGCCTGTGAGGTGGTACCACAACTGCTCCTCTCGCCGAACCACCGTAACCTCCATGGGCTGGGTATTCACCGAGAAGTGGTATTTGCCAAATTTGATGACTTGATCCGAGTCGGCGAACAGTTCGTTTTTGTCCCGCAGTTGGCGAAGGGCATCCTCACGGAGGGACTTCATTTTTCCCTGTAGGTCATCGGCCTTGATGGTGTCTCCGAGCTCCTGCAAGTCCGCAACAATGGTGCGGAGCTTTTCCACCATGAGATCAGAAGTGAAATAGGTATTCACCTCTTCTTCGGATTTCATCCTCAGGGTACGGTTTTTGGCCGCGCTCAAAATTCGGTTCGCTGCAGTCTGCAGGGAATTGGCCCTGCGGTTTTTGGCCTCGATCAAGGAAACCTTCCGGGTGTCAAAACTGCTGTACACCTGCTCCCGCTTTTCACTGATTTTTTCAATGAAATCATCGAACTCTACAAACTTAGCTTCCAACTCCTCCAACTGTACCATCAGCTTGGCAAGGTACTCGTCGCATTTTTCTGGCGTATCCGAAAGGTCGAGGAAGTTGGTCAGGCCTTGCTCGATTAGCTTTATTTGGGCATTAAATTCGGCTTCTCCCTCTACTCGCAGGAGCGATCTCCGTTGGTTGTTCAGGGTCGCACGTCCCTGGTTCAGCCGGGAAAACAGCAGGGAAATATTGTCAATGATCTGAGTAGTTTGGGTGGCATCTGCAATTTTGAGGTTGCCCACAATTTCAATGAGCATCTCTAAATCTTCCGACACCTGGGCAATTTTTACCCCCAGGGTATCGGCATCAACGACTTTACTTACCTCGATGATTTCCTGCTCCAGGTCCTCGATTCGTTTCTCATAAGGACGCAGGGCATCTTCGCGCAGCAAGAATACCACACAGCGTTCTGCATACCGTTGGTTTTCATCTGCAAGCTTTTCCTGAAAGGATTGTACCGTGGCCTCGTCAATGTAGCGAAGGGTCTTGAGGGTTTCCAATTCCCCCCTCATGGTCCGCAGGCTGGCCAGGTTTGCTACAAACTTCTCTATGCTGGGCTGTGATTCCCGGCTAATCTTATTCAGCAAGGAGGTAATGCGCTCCGTAACCTCCTCCAGTTGCTGGCTAGTATTCTTTTTTATGCTGACCACCTTCTCATACTCCTCAATGGCCAACTCCGAGGTCTGGCGAATATCGCTCAAGGGCTCCAGGAGGTTGCCTGATTCCTCGTGTCCCAGCCAGTGGTAGCTGTCCGTGATGTCGGTAGCCAGTTTTTGCAGGTCTACATATAGGCCCTCGTAATTTTCTCCCTTCGCAACCAGGGTAAGTAGTTCGTTGCATTCTGAAAGCGCCCGGACCAGTTCTTTATTGCCAATCTTAAACAGGTAGGAATCGCTGCGTACACTGGATTGGAAATCAGGGCCGGTAAAAGGGGTTTGCCAGATTTTGGTGGCATGGTGCTTTTTGGGTTCCTCATCAGAATTGAAAAAGCACAACTCCCCGTTATCAAAGATGGCGTATCCATGACACATAATGGGCGTTTCCACCTGCTGGCTGATCAGGTTATAGGGAAGCAGTTGGTAAATGCCGTGATCAGGCTGATAAAAAATATAGAGGTAGTCCTCGCCATTGGGAGAGGGGATCATCCGCTGGTAGCGCATTTCGCCCAGGTCACTGTCAAACAGTTTGTAGGCGCCATTTTGCAAATAATATCCGTTGGGAAACATGATTCCCTGGTCTTCTGGCAAGAGGATACAGCTTTGCGCCAGGGCCGGAATGTTTTGGGCCTCCTGGAGCTTCCGGTTAAAGACATAGTACCGATATGTCTTTTCCAGGTAGGGCTTAATTTTGAGCAGCACCAAGTTCCCCATGAGGGAATATTGCACCTCTACATCGTCCAGGCTTTGCTCAACTTGCTCCACCTCCTCCACAAAGATTCCCTGACCTGAATCGGTATTGTCCTCCACTTTCAAGGTCAGCCTACCGCGAGACACCTCCACGAATACCTGATCCTCTACCGATATATGAGAGAATTCTCCCAGTCGTTGGGCTTCGCGGTTGGTGCGTTTCCACCGGAAGGCGTACTGCTCCGGCGGACGAACTTCGTGGTCGCTCCGGTTATCCAAATAGGTCAAACCATCTCCCGATACCAGCCATTTGAAAGCTTTGATTTCTTTGGCGGTCTTGCCGATTTGGAACACCATGTACAGGTGCGGCCCTTTTCGGTCAAATCGTGAAAACTGGGTGTTTTTATAGTATTTATAGAGTTTCTCAAAGTCCGAGATGAACTGCTCGTCTTGCAGCAGGGGTTTTTCCAGTATCGGGAAATGGTGGTCGCGGTAGGCATGGAAGCTGAACACATCTTCCAGTTCCACATGCGTTTTCAGGCCCAGGTGGACATTGTACCCAAAAATAAATTGCTCCCCGATGGGCACCATGTCCCGCGGCACACAGTTATGAGCGGTGGTGATGCGTTCAGCAGAAATCAGGCGGGTTTCGATGCCGCCAAATACTTCTTTCCGACGCTCATCCAGCTTTTTGGTGGCTGAGGTAAGTTGATTGGCACTTTTCTCCAGACGGTTTTTCAACACCTCATAAGTGCCCCCCTCCAGTTGAATTTCTGATGCAGTAGGCGCTGCCATTCGGATATATTAGATGGTATGCTAACTCAAAGTTGAATTTTCACCTTGTACGAAGGTGAAGGATAAGAATGGGGGCCAGAGCAGGGCCTGACCCCTGATAGATTCTTTACTTAATACCGAGGGAGTGTAAGGTCTCTCCCTGTAGGCCGCTGGCTTCAGCTACACCAAGTAATTGGCGCAAGTTCCGCTTGAGGTGGTCTTCCTGGGTGCTGTTAAGCAACTTATACAGCAAGGCAGAGATTGACAGGTTCTTGATGTCCTCGGAAGAGACATTCAGCGACCGGATCAGTTGAGAGATATTCTCTTTGAAGGAATCTCCTCCGCCATTGTCCAGGAAGGCACGCTTGACGTCAGAAAGCACATGGCTGCCGTTCACCAAGCCATCCACGGATTTACCGTTGGCCACTGCCCCTGTAATTTGCTTAAAGAAGGCAGACTCTCCACCGATGATGTCAATGTTGGCTGACTTCATGGCTTCGGCGAGTACCTCAGCCTGTGCCATTGCGATGGATTTGTTCACCTCAATCTGGGCAAGTTCTACCTCACGCGCTTTTTCCAGACGAAGTTTGAACTCTTCGTGCTCCATTCCAGGGCCATCGAGGGCCTTCATGGCCGCTGCCTTTTCGGTGATGCCATCGGCATCGGCTTTGAGCTTGGCCGTGATCACACGGGCTTCTACCAACCCTTGTTTCTCATTGGCCTGCGCTTGTATTTCGATCACTTCCGCTTCGGCCTTCCCTTGCTCCAGGGCAACCTTGGCAGCTACGATACCAAGCTTCTCGTCAGCTTCGGCCTGTGCCGCGGCTTTCATCTTGATGCCTTTGGCTTCTGCCTCAGACTGCATTTCAATTACAGATGCCTCGGCTTCTCCTTCTTTTTCACGGGCTTCTGCTTTCGCAGACATCACTTGTGCCTCGGACATACCGATAGCTGCTTTCTGTGCCGCCTCTGCTTCTGCCAGGGTTTTCATGGCTTCAGCCTTGTGAACTGCGGCAGCTTGTTCCGCTTCTGCATCAATCAAAGCTTTTTTCGCCAGCTCTTCAGATGCCTGCTTGGCAGCTTCTGCCATTTTGATTTCCTGCACCAGGGCTTCCTGGGCTTTTTGCTCAGCTACAGTAATGGCCACCAGCTTATTCCGCTCTGCCTCGGCAGTGGCTCGGGTATCCTTGATCTTCTCTTCTTCCTCTACGGTAGCTTTTTCAACCGTTACCCGCTCGCGGATCACTTCCTGGATGTTCCTGCGTTCTACTTCCAAGATTTTTTCCTTGTCGATTTGAGCCAATTCAACCACGCGCTCACGCTCGGTTTCTTCCAATGCCCGTGCCTGCTCTACGCGCTCCGTTTCAACTGCCTGTGCTTTTTCCCTGTTCTTTTTGGCGACAATGATCTGGCGCAGCTTATTCTCTTCTGCAATGCCCAGTTCTTCTTCCTTTTCAATGCGCGCCTGTTGCGCCTTGAGTTCGTTTTCCTGACGGACTTTTTCTATTTCGGCCGCTTCGCGGGCTTTGATGTTGTCAACTTCACGTTTTTGTTGCTCTTCCTTTTCAGCCAACTGGCGTTCCAGTTCGAGGATGGTTTCTCGGGCTTCTACATCTTGCTTTTTGATGGTCTTTTCCTGCTCCCGCTTAATCAAGTTGGACTTTACTTTTTCCGCAGCAGTCAGCTCAATGATTTTCTTGATGCCCTGGGCATCCAAGATGTTGTTTTCATTCAAGTCACTGAGAGAAGTTTGCTCCACGTAGTCAATGGCGCAGTCGTCGAGTACATATCCGTTGAGGTCTGTACCAATTTCCTGGATGATCTTTTCCTTGAAATTTGCACGGGAGTTATAGAGCTCCACAAAGTCAAAATGCTTTCCTACTGTTTTCAGGGCTTCTGAAAATTTGGCATCAAACAGCATTTCCAGCTCCTGAATTTCGGATGCCCGGTGGCAGCCGATAGATTGTGCCACATGGACCACATCGTCACGGGTTTTATTTACCCGGACAAAGAAGCTTACCTTGATGTCCGCTCGCATATTGTCCTTACAAATCAGGCCATCTTTCCCCAGGCGAGAAATGGTCAGCGTTTTGAGGGTAATGTCCATCACTTCCAGCTTGTGGACCACTGGAATAACTAATAGACCTGAAAAAGATACCTTGACATCGCCCAATCCAGTTCGCACCAAGGCTTCACCTTGTACCGCCTTCCGGTACATTCGAATGAACAGTACTATTAATCCTAACACTAGGACAACAGCAGAAATCAACATGACAAGTACAATGTATTCTCCCATGGATTAATCATTAAAGGGTTCTATGAGGTAAATATTCTGGTTATCGATAAGTTCAAGTACAAGTCCGGTGTCTCCTTTTTGCATTTCTACGCCTTCCGAAGTTCGGACATTAATCAGCAGGGGCGCACCGGAGGTATTAATGGTGGCTTGCCCCGTTGAGGTAGCAGTCGTACCAATGGTGACCGTGCATATCTTGCCTCTAATTCGCTGGTTTTCCTTCGCTTCCTGGTCAATTTTGGCAAAGATTCTCACAAAAGGTTGTGTCGCGATCTTGGCAATAAATAGACTTGCAAAAAGTCCCCCTGCCATGATGCCTAATCCTACCCCAAAACTGCTAATGCCCAATTTGTCATTGGCTATGATACAAATGGCCCAGGCAGGCACGATCCAACAAGTCATGAACACCATAAACGGTACATGCCCCAGGTTAAAAAATGCTAAGACGGAGTTAAACCAACTGACACCACTGGCATCTACATCGGCATCAATGTCCACGTCTGCATCTACATCGACGTCCACATCAAAGTCGACTGCATCCAGGTCGATCACGCCAAGGATGACGGTGATCCAATATAGCAGGATAAAGATGAGTAGCCCGGTGATGATAATATTTGCTGGAGATACGGCAGCATCCAGTAGTTCTTTCATGGCATAACATGATAAAATATAAAGCTCACTGCTACAGATTTTTAGAGATTCATCGCCTCCAATTGATTAATCATTTAGCAGCTCAATTTATCTGTAGTAAAGGTAAGTTTTTTATTACAGTCAGTCTCTGTTTTTTCTCGTTGATTCCTGACTTTTGGATCATTGAAATACGTAGGGTTTATATTCCTGCCACCATTTAGGGATATCCACTTTGGGGTTCCTGCACAGGTAAAGGGGAATGTTATGTTCCTCGTCGATGGCGTAAGGATGGTAAATCATTTTGATCAATAGTACTTCCTCAAAAACATCATTTACAGCAGGGAACTCATTTCCGAGGCTGATCCAAACACTTGCGTCCGGATTTCCATAGCCCCAGTTCCAAAAGCTTCCATGACGACTGATGGGATTGGGTAGGCCATATGATTTACCAAGAATTTTGATGGCGCCTGCCTCTCCATAATTTTCTGCCCAAATCACACAGCTGACTTGGTCTTCCGGCGAAAGGGAACGGTATACGCTATCTACCAACTGAGCCTGTTCTTCCCATCCAAACATATCCGCATAATCACTTGTGAGCTCATAACGGCAATTTTGTGGTTCCAATCCCTCATACTTTACAAAGGTTTCAATGGGTAAAATGGGGGTCAATTGAGGAATGAAAGGAATAAAAGGAACCAAAATAGAGGCTGCCAGCAGATAGGTCCAGGTCATCTTTTTCTGCATCATCCATTGTTCAAGTTTGACGCTGCCTGCTGCAAAGAGTACAGGATAAACGGCAAACACATAATAAGACTTAGCACCAAGCATCAGCAGGGTAAAAAAGATGATCAGGGCCGCAACTCCGAGAGATCGGTACTTTTGCCAACTCAGTAAGGCACCTGCTCCGATCACGCTCACTACAAAGGTTGCCGGCAGGATCAATTGGTTTAGCATGAAATCGACTTGCGGGCTACTTCCTTCCTGCCCGGTTTGCAAGGCCTGTAAATGACGGAATAAAGGAAATTCATGTTCCCACTGCCACAGGAGGTTGGGGAGCCAGATCACCAAAGCGAGGATTCCTCCTGCATACAGCCAGGGGGATCGGAACACTTTTCTTGTTGGAGGGAAAAGCAGACCTATGAAAATCCCGAAGGCCCACACCAGCATGGTGTACTTGGTCATCAATCCCAGGCCCAGAACCAATCCTGTCAAAAGTAAAAACACAGGTTTTTCGGAATTGACATACCTGATGAGTAGGTAAAACCCGAGGGTCCACCAGAGTTGGTCAAAGGCCACCGGCTGGAACAGGGTATGATTTCGATAAAAGGGGAGAAACGCCAGGATGCACATCGCGGCTAATAACACACTTCTGTATTTACCCCCCAATGCCAGTGCCATTTGGCAGCACAGGATCAAGATCAATACGCCTGCAATCGTGGGAAATAGGCGGGTGCCCATCAATGAGGCATCAAAAAGGACATGAGATAGTTTTCCCAGGAAGGCGATACCAGGCGGAAACTCCATGAACCCCCAGTCGAGATGCTCACCCACGGAGAGGTGGAGTAGTTCATCTCGATGAAACCCATAATTGCGATTGCCCAGTAATTGGACCACCAGCTTAATGGTGGCGAAGAAGAGAATTAGTGTGGGAATTCGTTTCATAGAGGTGATTCACACATGCACCCGGCCAGAAAAATCACTTAACGCGAATCAATTTAAGTTAATTTGGGTTAATTCATTAACCTGTTCACCTCCTAATAATCGCAACCTGGTAACATGAAACACGCAGGCTCGGCAGACCTTACCCTCATGGGAGGAGGCATTCCCTACTGGCTCTTTGACCGGATGCGGAAGCTGAGCCTTGCCATTGTGGAGGCAATCCTCACTGAGTATGGCCATGCAGGCTTTTTGTCGCGGATGTCGGACCCCTTTTGGTTTCAGAGCTTCGGCGCAGTCATCGGCATGGATTGGAATTCATCCGGTGTGACCACGGCTGTGATGCGTGCGTTGAAGGAATCTATCTCTCCTCATTCGAAAGAATTGGGCTTGTATATCTGTGGAGGAAAAGGAAAACAGTCCCTGCAAACGCCTCATGAGTTATTGAGAATTGGGGATGCAACAGGGTTGGACGCTGATGCACTTGTGCGGAATAGCAAACTCACGGCAAAGGTAGACAACGCTGCCGTCCAGGATGGGTACCAATTATATCTGCACAACTTTCTGGTGAGTGATAAAGGTGATTGGACGGTCATTCAGCAGGGAATGAAACCCGATGACAAAAGTGCTCGGCGTTACCATTGGCATTCCGAACTGGTGGAATCCTTTGTGAACGAACCTCACGCCGCAGTTTGTGGTCCTTCCCAGGGAGAGATTATAAATCTGGTTTCAGGAAAAGCAAAGGAGACCCGTGCAGGCATCATCGACATCACCGGAGAAAATCCGGATAAGCTGCTCAAAGAAGTGCCCAAGCTATTGGTGCCCCAGCAATATGGCATTCGTCCGAAGGACGTGGATTTTAAACGCCTGCACAGCATCATTGGACTTGCTCAGGACCAGCAAACGGAAAATTTTGAAGAACTGCTCCTGCTAAAAGGACTTGGTCCGAGAACCCTCCAGTCCCTCACGTTGGTAAGCGAAGTTATTCACGGAACGCCTTCACGGTTTTCGGACCCGGCGCGGTTTGCGTTTGCGCATGGCGGCAAAGGAGGCAGGCCGTTCCCAGTTCCGACCAAAGTGTATGACGAAACGATCACTACCTTGCGAAAGGCAGTTGACAGGGCCAAGATTGGGGAAACGGACAAACAGCAGGCGATCCAGAAATTGACTCAATTGGCACAAAAACGGGAGGAAACCGATCAACAGACCAGCACCTTGGAGGAAGTACTGGAAAAAGAAAACAGGGATTCCTGGAAATATGGTGGACGGACCGTGGAAAGACGTCCCAAGCCGCCGGAGGATAATCAATTGTCGTTATTCTAAGGAGAAGCCCCCTTTTGTTGTATTTACTTTTTCCCCGCCGTTCGGAAAACGGCGGTACGAACTTGTACCTCCAGATTCTGTCTGGAGGATATTACCGGGTATCCGGTCCTCTACGCCGTTCGGAAAACGGCGGTACGTACTTGTACCTCCAGATTCTATCTGTAGGATATTACCGAGTGTCCGGTCCTCCCCGCCGTTCGGGCAACAGCGGTATGAACTTGTACCTCCAGACTCTGTCTGGAGGGTATTACCGGGTATTTGGTCTTCTACGCCGTTCGGAAAACGGCGGTACGTACTTGTACCTCCAGATTCTATCTGTAGGATATTACCGAGTGTCCGGTCCTCCCCGTCGTTCGGAAAACGGCGGTACAAAGAAGTAATCCTGTAATTTTTTTGAGGGAGCTGTAACATATAGCCGCGTGGTTCGTCTTGCTGTCGAACCGATAAGGATCGGTTACTTTCCATCATTTAATTTCAACGAAATGAAACCCTTAGCAATTACCTTTATCGCCCTGTTGGCATGTCAGTTTGCCTTTGGTCAGAATGTGATCGAACACCACTTTCCAGAATACCTAGACCAGGAAGATGTGGTTTATGCCCATTTGCCTAAAAAGATGTTCGAGATGGCTGCTTATCTTGAAGTGGAAGAAGAAAATGCAGATTTGGAAGAGTTGCGTGACTTTCTAAGCACGATTAAAGCGCTTGACTTGATTGTAAAGAAGGAAGAGAAGCGTCCTGTTGCTGACTATGAAGCTGTGTTAAAGAAAATTCAGCCAGAGTTTGAAGAGCTTATGAGCGTCAAAGACGATGAGGAGACGTATGGCTTTTACATCAATGAAAACAACGGTATCGTGAAAGAATTGGTGATGGTGGGAATGGGGGGTACAGGGTTTATTTTAATGTCCTTGTCTGGTGACATGCGCTTAAATCAGATTTTTAAAGTGGCTCGTTTTATCAAGTCGGACGAGTATGCCCAGATGAAGAAACTCAATGAAAGCGGAATTGATAAAGTCAAAGTATACCCTAATCCTACCACTGCTGGCAATAAAGTTACAGTAGACGTACCTGAAAGCCTGATTGGGGGCACAGCAAAATTGATAACGATGAAAGGAGAAGTCATCCGCAGTTATTCACTTGAAAGTACTTCGCGGTCCATCTCTACCCATGGCCTTGCAACAGGTATGTACATCATTTCACTTGAAAATGATAAGGTCAGCATCAAGAAGCGCGTAACCATCCAGTAGGAGAGTTATTGGTATGGAAATTAGCTTGTCTGCAACCCGAATAGAACCCAATATTGCTTCGAATCAACTTTCGGCTTTACCAGCCATGACGGCAGAAGAGTTTCAGCAGCACATATTACCCCTTAAAGATCGTCTTTTTCGATTTGCCATGACCTTCTTGGGGAATCAGGCAGATGCAATGGATGTCGTGCAGGACGTACTGTTGAAAGCCTGGGAAAACTTACAAAAGCCAGACAGTGGTATTCAAAACCCGGAAGCCTGGTGTATGACCCTTACCAGAAACCGTTCTTTAGACAAACTGCGCAAGCATGGCCGGCATTATGTTCAGGTAGATGAGCAAGTTGATCTGCCCACCCATGAAGCCGGACCCTTGAGGCAAACGGTAGCCCGTGAAACCCTGAAGCAGGTTCGGGCAGTCATTGCCACCTTGCCGGAACAACAGCGTGCCGTAATCCAGCTTCGGGATGTGGAGCAGTACAGCTACAAAGAAATAGCTGAACTGCTCCAGCTCGAAGTCAACCATGTCAAAGTGCTGCTGCACCGTGCTCGGACCCGCATAAAAAAATACCTCTTAGATCAGTATCGTCATGAATCCTGAAACTTTACATCAACTGGCCCAAAAATACTGGAAAGGTACCTGTACCGATCGGGAAGAGCAGATGCTGCTTGAATATGTACGGGATGCCGAAAACCTTTCTCCCGAACTGGAACCGTTAAGGGCATATGCAGGATTTCTGGATGCCGAACGTTCAGAGGTTAGCCTTGGAGATGAATTTGACCAGCAGTTCATGGCCAAGATTAAGGAACCCAATCCCGTTCGAAGGCTGAATTCCGCTTGGCTTGGAAGGGCTGCCGCGGCAGTCGCCTTGGTGGTCGGATTCAGTTGGGGCTTCTATGAGTATTCCAACCGAAATGCCCAGGTCATTGAAGACGAATTCGTTGATACCTACGAGGATCCCGAGATTGCCTACATGGAAGTAAAAAAAGCCCTTATGAAGGTTTCCAGCAAAATGAACAGCGGCATGAAGCACACCCGGATCATGGTCAACTTTCACCAGAGCCAAAAGGAATTAACCAAGCATTAACTTTTTTAATCAATTGTGATGAACAGGATATCAGTTTTTTTATGTTCCCTCCTGATGCTGGCCAGCGTGGCCCTTCAGGCGCAAAGTAGCGGGATAGATCGCTATTTTGAACAATACCAGGAGGACGATAGGTTTACCTCCATTACCGTTTCAAGTCGCATGTTTGGCCTTTTTGCCGAATTCGACATGGATGACCCCGATGAGCAAGACTTGGTCGAAGCCATCTCCAAGCTAAAAGGCCTTAAGATGTTGATAGGCGAGGAGGTCGAAGATGCCAAGTCCCTCTATACCGCCGCAGTCCAAAAGCCTGCTAAGGCCATGGAGGAGCTCATGAGCATTAAGGACGGGGATCAAGAATTTAAGTTTTTCATCACCGAGGCCAATGGCACCATTTCAGAATTGATGATGGTAGGCTATGAGGGAAAATCCTTCATGGTGATGAGCCTGGTGGGCCAGATTTCCCTTCGGGATATCTCTCGGCTGAGCCAGAAAATGGACATTGATGGATTTGAACACTTTCAAAACGTAGACCAATGAAAAAATACCTGTTGATCTCAATACTCGTAATGGCATTTGGGAGCCAGGGATTTGCCCAAAGTAAAACCGTAGAGAATTTCTCCAAAAAAGCAGACGGCTATACAGCATTTCTTTACCAGAGCGTGATTCGCATGATGAACAAGGACAAAAATCCGGACTTCAACATGCTGATCCGTAACCTGGACCACATTCGGGTGCTGACCACCGAGCCTGGAGCAGGAGACCCTAAATCTACGTTCAAGTCCCTGGACAAAGGCGTGCAAGCAGAGGGATTCGAAGAAATTATGACTTTTGACAATAAGGATTACCGCTGTCATGTGTATGAGTTAGCCACGAGTGGTAATAAATCCACCTGGGTGGCGACCCTTTACATGAACGATGCAGCAGGCATCATTGAGATGAAAGGCTCATTGGACGTGAAGTACTTCCGGGCATTCTCCAGCCTTGATATGGATAAGTTGCAGGAGCTGGTGCCGCTGGAGAAAAACTGAGAATAAGGCTTTAGGTAATAGCTGTTAGGTGTTAGGGGGAACGCATAAACATGCAAAAGCTCTAATACCTAATGCCTTACACCTAAAACCTTCTCCCTAACGCCTAAAACCCAACACCTAAAACCTCTTCCCTCCATGAACACCCTCAGTATTAAAGGCCTACACAAAACCTACGGAAGAATTACAGCGGTAAACGAATTGAGCCTGGACATCCCTTCAGGCTCAATATTTGGCTTGTTGGGCCCCAACGGGAGTGGGAAAACTACAACCTTAGGAATGGTGCTGGGAGTGATTCGCCCGACTAAGGGCACATTTGAATGGTTTGGGCGGCCGCCTTCTCATCATGTGCGCAAAATAGTTGGGGCCATCTTGGAGCAGCCCAATTTTTATCCTACCTATTCAGCCTGGAGAAATCTCCAACTGGTATGCAAAATCAAAGAGGTCTCTGAAAGTCGGATTCATGAAGTGCTGGAGCTGGTCGGGCTAGTCGGTCGGGAACATGATGCCTTCAAAACGTATTCCCTGGGAATGAAACAACGTCTTGCCATTGGATCAGCGTTATTGGCAGATCCAGAGGTGCTCATTTTGGACGAACCTACAAATGGCTTAGACCCACAAGGGATAGCGGAAATTCGGGACCTGATCCGGGAAATCGCACAGAGCGGAAAAACCATTATCCTTGCCAGTCACTTGCTGGATGAGGTACAGAAAGTGTGTACCGATTTTGCCATTCTGAAGAGTGGTCAACTCATTCATACAGGAAAAGTAAAAGTCAGTTTTGGGGAGGACGTTATCCTGCACGTAGGTATAGAGGATCTTTCACTGTTGGTGCCACATTTATCCATGTTTCCCGGCTATCAAACCCACAAAGTCTTAAAAGATGTGGTGGAGCTGGTCTGCGACAAAGGCACCAATGCCGCAGAGCTGAATAAGTTTTTATGTGAGCGTAGAATTCATGTCGCGCATTTGAGCACCCTTACCAAAAACCTCGAACAACAATTCATCGAAATTCTGGCACAGCATGCTTAGACTGATCTCAATTGAATTTTTCAAACTGCGGTATACGCGTTACTTCTGGGCACTGGCCGGGCTGTTTTTGGTATTGCTCATTGCAATTCCGGTGGGCGCACATGAGTTTCTCGACTATTTAACCGATATCGGCGAAAGCCCCATTAACATCGGGATTGATGCCAACCAGATTCCTTTGTACGATTTTATTGACCTCTGGCAAAACCTGACCTGGGTTTATTCCAGCTTTTCTGTTTTCCTGGGATTCATTATGCTGATTTCCATCGGGAATGAGTTTTCCTATGGAACCATTAAGCAAAATGTCATTGATGGACTCAGCCCTACAGAACTCTTCCTGAGTAAACTGAGCTTTATTGGGGCCATGTCCCTTATTGCTACGGTCGCGGTATTTCTGATTGGGCTGGCATGTGGATACCTATGGTCTCCAGTAACAGAGGTAGCCTTTATTGTGAAGCACTTGGAGTTCCTTCCCGCCTACTTTTTCCATTTATGTGCGTTTCAACTCCTGTGTTTGTGCGTAGGGCTGGTCGTCAAGCGAACTGGGATTGCCTTAGCACTTTTGCTATTTTATATTTTTCCTATAGAGTTTATCGCTGTTAGGGTGACAGAGTATGGATGGAAAATGCCTTGGTTGGCAGATTTATATCCCATAAATGCACTTAACAATTTTATTCCTAATCCATTCCCTAAATACATTTTGAAGGAGACCCTTACCACTGTTCAATTTCCAGAACTGGGCATTGCAGTAGGATATACAGTAATTTTGGGACTGTTGGCATTTTGGTTGTTGGCCAAGCGTGACCTGCGTTAGGCAGATACTTTCCTCATCGGAAGATCAATCCGGGTTTTTACCTGATGTAACTTATGTTTGCTCGTAGCAATCAGGGCTTGTGTACGCAATACCCTGGAATATTGGAGCATTGACATATTGATAGAATCAGTTGGAAAAAGCACATCCAGATTCAATACTCGATCCAACTGATATCCCTTCTGGGTATATGGATCTCCAATATAACTTGATGTACCAATTTCGCTAATGCGTTCAGCGAATTCGTACACTGGAGTTACCTCTTTCTGCTCAAACGCGTACCAATCAATTTTTTTCTCTTCTCTAAGAGACTTATTAATTTTCTCAATTGCCAAGTGTGCAAGTTTTCGAAAGTGCGCAAGCTGTCGGCTTTGAATAAAGGGGTAGTCGCGGCTTAATTCTTTATAATCGTGTTCGGCATTACGAAGAATTACTCCAGCAGCATACAATTTTTCGAGAAAGTCCTGAACAATGACAACTTGCATAAGATAGAAGTATTTTGGTTATGG